>DATHNI010000001.1:0-7793 GCA_035486135.1 Acetobacteraceae bacterium
GCGGCGCGGTTCGTGGCGACAGTCGAACGATTTCCCAGCGCGCTGAGCAGATCAACGTTACGTGAGAACGTTAGGCGCGGCGGGAGGCAGTGCTGCGGCGTTCAGGCGATCCGGCACAGGTGCCATTCCCGCCCGAATGTCTATATACGCCCAGCAGGCGGCGAGAACGGATAACACGGTCGACGTGACCATCCCGGTTGATGCCGAGGTCGCCAAAGCCTTTGACAGTCCAGCCCGACGTGAGGCAGCAGGCCGCTACCTCAGCAGCCTGCTCAAGGATGGACGGGTGAGCGACGCGCTGGCGGAGGCAATCGCCGACGCGAAGTGGGAAGCGCGCGCCAACGGGCTGACGGACGCGGATGTCGACTCAGAACTTGCGGCGTGGCGGGCAGAGCGATCCGCTTGATCGTAGTCCTGGACGCTTCCACCTTTGTTTCCACAGCCATCAAAGCCGACAGCATTCCCGAACGTGCGCTTCTGCGGGCCGTACGGCGTCCTAACCGGCTAATTCTGTCGCAGGCGGTCGAAGACGAATACCGCGAGATCATCTTCCGGTCGAAGTTCGATCGGTTCGTATCTGTCGAACGCCGCCGTCGCATACTCGACATCGCATTGGTTGCCGCGGAGAGAATCGAACCTACGAAAGAGGTGCGCGAATGTCGTGACCCGAAGGACGACAAGTACCTCGCACTGGCTGCTGCGGGAGGAGCGGACGTCATGATCAGCAGTGATGTGCGTCACCTTCTATCGATGCATCCCTGGCGGAGAATTCCGATCCTGTCACCGATGAACTATCTCGGGCTCGCTTGAGTGGTTCGGCGCACATCTTGCGCTTGGGTCTCGCGTCGCCCTCCCACCTCCGCCACCAGCCAATCCCGGAACGCCCGCACATGCCGGTCGCGCAGCGCCTCGGGCAGCGCGACGAAGTAGTGCCCTTCCTTCCGGTCCAGTGGTGGCTCCGGCGCCACTTCGGCCAGCATGCCGGTCGCCAACAGGCCGGCGACCAGATGCCGGTCCACCACCGTCGCGCCGATCCCGGCGATCGCTGCCTGCACCGCGAGGGCGCGCGTCTCGAAGGTCAGCACCGGGACGCTGTCGGCCAGGCCCAGCGCGGTGGCCACCAGCGGCCAGTCCGCTTCCCGCGAGCGGGCCGCCAGCCGCGGCAGAGTCGCCACCGAGCCGTGCTCTGCCAGCGTCCGCGGATTGGCCACGACCACTGGGCGCTCGCGGAACAGCAGGGTCGCGGCGAGGCCCGGCCACACGCCAAGCCCATAGCGGATCGCGCACTCGAACGGCTCGGCGGCCAGGTCCACCGGCCGCGTGCCGGTCGCCAGCAGCAACCGCACGTCCGGATGCTGTGTCTGGAAGCGGGCCAGCCGGGGCACCAGCCATAACGTTGAGAAGCTGGTCAGCGCCGACACCCGCACGTCGCCGCTGCGATGGCGTGCCTCGTCCACCGCAAGGTCGATCGCATCGAACGCGCCGCCCAGCCGGCGGGCCAACCGTGCGCCCGGTTCGCTGAGCGGCGCACCCGGTCCGCGGCCGGCGAACAGCGCGATACCGAGCGCGGCCTCCAGGTCGCGCAGCAGATGCGACACCGCGGACGGGGACACATGGAGGCTGCGGGCCGCCTCGGCAAGGCTGCCGGCGCGGGCGACCTCGGCGAACGCGCGCAACGCCCGCAGGGACGGGATGGACATGAGAAAACCTCACCATGGCGCGGCGCGATCTCACTACCGCTGCACCCGGCATTGCGCCAGGATCGTGAGCCGGGGTCACTATCGTCAGGAGGGCAAAGCCGTGACCGATCATCCCGCCGCCCTGGTGGCGGCCGACGCACCGCCTCGGATCAGACAGAGCAATTACCCCGAACCCTTCGCCTCTCGCATGGCGGGCCGCATCAAGCAGCCGTTGGGCGATTTGTTCGGGCTGCGCAGCTTCGGCGTCAACCTGACCTGCCTGCGACCGGGCGCGGTGTCGGCGCTGCATCACCGCCATTCGGTGCAGGACGAGTTCATCTACGTGCTGGCCGGTGAGCCGACCCTGTTCACCGGCGCCGGCGAGACGCAGCTTCGTCCCGGCATGGTCGCCGGCTTCGCCGCCGGCGGCACGGCGCACCACCTGGAGAACCGCACCGCGCGGGACTGCCTGATCCTTGAAGTGGGCGACCGCTTGCCGGGCGACACGGTGGACTACCCATCAGACGACATCGAGGCCGTCATGGGTGGTGACGGAAAATGGCAGTTCGCCCATAAGGACGGGATGCCCTACTGACCGTTCCACAAGGAGAGTGGCATGACGAAACGCATCGATCCCGCGCTGCTGAAGCCGGTCATCGGCACGCTCTATCCATCGCCGTTCGACGTCCCGTGCCGCGCGCGGGAGCGCCGCAGGCTGGGCGATTCCGCCGGGCTCACTCAGTTCGGCGTCAACTTGTTGCGACTGCCGCCGGGCGCATGGTCCAGCCAGCGCCATTGGCACACCGAGGGCGATGAGTTCGTCTACGTGCTGGCGGGCGAGGTGGTGCTGGTGACGGATGCGGGCGAGGAGACGTTGCGGAGCGGCGATGCGGCCGGGTTCAAGGCGGGCGATCGCAACGGGCACTGCCTGCAGAACCGCTCGGGCGCCGATGCTCTGGTGCTGGAGGTCGGCACGCGGGTTGCCGGCGACGCTGCCGATTACCCCGGCATCGACATGCTGGCTCCCGCCGGGGGCAAGCCTGCCGCCTACACCCATCGTGACGGCACACCCTACGAGAACATTCGTCGCCGCGGACCCGACGCCTAGCGGTTGTGGTGGCATAACAAGTCGGAGGCCGTGGCATGTGGAAGCCGCACTATGAGCAATTCGCCGCTTATAACCGCTGGGCCAATCGGCGCCTGTATGACGAGGCGGCGCGCCTGCCGGACGAGGCCCGGCGTCGTGACCTCGGGCTGTTCTTTCACAGCCTGCACGGCACCTTGAACCATCTCGTCGTAGCGGATCGCGTCTGGCTGCGCCGTCTCACCGGGGAGGGGCCGGAACCGGCGCGGCTGGACGAGATCCCCTATGAGGATTTCGACGCGCTGCGCGAGGCGCGCGAGGTGGAGGACGCGCGGATCATTCGTTTCGTCGGAGGACTGGCGGACGCGGATTTCCTGGCGGACTTCACCTATCGCACGATGGCGGGCAAGGCCTACACCCAGCGGCGCTGCGACACGCTGGCGCATTTCTTCAACCACCAGACGCATCATCGCGGGCAGGCGCATGCCGCGCTGACGATCCTTGGCGTACCGGAGCCGGCGCCGCTCGATCTGCTGGCGATGCAACGCGGCTAGCGGACGGCTTGCCGGTCAGAAACCTCGACATCTGGTGCATATTGAGGTTCGGGAAGTGTTTGCCATGGGTCCATCGCGCTCGCAGGCGATCGAAATGACCCAGCAATCCGCGGCCGGAGAAGTTGGCGATAAAGCAAGCGGTTGAAACACAACAGCTTGCTTTTTGTCAGCCGCGGCCGCCACGAACAGCGGGGGGAATCTCGAAGCGCAACGGGTGCATCCAATCCCGTGCAACCGCAACCCCGCGCCGTCACATAGCGCGTCCGTCAGCGCCCCTTGAACGTCCCCTTGCGCTTCTCGACGAAAGCGCGGCGCGCTTCGACGGCATCCTCGGAATTATGCAAGATCCCGCCGGCGTTGGAAGTCAGCACCATCGTCGTCTCCAGCGTGCTGTCCAGCGCAGCGCGCATCACCCGCTTGCTCACCCACTGCACGAGCGGCGGAATCCGCATCATCTGCGCGCAAAATTCCCGTGTGAACGTCTCGAGATCTTCCGACGGCACCAGATGGTTCAACATGCCCCATTGATAGGCGCGGTCAGCGTTCAGTTCGCCGGTATAGGCGAACTCAAGAGCCCGCCCGAGCCCGACCATCTTCGGCAGATAATACGAACCGCCATTCTCGATGATCTGCCCCGCATTATGATAGGCGATGAAGCGGGTCTTCTCGCAGCCGATGCGGATGTCGCAGTGCAGTGCCATGTCCATGCCGGAGCCGACCGCCGCCCCGTTGATCATCGCAATGGTCGGCTTGCGGATCAGCGAGATGTCGCGGTGCAGCTTGGTGAAGCCGTGAAAGAAATGCTGCCGGGCGCCATCCGGCCCTTCGTGCGGACTGCGATTGCCGGGGAAATTCTCGCCGGTCACATCCGCGGCCGCACGCGATCCGAGATTGGCGCCGGAACAGAAGCCGCGGCCGACGCCGGTCAGCACGATGACGCGCACACTGGGATCGTCGTCGCCGGCGCGCATATACTCACCGACCTTGGCGACCGTGCCGTTCTCTTCCGACGATCCGATCAGCGCGTTCATCCGCTCCGGCCGGTTGAATTTGATCCACAGGATGCCGGTGTCGTCCGGCTCGTACAGCAGATACTCGACCAGTTTCGGTCCCATACGCGGTGTCCTCCTGCAATACCTGTCATTGCGAGGAGCGTTGCGGTCCCCGGGCTTGACCCGGGGAAGCAATCCCCCGCCCGATGAACCATCGGCGGCTCGTCAGGCGGGCGATTGCTTCGGCGCTTCGCTTCTCGCAATGACACGGGTGTGCTGCGCAACGACACGGGTGTGCTGCGCAATGACATGGGCGTGCTGCGTGCCTACCGCGCCTGTGGTCCGCGCACCAGGCGTCCCGGCAAAGCGCCGGTCGCCGCTCCGTCGCGATATACCACGGCGCCGGACACCACCGTCGCGTCGATGCCCTCGGTCCGCTGCACCAGGCGCTTGCCGCCGGCCGGCAGGTCGTAGGTGATCTCCGGAGGCCGCAACATCAGGCGATCGTAGTCGATCACGTTCAGGTCGGCTTTCATGCCGGCGCGCAGCAGCCCTCGGTCGTGCAGGCCGATCGCCGCCGCGTTGTCACTGCTGAGGCGCTTGACGGCCCAGGCCACGGGGAACAACTCGCCGCGGCTTCGGTCGCGGGTCCAGTGGGTCAGCGTGTAGCTGGTCGAGGTCGCGTCGCACATGACGCCGACATGCGCGCCGCCGTCGCCCAGGCCGAGCAACGTATCGGGGTGTGCGATCATCTCGCGCACCACGTCCAGGTTGCCTGCCGCATAGTTCGTCACCGGCAGGTAGAGAATGGCCTTGCCGTCGCGCTGCATCAGCAGATCGTAGGCGACCTCGCCGGGCGAACGATTCTCGCGCATAGCCTGCGCGGCGATGCTTTGCTCCGGCGCCGGTTCGTAGTTGGGCGGATCGCCCAGCGGGAACATGCGATCCCAGCGCTGCACGCGTTGCTCACGGCGGCCGCCTTCGAACGCTTCCGCCAGCAGGGCCGCGCGGAAGGCAGGATCGCGCAGGTGCCGTATCCGCTCGGCAAATGGAAGCTGGGCGATCTTCTTGTAGCTGGGCCGCCCGCTGAACGGATTCTGCGACAGTTCAAACCCCAGCAAGACGCTGGTCGGGCGCGAGCGGACCTGTCCCGTGATGCGCAGGCCCGCCGCGTTCGCTTCCGCAATCCGATCCAGCAGGGCGCGCCATCCCTCGGGCCTGGTGTCGGATTGCAGCAGCGTCAGCGTCACCGGCCGTCCCGATTCTTCCGCGAGGTGGCGGAACAGGCCGAACTCCTGATCCTCGTCGTCGAAATCGGAGACGATCTGCAGCCAACCCGCACCGGCCGATCGCATGGCCTGCGCGATCGCCGACAGTTCGGCGGCCTCGGCATTCAGCGTCGGGATATGGCGGCCGTCCAGGGTGCGATGGTTCAAGGTGCGCGACGTGGAAAAGCCGAGCGCGCCGGCGCGGATTCCCGCCTCGGTCAGCGCCGCCATCTGCCGGCGATCATGTTCCGTCGCCGGCTCGCGATCGGCGCCGCGCTGGCCCATGACATAGACGCGCAGCGCCGCGTGTGGCACCTGTGCGGCAATGTCGATATCGTAGTGCCGCGCCTCGAGTGCGTCGAGGTAGTCCGGAAAGCTGTGCCAGTTCCACGGCAGGCCTTCGGTCAGCACGACCTCGGGGATGTCCTCGACGCCTTCCATCAACTCCACCAGCATGTCGCGTTGCTCTGCATGGCAAGGTGCGAAGCCGACGCCGCAATTGCCGAGCAACACGGTGGTGACACCGTTCCACGAGGAGGGCGCCAGCGAGGAACTCCAGGTCACCTGCGCGTCGTAATGCGTGTGCACGTCGATGAAGCCGGGCATGACCAGCTTGCCCCTGGCATCGATCTCCTCGGCGCCCTTGGGCAGCGACGGGCCGATGGCCGAGATGCGCCCATCGGCGATGGCGATGTCGGCCTGGAACGGATCGCCGCCCGAACCGTCCACGATGGTGCCGTCGCGGATGATCAAGGTTGGGGCCTGCGTCATGGTCGGCTTCTCCCAGCGTGGCGGGGTGCCAGGGTAGATGCGCTTCGGGGTGAGCGACAAGCGCGTTGGCCGCCTCACAAGAACAGACTCCCCCTCCCCTTGAGGGAGGGGGTTGGGGGGAGGGGTCTCGGGCCACACGAACCCCTCCCCCCAACCCCCTCCCTCAAGGGGAGGGGGAGTCTGTTCTTGTGAGGTGGGGTCCTGAACTTGCCCGCCGCATGACACCCCGTCACACTGCGGTCATCACCGAACCGGCAGAAGCCGGCTCGCAACCAGGGGGAATGTCCACCGCCATGCCCGACGCAGCCTCGCGCTTTTCCGGCCTCACGCCCTTGTTGTCGCCGCGGTCGATCGCCGTGCTCGGCGCATCGTCCGATCCGACGCGTATCGGCGGGCGGCCGATCGCCTACCTGAAAGCGCAGGACTTCAAGGGCGCCATCTATCCGGTGAATCCCAACCGCGCCGAGGTGCAGGGATTGCAAGCCTACCCGTCGGTCGCCGCGTTGCCGGAAACGCCGGACGTGGCGATCGTCGCGGTCGGCGCCGAGATCGCCCCGCAGGCGGTGGAGGACCTCGCGAAGCGCGGTACCAAGGCGGCGCTGATGTTCACCGCCGGCTTCGCCGAAGTCGATGACGCGGGCGCCGAGGTGCAGCGCCAGATGGTCGCCGTCGCCCGGGCGCACGGCATGCGCATCCTGGGGCCGAACTGCCTCGGCGTGTTCGACGCGCGCACGTCGTACTACGCGACGTTCTCGTCGTCGTTCGATTCCGGCTGGCCGGTGCTGGGCCGCATCGGCATCGCCTCACAATCCGGCGCCTACGGCACGCATCTCTATACCCTGGCGCGCAACCGCGGCATCGGCGCGTCGCTCTGCATCATGACCGGCAACGAGGCCGACGTGACGGTCGGCGAGTGCATCGGCTGGCTGGCGGAAAACCCCGAGGTGGACGTGATCGCCACCTACCTCGAAGGCATCCGCGAAGCGCAGAACCTGATCGCCGCGCTGGAAATCGCCAAGGCGGCGAGGAAGCCGGTGGTGATGCAGAAGGTCGGACGCAGCGAACTCGGCGGCAAGGCGGCGAAGTCGCATACCGCCTCGATCGCCGGCGACGACGCGGTGACGGAAGCGGTGATGCGCGAATTCGGCGTGATGCGCGCGCGCAATTCGGAAGAGATGCTGGACATCGCGCACACCGCGACGCGGAAGATCTACCCGGTGATGAACACGCTGGGCGTGATCACGGTGTCCGGCGGCGCCGGCGTGCTGATCAGCGACGTCGCCAGCGATGTCGGCCTGGCGATGCCGGAGATGCCGGAAGCGACGCAGCAATACCTGCGTGGCCTGGTGCCGTTCTGCGCGCCCCGCAATCCGGTGGACGCCACGGCACAGATGGGCAACGACGTCACACTGATCAGCAAGTTCGCTGAGGCCGTGGTGCACGAT
>DATHNI010000002.1:0-3045 GCA_035486135.1 Acetobacteraceae bacterium
CTTCCGCACCACGACGCGCGACGTGGAGATTGGCGGCGAAGCGGTGGAGGCGGGGCGCAAAGTGCTGATGTTCCTCGGCGCCGCGAACCGCGATCCGCGGCGGTGGGACCAGCCGGACGACTACGACATCACGCGGCGCAATGCGGGGCATGTCGGGTTCGGCACCGGCATCCATGGTTGCGTCGGGGCGGTGCTGGCGCGACTGGAAGGCGAGGTCGTGCTGTCGGCGCTGGCCCGCAAGGTGGCGTCGATCGAGATCACCGGCGAGCCGCGCCGACGCTACAACAACACGCTGCGGGGGATGGCAAGCCTGCCGGTGACGATACGGTAACCTCTCCTGCGCGGTTCGCCTCCGTCATGGCGGGCGAAGGCCCGCCATCCACGCCTTCACAGCACGCCGCAGCAAAAAGTCGTGGATGCCGACCTTCGTCGGCATGACGTTCAGGCGTCGCCGAGTATCAATGATAATGCTGCCTGGTATTACTCAGCGCCGAACGTCTTGCGGTAGGTCTTCGTCATCAGCGCATCCAGCGTGGTGCCAGGCACGAAATCGGCCATGCCATCGGGAAGTCCAAGACCGGGCAACTGGCGCGCACACTCCGAGGCCTCGCCCAGCACCTGGGTCACCGGATACACCGCACTCCACGCCGGCACCGACGCGTAGTCCTCCTCGTCGTCGGAGACATGTGTGTTGCGAATCTTGCCCGACGCCGTCTCGATCGCCATGCCCATCAGCGTGGTCGCCTTCAACTCCTGCTCCGTTGGCTGACGGATCAACGCGGAGCGGCCGGGATAGACGCGATCGATGAAGCTATCCATCAACTTCAGTTTTTCCGCCCGATCAGTGACCGCATGCGCATGGCCCCAGGCCATCACCGACCGATAATTCACCGAGTGATGGAAACCGGATCGCGCCATCACCAGCGCGTCGAGATGCGTCACGGTCAGGCACACCATCATCCCGTCCTGCTGGCGGATGGCGCGGCTGGCGGATGATCCGTGCCAGTACAGATGATCGCCCTCGCGCCAGAACGCGGTCGGCGTGCAGAACGGCCGTCCATCGATCACATAGGCGATGTGGCAGATCACCGCGGCATCGAGGATGGCGTACACCGTCGCCTTGTCATAATGCCCGCGCTCATGCCGGCGGCGCAGACGATTGACGGTATTGACCTCGAATGCGGCCGGGGCTGTGGTGTTCACGTCGGACATGCGGGCACATTTCTCCAATCGTCGCGAGCCAATGATCGCGAGGCTGCGTTGGAGCCGCAAATTGGCCCGACTGACAGTCCCAATCCGGCACAATCCTCTCGGTCCAATTGGCTATCAACAACCAACCGGCAACCAGCGGTCATTCCATCCGCGGCGTGCGGTCGCGCAGGAGTGGCGCGTGGGTCACCGCTTTTCGCTCCGCCTCGGTCATGCCCAGCCACACGCCGACGCGCTCCAGCACCAGGCGCGTCGGCAACGCCAGATCCAGCGCGAGCGCCTCCTGCAACCCGTAAAATCGCAGGTTGTCCAGTTCGCCGTCGCCACCCAGCGTGCCGGACACCGCGTCTTCCGGCACCAACAGGAAGCGCGCGTTGAAGCGGATCGGGCTCGCGGCCGGCGTCACCGCGCGCATCAGGTATTCCAACCCGTGGAGCAACGGCGGCGAGCCCAGGCTCAACCCGGTCTCCTCCTCCAGTTCGCGCGCCGCGGCCATGCCGAGGCCATGCGCCAATTGCTCTGTGGCCGCCTTGCGCAGCAGCCGTTCCGTGTGGTGCGACAACGGTGTTGCGCAGGGCGCTCCCAGGTCGGCGCGATCCACCGCGCCGCCGGGATACACCAGGCGGTTCGGCATGAAGCGATGCTTCGCGCCGCGCATGCCCATCAGCACGCTCGGTTCGCCCCCGTCGCGGCGCAGCACCACCAGGCTGGCGGCATGCCGCGGCTGGACTACGCCGGGGCGCGGCGGCTCCGACTGGTCGATCAGGTCGGCGTGGTGCGCGTGGTCCTCAGGCAAGTTCGAACCCTCGCGTCCGGAGATACGCGGCAAAACCGAAGCGTTCCGGCACCGAGAGTTGGCGGGCGACGTTCTCGCTCCAGCCCACGCCTTCGCGGGGCGGATAGACGTCGTTGTTCTTCAGGCTTCCGGCGGCGACCGGTTCGCGCGCGCGGCGGCGTTCGTCGTAGGCGCGCACTTCGGATTCCATCGCACTGTCGTCGTAGTGCTCGCGATGCACGACGACCGAGGGGGGCAGGCGCATCGACACCGGGCGGCGGAACACCGGCCAGCCGACACTCAGTCCCGCGACCGGATAGACCCCGGGCGGCAGGTGGAGCAGCGGCGATACGCGCTCGATATGGCTGCGCACGTAGGAGATCGGGCAGGTGCCCAGGCCCACCGCTTCCGCGGCGGCCATGAACTGTCCCATGGCGAGCGCGCAATCGACCGCGGTGTTGAGGAACGTGTCGAGATTGTTGTTGGCGTGCGGCATCCCGTGCATCTCGCACAGGCGTTTCCCGCGCCGCATGTCGCCGCACCACACCAGGAACACCGGCGCGGTGGCGATCCAGTCCATGGTGCCGATCCAGTCGGCGATCTGCTTGATGCGTGCGGCGTCGCGCATCACGACGACCGAGTATTGCTGCAGGTCGGATTTCGCGGGTGCCGATTGCGCCGCGGCCAGCAGTGCATCGAGCAACGAGTCCGGCACCGGTTCGTCGCGATAGCGCCGGACGACGCGGCGATCGAGCAATGGCGCTATTGCGTCGGGCACGTCGGCCCCGGGTACGTCGACGCCGAAGCGTGCCCGCAGCAATTCCCCTCCATCCGGCATGTCGAACCCCCGTAACACTGTCATTGCAAGGAGCGCAGCGGTCCCCGGGCCAACCCGCCCTGAATGAAACTCGGAAGGATACTCCCCCTCCCCTTGAGGGAGGGGGTTGGGGGGAGGGGTTCCGTGCCGCACGATCCCCTCCCCGCAACCCCCTCCCTCAAGGGGAGGGGAAGTAAGCGGAACCGGAGACCATGATGCCGCTTGATCCCGACGCCCAACTGGT
>DATHNI010000003.1:0-36630 GCA_035486135.1 Acetobacteraceae bacterium
ACCACCAAGACTGGGTTGAGCGTTGCCTGCCGCATCGATGACAACCTCTACCCGAAGGGCGTGACCGTCAGCGACGACGAGATCGAGGCCATCAATCTGAGGTGCAACAAATTCCATGGCGAATGGAATTATACGATCTCGCCGTCACTCGACTCCGGATGAGATCGCAACCGATGACGTGGTAATTTCGACCCAGGCCCTTACCCCAGAGACGCGACGCTTTTGGTTGCCAGCACCCAACGCGTAACACCACCGTCGCCGCATGCGCTGAATCACTGCTGGCGACCCGCTTCACCGCGCGTTGTTGCGCGACTCCCGTCGCAGCTCGCCCGGCTGGCAGCCATACCGGCCGCGAAAGCTCCGGCTGAACGTGGACGGATCGTCGAAGCCGCAGTGCAGCGCGATCTCGCCGATCGTCAGACGGCTCGCCGCGTCAGCCAGCATGGCCCGGCTGCGTGCCAGGCGAACCTCGCGCACATAGCCCATCACCGTCTCGCCGTGACTGGCAAACAGCCGATACAGATGCGTGCGAGAGCAACGCAACGCACGCGCCAGCATGTCGGGGTTGAGGTCCTGGCGGTGCAGGTTGCCTTCTATGAACCGCCGCGCCGCCTGCCGCAGCCCGCTGGCATGCGCGCCGTCCTCCCATACGCCACCGCGCGCTTCCAGCCGCAGCGCCGCCAGCGCGAAGTCCGTCGCGACATCCAGTGCGACCTGCCGCTCGCGGTCGTCCATCTCCTCCATTGCATCGACGAGCTGCGTGAGGTGGCTGCACAACAACCGGTTCAGCGGAGCAGCGGACAACAGCCGGCCGGTGAGGATGCCCGGGTCGCCGCCGATGGCGCACGCGATCGCGCTGCGCGGCAGCCGGTAATTGATCGAGCGATACCGTTGCATGGCGACGGTGAACGGCACCGCGGAATCGTTCACCGCAACACTGCCGACCGGGACGCTGAACGTCGTGTCGCCCCGGCGATACTGGCCGGGCCCGTCGCTGCTGACGAGGAAGCTGAGCATGATCTCGTCGATGCCATCCTGCCGGCACCGCGCCGCGCTGCGCCGCATGATCACGGCATCGGACCGGCCCTCGCGCAACTCGCCGGTGACGCCGACATAGCCGCGCACCTGCGCGGAGAACCCACGCGGCGGCCCATCCGCGGGAAAATCTGCGTCGGTCCGGTCCAGCGCCGTGTCACGCCAGAACGCCCAGCGATCGCCAGGCGCGACAACGGCGGTCGACACCTTGAAATAGCGCCCAGGCGGCAAGGCAGGCTGCTCCCGTTTGGGCATGGTCATGTTTCTCCCCCATTCGGCCAGGTCGGAAACGGAAAGCGGCGACATTTAGTTACATTTCATGAGGCATCTTACCCGATGAGACACCTGGTGCATAGGAATTTGGGACGCATTGCCTAACGATTCCCGACCGCGGCGCGCCACATTGCGGTGCGGAGAGGAGCCACGACAACGTACGCCACGACAACATGCCCTACCGGCACCGGCCCCAACGGCACACGCCCCACCGGCACACGCCCCACCGGCACACGCATCGACGTGTCCACCGACGACGTCCCGGAATCCGAGCGTTTCGCATTCTGGCGCGAAACGTGCTGTGAGCCGTTGGGCCTGACACCCGAGCGCGACGACCCGACCGTGCCGTTCCAGGCTCACGTGTCGCGCGTCGCCATGGGACCGCTGCTGCATGTGAACTACAAGGAAGTCGGCGCCTGCCGGGTTGGCCGCCATATGCGAGAGATTTCCCGCCACCCGCGGCAATCCTGCTCGATCTATCGCGAAGCGAGCCCGGGTGCCTGGTTCAGGCGCGCCGGACACGAATTCACCACAGCGCCTGGCGATCTTGTCATTTCCGACCTCGACCTGCCATTCGAGACGCGGCCGCTGGGCACCGCCTATGCGCACGATGTCTGGCTGCTGCCGAAGCTCGCCCTGATGCCCTATCTGCCGGCATCCGGACGGCCGATCCTGCAAAAACTCAGCTCAACCCACGCGGTTGGGAAATTGCTCACGGCCTATCTCGACGCTGTGGGACAAGAATCCAGCCGCATGTCGCCCGATACGCTCGATCGCGTGGTCGACAACCTATGCCGGCTGATCGGCATCGCCTTCGGCGCGGCGGATGTCGGGCAACCGGCCGCGCCGCGCGAGGCTCGTCTGGCACAGGCGAAACAGTACATCGAACTGCACCTGGCTGATGCCTCGCTGACCCCGGCACGCGTCGCCACGGCACTGGGCGTCTCGCTGCGATCGCTCCACGCAATGTTCGAGCCAACGGGGACCAGCGTGGCGCGCCACATCACGCAGTGCCGCCTGGAGTCGTGTCGCGCGACATTGCTGAGCGATCGCAGCCGACCGGTCACCGACATCGCCTTTGCCTGCGGTTTCAACAGCCTGTCCGGATTCTATCGCGCCTTCCAGGCGGCGTTCGGCGCCTCGCCGAGCGATCTGCGCGCGACCTAGAGCGGTTTTATCGTGGCTGGAAATACCGCGAATTCCACTGTCATTGCGAAAACTGGTCGCGGGCACCATTGTAGTGGCACTGAAACCAGCGAAGGCATTGAGGTGCGCGCCCACGGCACAATCTATCAATTATCTGAAGGCGATAGCCCTTTGCGTCTGCCTGTTGCTAGATTTCGGCAAGCTGCGGCTCGAAACCCAGCGGATGGCCAACTAACCGTCCC
The DNA here is from genome assembly GCA_035486135.1 of Acetobacteraceae bacterium. Taxonomy (GTDB): domain Bacteria; phylum Pseudomonadota; class Alphaproteobacteria; order Acetobacterales; family Acetobacteraceae; genus JASHVB01. Next base: position 2,697 of record DATHNI010000003.1, read on the forward strand.
GCGGCTCGGTCCATCGGTGTGCATCGGTGGTTCCATTCCGCTTGCTCGGTGTAGCCGATGGCGCGCCAAGCAGAATAATGGAACCACCGATGCACACCGATGGACCGAACCGCCGGGCGCTGCGGTGACGACGACGGGATAGTGGGAATTCGTGCCCGAGCAGCGAGAATCACCCACTGGGTCTCCTGAAGACCGCGAAAAGAATTTCTCCGCGGCTCTCTGCGGACCTCCGCCATCCTCCGTGTTGAATTTCGCCGACGAGCGGCAGGCACGGCCCTGACCTCCGGCGCGCACTGGTCGCGCGCAGTCTGGTAAGCGAACATTCATCGCGGAGAATGGCGGAGGACCGCCGAGGGAGGGCGACAGGCAAATCACCGGCCGCATTGCACAATTATCGCCGCGCCGGAGTGTCCAGCCACTTACATTTGTTAGTTAGATTAGTTACACTCTCTCCCAAGGTCCGCCCCACCAACCACCCTGGGAGCCACGCCAATGTCCACCCTCTCCACCCCCGCCACGCACGAATACTACGACGAACTCGCCAAGTCCCTGCCGCCGCCCGTCTCCGACAAGCCCGAACACCGCCAGCGCCGCCTCGGCACCGCGATCGAGGCGTTCCAGGCGCTGCGCCCCGGCGACGCCTACGAAGCGCGCCTCGCCGTACAAATCGTGCTGTGCGGCGCCCATGCCGTGGAGTGCCTGTTCGAAGCCAGCCTTTACCGCGAGGACTTCGCAAAACGGTTCCGCTGCCGCGCCCAAGCGAACAGCATGCTGCGCGAGGAACGCGCGGCCAAGCAAATCCTGGCGCGAGAGCAAAAGCTGCGGCTAGTGACAGAAGCGGTGACGAACGCTCCAACTCCGCGGGCAGCGGTGACGGCTGCCCCGCCGCCATCCGCCGGACGCCAAGCCGCACCACCGCCGGTCCAGGCGACAACCGCAGCGCCACAGCCGGCGTCAGCACCGGCAGCCGCCGCGCCGGCGCACGCGTCCACTACCCGGGCCGCGGCTCCGCCCGTGCCAGCCGGGTCCGCACCGCCCCCCTCACCCGAGGCGATCGCCAAGGCCGAGGCCTTCGCGGAATACGCGTTGGACGCCGCGGCGCAGATCCGCCACGACGGCGGCGTGACGCCCCAGAACAAGGCGTGTTTCCACGAGGTGACGTTCCCCGCCGATCCGGCGGTGATCGACGCTCTGGCCCGCGGCACAAGCGAGCTGCTGATCATGCTGGACGACCTCGGCAGCGAGGATCTGGACGAGGCCGCCTGACGGGACCGGCACGGAAACGCAGCACACCATCGCATGAATCGGGATTCTGAGACGACCGTGAGACCACCCGCAGCGCTCGTTTCCGGCCACCGCCACACGGCGCGCCGACTGTCTGCAAGAACCGCAACGGGTCGAACCCGGCTGCAGCGGCTCCGGGGTGCCCCACCGCCGCTTTGGGCCCGCGGGGAAACAACCGAGCCAGTCGGGACGACGCACCGGCCGCCTCGCTTCATGGTGCGCCCCCGGGTCAAGCGCCCGGGGGCAGGCTCCGGCGCACCATCCACGACTTCGCCGCCTGCGCCGAGAAAATTCGTGGATGGTCTGCCTGCGCAGACCATGACACAGACGGACACCGTCCACGCTGAATTCGACGTGGTTATTCCTCAGCGGGCCCTCAAGGTCCAGTCTGGCGCTTCGGGCCAGGCCCATAGCTGCCGCCGTCTCGAGCACCAGAATGTTTACTTGCGCTATGTCAAAAGCAGCCTAGCGTTCCGGCGCGGCATCACCAATAAAAAGGGAGGGTTACGAAAATGCTGTTCAGTTTGACAGGAGAATACACCCCTCAAGCCCTTAATGCGATGAGGGAGAACCCCAATACAAACCGCCAGGCGGCAGTGGAGCAACTGCTTGAAGCTGCCGGAGGAAAGCTGCTCGCCATGTATGGCAGGAGTGTCAATGGCCCTGGTGTGCTGGTGATCTTCGACGTGACTGATCCAGACATGGCAGTGGCTATATGCGGCGTGGCCGTATCCGCCGGAGCCATGCAGAACCCACAGATGACACGACTGTTCACGATGGAAGAGATTGCCGGCGTCCGGCGAAAGGCGAAGCAGATCAGCGGAGCTTATAAACCGCCGGGTCAGCAGTAGGCGATCTTCATCGGGGGCGGCACGTCGCCGCCCCAACTGCTGGCGGCACCGGTCGATCGCCACACGGGTGCCACCTGATTTCGTGCCGGTGCCTACACCTTCGCCAGCTTCGCCACCGCCGGCAGTACCATCCGATGGTGATGTCCTGGGTCAGACGTTCGCGCAAACTGCCGGTGGTGGCAGGCGGCAAGGACTTGTTCATGGCGTGGCTCCTCTTGGATTGAAGGAGCCACCATTGTCAAAGCATGCCACCCGCGCCTCCGATCATTCCATTTGCGTCATTCGACATGAGGCAGCGACATCACCCCAGGCATCAATCCCGCGAGGCGGGTTCGTTCCCTGGGCAGCACTCCGCGTGGCACTGACGGGCGGAACGTCTGCGCCGGGTTGAACGCGGTTGCTCACGGCCGGTTGCTCACGGCCCAGAGACTCGGCCGCCGCTGCTTCGGCGCGGCAGATGGCTTCAAACCGATCCACTACCGTCGGGATCCAATCAAGCAGAGCCTCTCGGCGAGGCTTCAGAGCTTGCCTCGGCGAAGGCCGGGCGGCAAAGCCCCTGACCTTGCTTGCCTCCCCGCTTGGCCGGGTTAAGCCTTCTCCATCCGCCCGCTGCCCCGCTTGCATTGCCGCCGCATTCGGTTATTCCGGCCCGCCACAGGGGACGAAGGGGGGAACGCAGCGTGTCCGGCGGCGGAGAGCCTGTGCTGATCGAGATCGACGGCCTGACCAAGCGGTTCAGCGGCTTCACCGCGGTGGACAACGTCTCCTTCCGGGTGGCACGCGGCGAGGTGCTCGGCTTCCTCGGCCCCAACGGCGCCGGCAAGTCCACCACGATGCGCATGCTGGCCGGCTTCATGATCCCCACCGAGGGCACCGCGCGCATCTGCGGCCATGATGTGCAGACCGACGGCGTCGCCGCGCGCCGCATGCTGGGGTTCCTGCCGGAAGGCGCCCCCACCTATCCCGAAATGTCGGTCACCGGCTTCCTGCGCTTCTGCGCCAGGATCCGCGGCTATCGCGGCGCCGAACTCGACGCGCGGATCACCCACGCGCTGGAACTGACGCAATTGGACGACGTGCGGCTGCAGCCGGTGGAGACGTTGTCCAAGGGCTTCAAGCGCCGTGTCGGCCTGGCGCAGGCGCTGCTGCACGATCCGCCGGTGCTGGTGCTGGACGAACCGACCGACGGGCTGGATCCCAACCAGAAGCACGAGGTACGCACGCTGATCCAGCGCATGGCGCCGGACAAGGCGATCATCATCTCGACGCATATCCTGGAGGAGGTCGATGCGGTGTGCACCCGCGCGATGATCATCGCCAACGGCCGCGTGGTGGCGGATGCGACGCCCGCCGATCTGGCGGCGCAGCATGAGTCAGGGAAGCTGGACGACGTGTTCCGGATGTTGACCAACCAAGAAAACCTCTCCCGCGACGCGGGAGAGGTCGAGACGCGTAGCGGTGAGGGTGCCGCGTGACGCACACAGCCAAACTTCGCGCAGCGGAAGGAGTTCGGGGCGACCCGATCACCCTCACCCTCGTGCGCTGTCGCGCCCTCGACCTCTCCCGCGTAGCGGGAGGGGTTTAGTAAAATGCGCAACATCCTCATCATCGCCGGGCGCGAACTGACCGCCTATTTCGCCACCCCCGTGGCGACCGTGTTCATCGTGATCTTCCTGGTCCTGCAGGGCGCCCTCACCTTCAACCTCGGCAGCTTCTTCGACCGCGGCCAGGCCGACCTCAATTCGTTCTTCACCTTCATCCCCTGGGTCTTCCTGCTGCTGGTCCCCGCGATCACCATGCGCCTCTGGGCGGAAGAACGCCGCCTGGGCACCATCGAGCTGCTGCTGACCTTGCCCCTCACCCAGTTCCAGGCGGTCATCGGCAAGTTCCTCGCCGCCTGGGCGTTCTGCGCCATCGCCCTGCTGCTGACCTTCCCGTTCGTCATCACCGTGAACATCCTCGGCAGCCCCGACAACGGCGTGATCGCATCAGGCTATGTCGGCTCGCTTCTGGTCGCCGGAGCCTTCCTCGCGGCCGGTTCGGCAATGTCGGCGCTGACCCGCAACCAGGTGATCGCCTTCGTCCTCGCCGTCGCCGTGTGCTTCATTTTCGCCGTCGCGTCCTATCCGGTCGTCACCGATTTCCTCTCCCGCAATACCCCGGTCCTGGCCGACATCGCCCGCCGCGTCGCGGTGATCGACCGCTTCCAGGACTTCACCCGCGGCGTCGTCAGCGTGCGCGACCTGATCTTCTTCGCCACCTTCATCGGCTTCTGGCTGTACCTGAACGCCGTGCTGGTGGAACAACGCAAGGCGGATTGAAGCGATGCGCCGACGCCTCTGGTTCTCCATCGTCGGTGTGGTCGCGGTCGCGGCCATCGTCATCGGCGTCAACATGTTCGCCGATGCGCGCCTGGCCTACGTGCATGTCGATCTGACGCAGAACCGCATCTACACGCTGGCGCCCGGCACGCGGCAGATCCTGCGTGGCCTGAAGGAACCGATCACGCTGCGGCTGTTCTATTCACGCATGCTCGGCAGCACCGTGCCGGTCTATGGCGCCTATGCCGACCACGTGCGCGAGATGCTGGAGGAATACGCCGCGGTCTCTGACGGCAAGGTCAAACTTGAATTCTTCGACCCCGAGCCGTTCAGCGACACCGAAGACCACGCCATGGCATACGGCCTGCAAGGCGTCCCGGTCGATCAGGCCGGCACCCAGGTCTATTTCGGCCTCGCCGGTTCCAACCTGCTGGACGACGAGCGCACCATTCCGTTCTTCCAGCCGGAGCGCGAGCGCTTCCTGGAATACGACCTGACCAAGCTGATCTACGAACTGTCCACGCCGAAGCGCCCAGTGGTGGGCGTCATGTCGTCGCTGCCGCTGGATGGCAATCCGCAGATGATGATGATGACGCACGGGCAGCAGGGCGGCCAGCCCTTCGCCTCGACGGAACTGCTGCGGCAGACCAACACGGTGAAGACCGTCTCCACCGACGCGCAGGTGATCGACCCCGATATCCAGGTGCTGCTGGTCGCCGAGGCGTTGAACCTGTCGGACAACACGCTCTACGCCATCGACCAGTTCGTCATGCGCGGCGGCCGCCTGATGGTGATGGTCGATCCGTGGAGCGAGGCGATGGCCTCGCAGCCGAACCCCAGCGGCATGCCGCCCACCGACACCCATTCCGACCTCAAGAAGTTGTTCGACGCCTGGGGCATCCAGTTCGATCCGAACGAGGTGGTCGGCGACCTGACCGGCGCATGGCGCGTGCGCGTTCCCACCGACCCGAACGCTCAGGCCGTGAACTACGTCGCCTGGTTCAACATCCGCGACGGCATCAACCACAACGACCCGGCGACGGCCGATCTGCAGCAGGTCACCGTCGCCTCGCCCGGCTTCATCGCTAAGGCGCCGAACGCGAAGATCGATTTCACGCCGCTGCTGACGTCGTCGGCGCGGTCGGGGCTGATCCCGGTCGACAAGGTGAAGATGCCGGAGCCGGCGAAGATACTCGCCGACTTCAAGCCGCAGGGCGGCCCGCGAGTCATCGCCGCCCGGGTGCACGGCGTGCTGCACTCCGCCTTCATCGGGCCGCCGCCGGAACCCGCCGGCGAGAAGCGGCCGGACAAATTCCCGGCCTACATCGCCGAGACCAGCGCGCCGGCGAACCTCGTCGTGGTGGCGGATACCGATATCCTGGCCGATCGGTTCTGGGTGCGCATCGCCGACTTCTTCGGCCAGCAGACCGCGACTCCGTTCAGCGACAACGGGCCGTTCGTCGCCAACCTGGTGGATACGCTGGCCGGCGGCGACGCACTGATCGGGCTGCGCTCGCGTGGCGATTCCAATCATCCGTTCACGCTGGTGAACACCATGCAGTCGGAGGCGGAGGCGCAGTTCCGCCAGACCGAGCAAACCTTGCAGACGCATCTGGACGCCGTGCAGAAGCAGTTGCAGACGCTGCGCCAGGGTAGCAGCCCAGGCGACACGGACCAGGCGGCTAACGCGCAGGCAGTGATCACGCCGGAGCAACGGGTGGCGATCGACGCGGCGCGGAAGGATATCGTCGAGACGCGGCAGAAGCTGCGCGCCGTGCAGTTCGACCTGAACCGCGACATCTCGCACCTGGAGAACGAATTGCGACTGTTCGACATCATCGCGGTGCCGGCGGTGCTGACGATCCTGGCGATCGTTCTGGGCCTGGTGCGCCGCCGTCAGCGTGCGAGGACGCGAGCATGATTTTCGTGCATCGCCATGACGATATCCGAGCCTGCCATGACGAGTTCCGCACCTGCCGTGACCAGGAACGCCCCGCCACATGACTCCCCGAACCCTCGTCATCCTGGTTGTCCTCGGCGTCGTCGCCATCGCCGGCGGCTGGTATTTCGGCATCGAGACGCTGCCGACGGAGCAACGGTCGGCCGACGCCGGCAAGCTGATGTTCCCCGATCTCGCAGCGCAGTTGCAGAAGGCAACGAAGATCGAGGTGGAGCACCAGGGCACCCAATTGGTGATCGAGAAGCACGAGGTCGCCGGACACGTGCGCTGGGGCCTGGCCGATCGCGGCGGCTATCCGGTGCAGGAGACGAAGCTGCGCTCGATGCTCACCGCGCTGACCGAGTTGCGCCTGGTCGAGCAACGCACCGCGGACCCGACGCAATTCGCCACCCTCGGTGTCGAGGACCCCGCTGCCAAGGATTCCAATTCGAATTTGCTCCAGGTGCTGGATGCGTCCGGACAGAAGCTGGTGTCGCTGATCGTCGGTCATCGCCGCGTGCGCACCGGCGGGAACGTCCCAGAAGAGGTCTATGTCCGCCGCCCGAACGACAACCAAAGCTGGCTCGCCGAGGGCAGCCTGGAGGTGGACTCCGATCCGCAGCTCTGGCTTGATCGCGACATCATGAACATCGACCACAGCCGCATCGCCAAGGTGGTCGTCACGCACGGCAATGACACGCTGGAATTCGCACGGGCCAACGACAAGCTCGCACTGAATGCACCGGCGGACCATCCGAAGCTCGACGACTACAAGCTGGAGGATGTGTCGCGCGCGCTGGAGTTGCTGACGTTCGAGGACGTGCATGCGGATGCGGCACCGCCGGGCGATCCGGTGGGAAAATCCGTGTTCAGCACGTCGGATGGGCTGACGGTGACCGCGTCGCTGTATCGCGCGCCACCGGACGCGGTGGCCAAGGCGGATGCCGCGGCAACACCGGACGCGGACCGTAAGGTGCTCGCCCGCTTCAGCGTGACCGGCGACGACAAGGCCAAGGCCGAGGCCGATCGGCTGCAGGCACGTTTGGCCGGGTGGACCTATCAGCTCGGGGCGTGGAAGCAGAAGTCGCTTGTGCCATCCCTGGACGATCTGAAGGCGCCGGCCCCGGCCGCTGCATCGGCGGGCGCGGCGCCGGCCGCACCGTCAATCGCAACGCCCGCCGCGCCCTCGTTCGCGAGCCCTGGCACGCCCCCCGGGACGCCATCGATCGTCAACCCCAACGCGCCGGCCGCGCCACCGCCCACCGCACCAACCGCGCCTTCCAGTACTGCGCCTGCGGCCGGCTCCACGCCTCCCCAAGCGACGGCAGGGACTGGAACCAAGCCGTGAGCGATCGCGAGTACCCCGCGCGACCGATTGTCGGCATCGGGGTGATCGTGCTGAAGGACGACACGGTGCTGTTGGTGCGTCGTGGCAAGCCGCCGAACATCGGAAGCTGGACGTTGCCCGGCGGCGCGCAGGAAGTGGGCGAGACGGCGGAACAAGCGGGACGCCGGGAATTGCTGGAGGAGACCGGCATCTCCGTCGGCCCCATGGTGTTCACCGCGCATGTCGACAACATCCGCCGCGATCGCGACGGCCGCGTGCAGTTCCACTACACGATCCTGGATTTCGCCGCGCGCTGGGTGGAAGGCGAGCCGGAGGCCGCGACGGATGTTTCGGAAGTGGTGTGGGCCCCGCTGGACCGGCTGGAAGACTATGCGCTGTGGAGCGAGGCGTATCGCGTCATCGCGCTGGCGCGGGAGTTGGTTCGGTAAAATCCCTCTCCCGCGCTTTGCGGGAGAGGTTAGGTGAGGGTGATGCATGCCGCACGCTGCACCCTCACCCTACCCTCTCCCGCAAGCGCGGGAGAGGAAAGCTGATTAGCTTCGCACCACGCGCGCCGCGATCTCCGCCAAACGTTCGTAATCGCCGATCTCGTTATACGCATGCGCCGACAGGCGCAGCCACAGCGCATCGTCAATGACATGCGTCGGCGCATCGGTGCCGGCATCCAGCAACATCTCGCGCACCCGCAGCGAGCGTTCCGCCGTCACCGCACCGGTCAGCGGCAGCCGCACCAGCCCCATCGCGCCGGCCAGGGCGCCGGTCGCGCCGGGTTCGGTGTTGAGCCGGCGTGACAGCAGCGACGTGGCCTCGGCGGCCAGCGCCACGTTCCGTTCGCGCAGCGCCGCACCGCCGAGGCGGGCGTGGAAATCGATCGCCACGTCCACGCTCAGCCAGGCGCTGCAATCGCGCGTGCCCGTCCAGTCGAACTCGGCCAGGAACCCGCCGCCGAAACCGTGCGAGATCGTTACCGGATGCAGCCCTGCCTGACGCTCCGGCGCCGCCCACAGGAAGCCGCAACCTTTCGGCGCGCACAGCCATTTATGGCAGTTACCCACATACCAATCGGCGTCCAGCCCGCGCATGTCGAGCGCCACCTGCCCCGGGCCGTGCGCGCCGTCCACCAGCACCGGCACACCGGCGTCGTGGCACGCGGCGATGATGCGTTGCAGAGGCAGCACCAGCGCGCTGCCCGACGTGATGTGGTCGATCACCGCGAGCCTCGTGCGGTCAGTCAATGAAGCTGCGACGCTCGCAACGATCGCATCGGCGTCTGGGCGCGGAAACGGCACCGCCGCCTCCGTCATGCGCGCGCCGGCGCGTTCAGTGACGTAGCGCACGGTGTTGCGCACCGCGCCGTAGCCGTGCGTCAGCACCAGCACCTCGTCGCCCGTCGCCAGCGACAGCGAGCGCAGCACGGCATTGCAGCCGACGGTGGCGTTCTCGACGAATGCGAGGTCCTTGCCATCGGCGCCGATGAACGCGGCAAGACGCTCGGCGCTGTGGCGCAGCGCGTCCGGCAGGATGCTCCGGAAGAAGCGGCCGGTTTGCGCTTCCATGCGGCGCTGCCAGTCCTGTTGCGCGGCCAGCACGATGCGAGGCGTTGCGCCGAAGGAGCCGTGATTGACGCTGACGAAATCCGGGTCGAGCAACCACTCGTGCCGCACGGCGCTACCGAGCAATGGCGGGGTATTGGTCATTCTGGGACTCCGATGCGACGGCAGGATTATAGGGCGGACCGCGGCGACGGCGAGCATGGGGTGCGCGGTCGCAGCAATACCCGGATGCAGGGGGCGCACGCGCGTCCGCAAAGATCTCAACGCGGAGAAGACCGAGAACCACGGAGCGCCACGGAGGCAGTCCTCCTGCTGTGTCATTGCGGCATATGCTGCGGCCAGCGCATACCGAAGAATGCCTGCGTGGCGCTCCGTGGCCCTCGTTCTGCCTCCGTGTTAGAAGCTTGCGCTCTCGCCGGACGCACGGCTGCCGCGGCCATGGCCCAAAATCCGGCCACGCCTTGAACGCGCTGCACCGCGCCCGCCACACTGCATCGGAAACCGGAGCACCATCCATGAAGAGACTTCTGCTTGCCGCGATCGCAGCCTCCGCCATCGCCGCGCCTGGCCACGCGCAAACGCGGATCGATTCGATCAATACCAACTTCCGCTGGCTCGGCCCCGACGACAAGATCATCGTGGAGCGCTACGACGATCCGAAGGTGCAGAATGTCTCCTGCTACATGTCGCGGGCGGAGACCGGCGGCATCAAGGGCGGCATCGGCATTGCCGAGGATCCGAGCAGGTTCTCGATTGCTTGTCGCGCGGTCGGCCCGGTTGGCATGCCGCCGAGCCTGCCGAAATCGGAGGTGATCGGCTTCGCGTCCGCGTCACTGTTCTTCAAAAGCTTCCAGATCCATCGTGCGATCGATCCGGAAAAGCACGTGCTGGTTTACACCGTTGTCAGCACGCGGCTGATCAACGGCTCGCCGTTCAACAGCATCAGCGTTGTGCCGCTGGACATCCGTTAGCACCTGGAATCCGTGAAGCGCCGGACGGCGGGTGCCGCCGCACCGTTGTCCAGGACGGCGGGTGCCGCCGCAAGCTGTCATTGCGAGGCGCGCCGCGCGCCTCGTAATGACGGGTGCGGGCGCATGACGGCGCGTCACCGATCGGCAAGCTGTGAAGTCGCTCCGGCCGGCCGGTTGTTGGCCCATGCGCAGCCCATTCCCATGTAAGCGCCGCGCCTCCAAGCGATCTGTTCAAGGCCCGCCAGAACACCGCACGGACGCAACGCGGCGGCGAAGATGGAGGTGCTTTCATGTTGATTAGCGATGTCCTGCGCGGCAAGGGTCACCACGTGGTGACGGTGCAGGCGACTGATCCGGTGCATTCGGCCGTACGCAAGCTGGCCGAACACAACATCGGCGCGTTGGTCGTCGAGGACCAGTGGATGAAGCGCGTCGGCGTGTTTTCCGAACGCGACTTCGTCAATGCCATCGCGGACCATGGCGCCGCGGCGCTCGAACTTCAGGTGCAAGCGCTAATGAGCGCGCCGATTGTCACCTGCCGTTCCGCCGACCGGATCGACGCCGCGCTGGCGACCATGACCGTGGGACGCATTCGCCACCTGCCGGTGATCGACGGCGGCGCGCTGAAGGGCATTGTCAGTATCGGCGACCTGGTGAAGCACCGGCTCGACGAGAAGGAGCTGGAGGCAAGCGTGCTGTTGGAAATCTCCCGCATGCGGATCTGAACCGCCGACACCGCGTCCTGCGCCGGACCGGCGCGCCATCGCCGGCCCGCCATCGTGGCACGCCCCATCGGCCGGCCGCGATGCCGGCGCGCTCGCGCTTGTCCCGCTCGGGCGCGTGCCGCTCGGGCGCGTGCCGCTTGGGAGCGTGGCGCTTGGGAGCGTGATCGTGAGACCACGCCACAATCCGCCCACCATGGCACCAGCGATACGACGCCGGCACATGCACTTCACGGCTTGGTGATTATGCGGTTTGGTGTCTCAGACCTCATTTGAGGGCGGCGGCGCATTGGCGAGAAGGTAGGCGGACGATCATGATCGGTGGTTGGATCGCCTCGCTGCTCGCGTTGGCCGGACACTCGCCGCTGTTACAGGGTGTAACAATCGTACTCGCGACCTTCGTGCTGGAGGATGCGGCAACCGTTATGGCGGCCATGCAGGCAGAGCAAGGCGAGATTTCCGTCGGGCTCGCCCTTGGCTCGCTGTACATGGGCATCGTGCTGGGCGATCTCGGACTCTATGGCCTGGGATGGCTGTCGGCGCGGGTGCCCTGGATCGCGCGCCTGCTGCCGCCGCACCGCAAGGAGGCGATTAACGCCTGGCTCAGGGGCCGCGTCTTCAAGGTGGTGCTGGTCAGCCGCTTCCTTCCCGGGCTGCGGTTGCCGACCTATACGACCTGTGGTTTTCTCGGCGCCGACCTGCGGCAGTTCACCCTGGCCGCGGTGGTCGCCACCACGTGCTGGACCAGCCTGCTGTTCGGCGCGTCGCTCAAAGTGGGACAATTCCTGATGGATCATTTCGGTGCCTGGCGCTGGTTGGGTGCGGCGGGGTTCGTACTGTTCGTCATCCTCGCCGGCCGGCTGGCCGCCTCCGGCATGCAGCAGGGGGCGCGGCGATGAAGCTGGAACCGGCCCTGCGCCTCACCAGCTTTGCCGCCCCGCCACCCCCGCCGCCGGTGGTCTCGTTTTTCGAGTTCTGGCCGGGCTGGCTGTTCTACACGCCGGTGGTCGCGCACTGGATCGCGCTCGGGCTGCGCTACGGCGACCTCAGCCTGCCCACCGCGGCCAACCCGCACATCGAAGTGGGCGGGCTGTGCGGCGAATCGAAGCGCGAGATCCTCGACCAGGTCGCCGGCGCCGAACGGGACGTGCTGGCCCGCTACACCGGCATCGTCACGCACGCCACCGATCCGTCCGCCGACGTGGCTGCCGCGGAACAGGCGATGGCGGACGCCTTGCTCCGCTATCCGGTGGTGGCCAAGCCGGACATCGGCTGCAACGGCACCGGCGTTCGGCTGGTGCACGATCGCGACGCGCTGGTGCGCTACCTGTCCACCTATCCGCGCGGCACCGGCGTCTTGTTACAGGAATTCATCCCAGAGGAAGGCGAGGCTGGCCTGTTCTATATCCGCCATCCCGACGAACCGCATGGCCGCCTGACGTCGCTCACCCTGAAATACCCGCCGTTTGTCACCGGCGACGGACGCTCGACGCTGCGGCAACTGATCCTGGCCGATCCACGCGCCGGCCGCCTGGCGCAATTGTACCTGCCTCGGCTGGCGCACCGGCAGGACGAGGTGCCGCGGCAGGGCGAACGTGTGCGGCTGGTGTTCGTCGGCAATCACTGCAAGGGCTCGATGTTCCGCAACGGCACGGCGCTGGCCACCGAGGCACTGACCGACCGGATCGAGCGCCTGGCGCGGGCACTGCCGGACTTCCATTTCGGCCGTATCGACGTGCGCTTCGGGTCGCTCCAGGCGTTGGCCCGCGGCGAAGGGTTTCGCATCATCGAGATCAACGGCGTCGGGTCGGAGGCCACCCATGTCTGGGACCCGGAGACGCGATTGCTCGACGCGTGGCGCGCGCAGTTCTTCCATTACGGCGCGGCGTTCCGCATTGCCGCGGCCAATCGCGCACGAGGCCACCGGCCGGCGGGCGTCCGGGCGGTGTGGCGGCACTGGCGGCAGCAGACGCGCCTGATGGCCGCCTACCCAATGAACGACTGAACCGAGCGTCCCGAACAAGCGATTACCAAAACAAAGCCAAGGCAAGGGCGCGGCGAACGTCCTCGCCGCCCGCATTCATATTGCAAAAACCTTTCGTTGCGTCGTTGCACCACAGGTGCCCGCCGGCGGGACATTCGGGCGGCCGGCGGCCGCATCAACTGCGGCCGCGTGCGGTTCGGCCTGCGGTGTTCCTCCCATCTTCGACTGACGACCCTGCTCTTCCCAGCCTTAGCCTGCCCCTGGTCCTCGACTTGATTGGGCCGTTGACTTGATCGCATTGCCAAGGTGCCGAGTTTCCGCCACGAACGCCGTACTTCGACCTGCAGGGGAATCGCCGGCATGAACGCACTGCAAGCCATCATCATTGCCGTCCTCCAGGGTGCGACCGAGCTGTTTCCGGTCAGCAGCCTGGGGCATGCCGTCGTCCTGCCGGCATTGCTGCACTGGCACATCGACCAGCATGCGCCCGAGTTCCTGCCCTTCCTGGTCATGCTGCATCTCGGCACGGCGACAGCGTTGCTGGTGTATTTCTGGCGCGACTGGTGGGCGCTGGCGACCGGCGTGCTCGGGCTGGGGGGCGCCCACCAGGTCGGCGAGAGCAGACGTGTGCTCGTGCTGATCGTCATCGCGACGGTGCCGGCAGTGATCCTTGGGTTCATCGCGGAGAAGTTCTTCCGCAGCCTGTTCGGTTCGCCGGTGGTGGCCGCGGCCTTCCTGCTGGTGAACGGCTGCCTGCTGATCTTCGGCGAGAAGGTGCGGGGTTTGGGGCACCGGCCGCTCACCACGCTGAACGCCATGGACGCACTGGCGATCGGCTGCTGGCAATGCACGGCGCTGATCCCCGGGATATCGCGCTCGGGTGCCACCATCGTGGGCGGCCTGCTGCGCGGGATCGACCATGAGGGCTCGGCGCATTTCTCCTTCCTGATCGCGACGCCGATCATCCTCGGCGCGACGGTGCTGGAGGTGCCCAAGCTGTTGCACGAGACCATGCCGCCCGGCGTGTTCCGCCTGTCGGCGATGGCCGCCGTGATCGCCGGGGTCACGGCCTTCGCCAGCACCGCGTTCCTGATGCGCTATTTCCGCCAGCACGATGCCTGGGCACTCAATCCGTTCGCGTATTATTGCTGGGTGGTGGGCGCGGGCAGCCTGGCGCTGCTTCTGTTGCTTTGATGACCTCATACCAAGCAGCGTAATGTCTGACTCATCGGCCGTGTACCACCGTTATGCCGACGAAGGTCGGCATCCACGACTTGCCTTTCCTGCGATGCATAGTCGTGGATGCCGACCTTTGTCGGCATGACGGGGTAGGCACCTGTCCGTGTGTCAACCATTTCGCGGGCTTCAGACGAAGCACCTGGCACGCAGATGACCTGAGACGGAGCGCCCGGCGCGCAGGATTCTCTCCGCCCTGCCGTGGGCGGGGAAAGCGGCTGTCGCGGTTCGGCGCGCAATCTGACGTACGGGAGACTTGACCCTAGCAACCAATCTCGTTCCCTGTGAGGATTGTTTCGGCCGAATCGCAGGGAGTGCACATCGCCGTGAAGATCGCCCTGGTGGCCGATCGCTTCGATCCGCTCGCCGGCGGACGCGAGCAATGGACCGTAGGCTTCGCGGCATACCTGCAGGGTCACGGGCATGAGGTGCACGTCCTTGCGTTCAGCGAGGCCAACCATACGCTGCCGGTTTGCTCGCATATCCTGCCACAAGCCCGACGCATGCTCGACCGGGCCCGGATCGTTGCCGGCAGCATCGCAACGCTGAAGCCGGATGTCGTGCATGACGGGGGCACAAGTTGGTCGGGGCAGGTGTTCCACCCGCACACCGGATCCCGCCTCCTGAGTGAGGTCGCACTGCGCGCCGCCCGGCCGATGTCGTACCGCCTGCGCACTGCATTGTCACCGCGGCGGCGGCGGTATCACTGGCAACTGGACCGGCTCGAGCGATTGCAGGCGCGGAACGCCCGGCGGATCGTCGCCCTCTCCCGCCGGCTCGGCGCGTTGCTTGCCGAGCGCCACGGCATCCCGGCCGACCGGATCACGGTGATACCCAATGGCGTCGATACGCAGCACTTTGCGCCGGAGCGCCTCGCGGAACTGGCGCAGTCGGCACGCCGCGCGCTCGGCATCGGCGACGGACCGTTGTTCCTCGGCGTGGCGCATAACCTGCGGCTCAAGGGCGTTGACACCACGCTGCGCGCCTTGGCAGTGCTGCGCCAGGAAGGTGCCGACGCGACGCTGGCGGTCGCGGGGGGCACAGCGGATGCGTTCTGGACCGGACTGGCGACACGGCTTGGCGTTCGGGACCGCGTGCAATTCCTCGGGCCGGTCGCCGACATGGCCTCACTCTATGCCGCCGCGGATGTGCTGGTGCATCCAACCCGCTGGGACGCCTGCTGCCTGGCCACCATCGAGGGGCTCGCCGCAGGTCTGCCGGTGATCACCACCGCTATGGACGGCGCCAGCGAACTGATCGCCAGCGGACAGAGCGGCTTCGTCCTGCCCGATCCCGAGGACGTGGCGACGCTCGCTGCGCACATGCGGCGTTTGCTCCATCCCGGCACCCGGAGCGGCATCGGTGCGGCAGCACGGGACGTCGCGTTGCGGCATGATTCGCGCGACAATTTCCGCGCCGTCGAGGCCGTCCTGGCTCAGGTGGCGGACGAGTGCCGTCAATAAGCCAGACCGTATTCCACCCGCAAACGCGCCATCAAAGGCTCCAGGTAGGTGGCGCGCGACACGCGTCCGTTCGTCCCGCGCAGGATCTCGGCCTCCGCATGCAGCAGCCGCGATACATACCAAGCATGGAATACGCCGCGCGCGGCGGTTGGCAAGCTCGGATTACCGACGTCCCGCCGGGTCAGCAGGCGCACGTCCGGCTGCGCACGAAGCCACGCCCGCATACCGTCACGACTGCCCTCGTCCGCCACCACGATCTTATCGTCGCGGTTGCCGACGAAGCTGCGCAGTTGCTCGACCAGCAGGCGCACGAACATGTCACCGTCGGCAGCGGCGGTGACGAAGCTCATTACGGGCAAGGACGCGTCAGGCGGCATCGGCCGGCAGGTCCGTCGTGATCTCGGCGGTGCCATGAGCACGCCATTGGTATCGGTGGTGCTGCCGGTGCGCGACGGCGCCGCGTTCGTCGGGCAAGCTATCAGCAGCATTCTCACCCAGACACTGGATGCGTTCGAACTGCTGGTGGTGGACGACGGATCGCGCGACGCGACCCCGGCGATCATCGTCGCGGCGCTGGATCCGCGGGTGCGGATGCTGACGCAGCCGGGGCTCGGACTGGTGCCGGCCCTCAACCGTGGCCTGGCGGAGGCGCGCGGCTGCTACGTCGCCCGGATGGACGCGGACGACGTGGCCATGCCGGAGCGGTTCGCCAGACAGGCGGCGGCCCTGGATGCGCACCCGAATGTCGCGGCGTTGGGCAGTGCATGCCTGGTAATCGGCCACGACGACACCACGCTGGGCCACCGCAATCCCCCCACCGAGCCGGCCGTGATCCATGCCATGTTGCGCCAGGGCAACTGCATGATCCACCCAACGATGATGCTGCGCCGCGCCGCCGTGCTGGATGCCGGCGGCTATCGCCCGGCGTTCCGCCTCGCAGAGGATTTCGACCTCTGGCTGCGCCTGTCCGAACGCCATGA
This sequence comes from Acetobacteraceae bacterium, assembly GCA_035486135.1. Classification (GTDB taxonomy): domain Bacteria; phylum Pseudomonadota; class Alphaproteobacteria; order Acetobacterales; family Acetobacteraceae; genus JASHVB01. The sequence continues at coordinate 19,349 of DATHNI010000003.1, forward strand.
CCTGATGAACCTGCCGGAGTGCTTGCTCTCCTACCGCCAGCACGCAGCGCAGTCTTCCTGGCAGGACGTGGAGCAACGGGCGCTGTCGGAACTGGGCGCGCTGGTTGTCGCGGAGCAACGGCGGGCGGGCATGGAGGATCCGGCGGGACGCGTCCCGCTGGTGACCCGCGCCTTCCTGCAAGCGATCGGCGTCCCGGAGGCGGCCATTACGCGCCACATCACCGTGCGTGCGATGGACGCCGCAAAGGAGGCGATTGCCGCTGGCCACCGGGCCTCCGCGCGCGAGACGATCGGGCTGCTGCTGCGTCAGCCGGGGTTGCATCCGCGGACCCGCCTGCACGCCTGGCTGCTGCGGCTTCGGTCGTAGCGCGCAAGGCCAGGGGCTTTGGCCCTTGGACCCCACCGGGGCCCCATCAAGGGGCTCTGACCCATGGATCCGCACCAACGACAGAGCCCTGGCCTTGCCTGGCCAGCGTCAGGATGTGTGCCGCCGCCGCTGCCCAGGTCGGATGAGAGAACCCGGCTCGGATGCGTGCCTCATAGCCCGCGCGAAGCTCCGGCCGCTGTATCCAGTCCGCCATCGCTTGCTCCCAGGCCCCCACGTCGGTCGGATCGAGGCAGGGCGCCAGATCGCCCGCTGTTTCGGGTACCGCGCCACCGGTGGAGGCAATCACCGCCTTGCCGCGCGCAAAAGCCTCGATGATGGGCAGGCCGAACCCCTCATAGAGCGACGGGTACAAGCAGAATGTGGCGCCGCGATACAGCGCATCGAGTTCTGCGTCGCCGACCCCCTGAAGGTGCAGCACCGTACCGCCTCGCGAGGCCGCCGCCACCCGCCGCAGCAGGTCGTCCACATGCCAGCCGGGCCGGCCGACGAAGACGAGGCTAAACCCGTGGCGCCGCGGAATGTCGCGGGCCAGGAGACGCTCCCAGACATCCAGCAACAGCGCGTGGCCCTTGCGCGGTTCGATTGTGCTGACGAACAGGGCGTAGCGTCCTGCTTCAAGGCCGGCCGGCAGGACACAAGGCGCGGCGGCGACGACCGGCAGGACCTCCGGCGCGACATCGACTGACGGCAGATCGAAACCGAGTGGCGCCACCGCGCTGGTGGATACCCGCACGCCCAGCGCCTCGGCGATCGTGCGCACATCATTCTCGACGACGCGGGAGTTGCAGATCACCAGATCGGCGATCGGCAGGATCTTCGACCAATACGAACGAACCATCGCCGCGTCGGCGGCGGGAAACCACTCCGGGAACAGCAGCGGGATCATGTCGTAGCAGATCACCGATAGGCGAAACCCCAGCCGCTGCTTCAGCGCGCCGACTGCCTCCGGGTCGATGAAGTACCAGTCGGTCCCGGCCAGCAACACAACATCGTCGGGTGTCAGCAAGACCGGCTCGCCGAGGGCCCAGTCCCGTGCCACACAAGCCAGCCGGTTGCCTCGATGGTCCTCGAGCAGGAAACCGTGCCTGCGCAGGGCCAGCACCGCGCGCTGCAACCGATCGCCAAGATGCGCCAGCAGTTTGAATTCCGTCGTGAGCCGCAGCTTCTCCAGCGCCATGACGATGGACTGGCGGAACGAGAGCAACGCGCGAAGACCTCGCCGGCCCGCGGCGGGCTGGTGCGTGTCGAGGGCGCCGTGCCAGCTCAGCATCAACGGCGCCCAGCGCGGGTTCAACGCACGAAACTGCCCCGCACTCCCGTCCCAGAGGCAAAGTCCGGCGTCCTTCCGGAGGGATTGTGCGCGGGTCGCTAATTCGTGTTCGACGCGCGCGATACCGACCGGTGGACCGGTCCAGCGGGCGATCGTCGACACGTCCACCACGATGCGGCCGTCCCGCGGTTGCGGCATCAGCCGTAGCCCGCAGCTTGCACGGGAAGGTTTGGCGCGGCAGCGGCCGCTGTGGTCGCGACACGTCCCGCGACGCCCCGGACTGCTGGCGTCTCCGCGGGCGCGCGGTCAATGCCACGCGCCGCGTCGAGCGCCCGGGGTACTGCTCTTTCGCAGGCCAGGAAGAGCGGTACTGGAAAACTCGGGAGGAGCGGTACTACAGCCGAGCCTCCGCACGGGTGATCGCGGAATCGAAGGCCGACACCACCTGGCCGTGCGTCGAATGGTCGTTCATCTTCTCGATGTCGGTGAACCCGCGCCCGACAGCGACTTCCAACAGCAGGTTGTGAGCCTCGTTGTTCAGGCTGCGTAGTGCCAGCAGGCGTCCCGCGCTGCGCAACGCGCCGACAGCGCATCGCCTGCCGTCCAGCGTCTCGTAGCGCCGCTGGATCCAGTGCCGCTCGTCCTCGATCAGCGTGCGCGCCAGCCGCAGCACCTGCACCGCCGCAAGCTCGGGAGAATCACTTGGGAAGCCACCGGGGAAATCCAGTGGTAGCGCCCTCGCCCCCGGGCGCAACCGGTTGATTACTCGCCGGAGCGATCCCCACACCCCGGGCTTTATCGTGCCCGTCCGAAACGGCAGGGCGCTGAATTCGCTACCGTCGAATGGCATGGCCGCCTCCCGCTGCTGATCACCCAGGATAACATGGTGGCTGATGGTTTATATGCCGATCAATAAAAATTGGCCGGGAGCTTGACAGATCGGTGATCGCGCCGCCGGGCCAGCCGATGGCCGCCGTCGCGTTCGCGCAACAGGGCTGGTTCGGCCGGCGGGTGATGCTGTGCGCGGGGACGCTGCTGTCGGCGAACAGCGCGTGGCTCCTCAAGATGGCAGCATTCGCGCACGAGCCAATGCGGCAAGCGGGGTTGAAGCCTGCGGGTGTCTCACGTTCGTCTCGTTTCACCGTGTGCGAGATGATGACGCGTGGCGCGAGAGCCCGGGGTCGCCCGCGTGCCCACCGCAGCCTGGAAGGCGTCTCACGGTCGTCTCGTTTCGTTGCGCAACAGACGGCGACGCATAGGATGAGAGGTGGCCGCTCGCTGGGACCGGCTGCATGGTTGTGGCCGGCGGCAGGTGGGTGCCGGCGGGATGACTGAGGCGCCACTGCGCTTGTTGTCCGGCGTGTGCTGGGTGGACGCGCGGCATCGTGCGGCCGGCGGCAAAGCAAGACTCAACGCAGATGCGCAGCATCCGCATGATGTTGTTGGCATGAGCGCGCGCGGCGACGCATTGGGTAGCCCATGCGGCTTCGTTGGCGTTGGTTCGGCAGCATCGCGGCCAATTCAGCGATGGCCTCGCTGTTGCGGGCGAGCAAGGCCTCGGGCGTGTCGTCCACCGGGGGCGGCAGGCCGAGGTAGAAGGTGTGGAGGAGGTTGTAGTAGTCGCGCGGGGCGAACGGCGTTGGCGGGTCGGGCCAGCGTGGGTCTGGCTGGTCGATCGCACGTTAGTTATAGGCTATGTCAAATCGCGATGTCAACCATAATAGTCCTAGAGTAGGATATTTTCCCTGGCACGGCGGTCGATCACCGGTCGGGGCGTCCTCGCTGGTTAACCGGAGCCGGCGAAACAGGTGGCCAATGCGCGCTATCGGAAGAACGCGGGTCGCTCCGGCCCTTGTCATTGCGAGCTGGCCACCGGCCGACGGCGGCTGACCCGCCCTGAATGAAACCGCGAGGTCGTCGCGCGAAGGATGCTCCCCTCCCCCCGAGGGCTTGGGGCGCGAAGGCGACATTCGGCCGATAGGGTCAGGCCGCACGTTCCATTCTTAAATCAAAACAAGACTGGTAACCGGGGATCAATCCCTTGCGATCAACGGTACAATTGGACACCGCTCTGTGACAGACTGGTCATGACAACAGGAATGGTAGTCTTGATCGAAGGCCCGTCGACCGTGACAGTGAGGTTCGAATGCTCCAGCCGCACCGGCCGCCTGCGCGCTCCGTGTTTGGATCGCTGTTACTGATCGCGGTAGTCCTCGGCGCCTCTGCCGCCGCCTTCGCCTACACGGCGGGATGGCTCTCGCCTCAGCGCCTCACGGCGAACAAGATGGTGGATGCGCTGACGCCCCCAGATGTCAACCCGGCCGGCCATCGCCGGAACCATGCCAAGGGCATCTGCTTCACCGGCATCTTCGAAGCGAATGGGGCCGGGTCGGCGCTCTCACAGGCTCAGGTTTTCTCCCGCGGCCAGTATCCGGCCCTCGGACGCTTCAACATCGCCACGCCTGATCCGAACGCGCCGGATGCGACGGTCCGGGTGCGGGGCCTTGGACTGCGGATCTCGACGCCGGATGGACAGCAATGGCGTACCGCCATGATCGATGCCCCTGTCTTTCCGGTGTCAACGCCGCAGGCCTTCTATGAACTTTTGCTCGCCTCGGGGAGCAAGGATCCGAACGCGATGAAGGCATTCGCAGGCGCGCATCCCGAGTTCGCGGCGTTCGGTGCATGGGCCACAAGTGCTCCCTGGACCGGCAGCTATGCGGAAGAGCGGTTCAACAGCCTGAACAGCTTCATCTTCGTCGACAACTCCGGCGCGGAGCACGCGGTGCGATGGTCGCTCCTGCCGGCTGCGCAACCAGTCTCGGTCTCGCCCGATGATCTCGCGAAACGTGGCCCCGACGTCCTGGAGCAAGAGATCACCGAGCGCGTCCACAGCGGGCCGCAGCACTGGACCATGGTGATAACCGTGGCCAATCCCGGTGATCCCACCGCAGATCCGAGCAAGGCTTGGCCGGAAGATCGTCACGCCATCGAGGTCGGCACGCTCACCGTCCAGCAGATTGAACCCGAACGGGACGGCCCGTGCCGCGATATCAACTTCGATCCGACCGTCCTGCCGGCCGGCATACACACATCGGACGATCCGTTCCCGGCCGCACGATCGTCTGCCTACGCGAAGTCGTACGACCGTCGCACCGCGGAGGTGCAGGACTATCCCTACACGACGACGGGAGCCAAGCCATGAACGGGGTTCGCCGACGCTTCACCGTGCCGCAGCGCATTCTGCACTGGCTGATGGCGGTCTGCATCCTGGCCATGCTGTTCATAGGGGTGGGCATGGTGTCCACCGTCATGCCGAAATACCTGACGCTCGTTTCGATCCATAAACCGCTCGGCATTGCCATTCTGTTTCTCGCGCTGGTGCGCCTGGCGGTGCGCCTGGCCTACGGCGCGCCGCCGCTGCCGGTCGACCTGCCTGAGCCGATGAAGCTTGCGGCTCACCTGTCGCATTACGCGTTCTATGTCCTGATGATCGGCATGCCGCTGATCGGCTGGGGGATGCTGTCGGCGGCGGCCTACCCGGTCGTGCTGTTCGGGGGCGTCCACCTTCCAGCGATCCTACCGCTGAGCGACAGCGTGCACACGCTGCTCTGGAATGCGCATTTCTACCTTGCTTTCGCGTTCTTTGCGCTGATCCTGTTGCACGTTGGAGCGGCGCTGTTTCATGCGCTCGTCCGGCGTGACGGCGTGTTCGAGGCCATGGCGCCGGTGTCGACTCACGACGCGGTCGTGCCCGCTGAGTGACAGGCCGTTCTGATAGGTGCCTGGGCGGCGGCTTGCCACGGATCTTTGCCGGATAATACCCGCCTGCGAAATTGTTGACACACGGACAGCGCCCACCCCGTCATGCCGACGAAGGTCGGCATCCACGACTTTCCTTGTCGCGCGCAACATAGTCGTGGATGCCGACCTTCGTCGGCATGACGGGGTGGGCACGGCCGATGAGTCAGCCATTACGCTGCTTGGTATAACATAACTCCGGAGCTTATTGCCGAGACACCAGACGTGCCGCATCATGCCGCCATAACCAACTGTTGCCGCGGGTTCGCCAATGGATGCCGATCTGCCTGACTACCGGCGGGCGCCGAACTTGTGGGGCTCCGCCAAGGTTGCTTCTTGGTTCCCGGGCTTCGAACACCGGAACATGGCCACCAGCGGTGCAGTCATCCGGCTGCGCCATGGCGGATCAGGGCCGCCCCTGCTCCTGCTGCACGGCAACCCACAGAACCACGTCGCCTGGCACCGCGTCGCCGCTCCATTGGCCCAGCGCTACCATGTCATCCTGCCGGATCTGCGTGGTTACGGCGACAGCTCCTTGCCTGAGGCCGGGCCCGACAACGTCAACTACAGCTTCCGTGCCATGGCGCAGGATGTTGTCGAGATCATGGACCAGCTCGGCCACAAGCGCTTCTTCGTGGCCGGTGTCGATCGCGGAGGCCGGGTTGCACATCGACTCTGCCTCGATCAGCCCGATCGCGTCACCAAAGTATGTCTGATGGACGTCATTCCAAATTACTACATCTGGACGCACCCGACCAAGAACTGGGTCATCGGCACCTGGCACTGGGCCTTCATGGCGCAGCCGGAGCCGTTTCCCGAACGCATGATCAGTGCCGTACCCGCAGAGTTCTTTCTCAAGTCCCGCATGGCCATCCGCGGCGGCACCGGGATCGACTTCTTCGATCCCGCGGCGATGGACGAGTATATCCGCTGCTATACGTCGAAGACGATTTCGGGTTCTTGCCGCGACTATCGTGCGACCGCTACCAGCGATTTCGCCATCGACACGGCCGACCGCGACCGCAAGATCGACATGCCAGCCATGATCGTCTGGGGTGCGCGTGGCCACCCGCCCGAACGCGCTCAAGAATTCCTGGACATCTGGAAGCAGTTCGCCAGCCGCATCGAATACGCCGAGGGTTTCAATTGCGGCCACTACATCGCTGAGGAAATCCCCGACACGCTGATGCAGCGGTTTGTCGATTTCTTCGTCTGAACGAGGAGCCCTTGGCTCGACTTTCCGCAATTCAGGCAGCGAGGCATGAAGTCTGGAAGACCCGGGTTAGCAAGGTGGCCAGAATTTTGGTGACATCGCCGGATTGCCGGGACATGGATAAGTCCGGCGGGCTCGCACTGAGCCAAGAACCTGAGTTCAAACCTCGGCAAGCAACCCTGTCGGATTGGCCGGGTGTACGGAGCGCCGGACGCTACGCGGCGCGCATTTGATGCTCAAGCTTCGGTGCGCGGTGATGGAATACCCTCCAGCGCGATCACGCGCTCGCGGAAGGACGCGCCCATAACCCCTTTCGCCACGGAGCATGACCGGATGCCGCTTGCCATCCTCACAGCTCCGAATGAACGTCGAATCCAGGGGTCCCCGGCGACACGACCGGTGAGCCGAGGCGCTTGACCTCCCCTGGTACGACATGGCACCTATGGTACGACCAAGTACCATAGGAGGCGTTCCATGGTCAATTCGTCGGTTCTCTCGCCTTCCGCCGTCGCCCTTCCGCCTCGCTCGGCACTTCGCCGCATCGTGCTTCTCGACATTGTCCTGCCATTCCTCGCTGTCGTGATCCTGCTGCGCAATGATGTCGGGCCGCTCGCGGCCTATGCCGCGGCGAGCCTCTTCCCAGCCTCCTCGATCGTCGTTTCCTGGCTGGAGCGTCACCGTTTCGATCCAATTGGCCTCGGCGTATTGGCTGGCCTTGCCAGCGCCCTGCTGATCGCGGCCCTGACCGGCGATCCACGCTTCGGACTGGTGCGCGCGGTACCGGCTTTCGCGGTGTTCGGTCTTGCGTGCTTTGTCTCGCTGGCGACAAGGCGGCCGCTGATGTTCTTCGTCGCGCGCGCCTTCGCGGCAGGTGGCGACGCGGAACGCATCGCTGCCTGGAACGCGCGTCTCGCCGTGCCTGCGTTCCGCCACGTCATGCGGCGCCTCACCGTCGTGTGGGGCGCCGGCACGCTCACTCACGCCACCCTTGGCGTCGCTGTGGCGTTCCTGCTGCCGGCAAGTGTCGCGCTGATCGTTGAGCCGATGATGGCGATGGCAATCCTCGCCGCACTGCTTGCCTGGACCCGCGCGGTTCAGCGCCGCGGGACAAGTCCAGACCTGTCACCAGCGGACCAGGTATGATCGAAAGGGCCTGGGCCTCCTCGGTCACAGGGGAGCTTCGGCCGGTCTGCCGTATAGCCTGAGGAACGCCTCCGCCGCGACCTGCGCCCGCCTGCCGATCTCGGCGGGCTTCGGCGGCGCCACGACACCAAAAAGCCGGCTCAGCATGAGATCGCCCCACAACAGCGCAAAGTATTGCTCTGTCATTTGCCCGGGATCACCGGGACCCAGAATTCCGCGCGCCTGAGCCTGCGCAAGCAGGCCGGCAAGCACGCCACGATTGATCGACCGGCTGCGGTTGAGGGTCTCAGCGACCTCGGGCGAGCGCTCGGCCTCGGCGATTGCGAGGCGGAACATCGCCAAGACTTCCGGTTGGCTGACCTCCCGAACGACGGTCGCTCCGAAGGTTGCCAACGTGGCACCAAGTATCTGGCGGTCGCTCGGTACGGGGAGGTCCGGGGGCAATCGCATGCGCACGGCACGCGTGGCGATGCAGGCCAGCAGGATTGCCTGCTTGCTGGCGAAGTTCGCGTAGAGATCCCGCTTCGAGACTTTCGCCCTGGTCGCGATCTCGAGCATGCTGGTGCCCGTGTAGCCAAGCTCCATGAACGCCCTGAACGCGGCACCGACGATGCGATCGCACATCGGGTTGCCGGCCGCGGCAGCCGGATCGCGAGACTCGGTTGTTTTCATCTGTCGCACGAACAATCCTCTTGCAATGGTACTTGGTCGTACCCTACCTTGCGACTGCGCGGTACGAAGACGTACCGGCAACATGCACCATGACCGGGTCGATGTCCAGGCTTCCTGGTAGCGGAGGGCAAAGCAGGATTCCGCTCCCTGTCCGGGCGCTGCGGCTTTCGTGCGTTGCAACCACATCACGGGAGACTTCCGATGAACCCTCTTGGCAGAACGCTGACTGGCGCGGCAGTGTCGCTGCTCACGACCATCGCCCTGGTTCACAGCGGTGGCGCGGCCGATCAATCGGCGGCCAATGGCGCGCTTCTCCGGCAGTATTTCGCAGATATCAACGCGCACGACGTGGCGTCGCTCAAGGACGTCATCGCGGAGAATTACGTGCAGCGCGACACTGGCCAGGGAACCGGACTCGCCGGCATGCAGGCGGCGTATCAGCGATATTTCGCCATGTTTCCGGATTTTCGCATGACGCTGGAGGATAGTGTCATTACCGGCGACAAGATCGTTGCTCGTTTCCAGATAACGGCAACGCATGATCATCCGGTGCAACTCGGCGCCAATGCGCCGGTTTTCCCTCCCACCGGCAAACAGCTGGCGTGGGAGGGCATCTCGATCTGGCGCGTTGCCAATGGGAAATTCGTCGAGCATTGGGGTGTCGACGACTTGCTCGGCGCCGCGCAGCAGATGCGGTCGCAGCCGCCGGGTCAGGGTAAGTGAGGATGTGCTGCGGCCTCTGTTCGGTCGTTCGGCAGGATCGGCGGCGACTGGGGGTACGCGACCTCGGCGCTCCTCTGGCGTTCCCATGATGCGCAACTGCCGCCGGGATGTTGCGCGATCAGAAGCGGCCAGGACGAGGCATGTGGGTGAGGCATGTCTTGGCCGCCACCTTGGGCCGCCACGTACCTTACGCCTTCGGCAACCGCACCACGAACCGCGCGCCGAGCACCTTGCCCGACGCATCCCGCCGGTTGTTGGCACCGATCCAGCCATGCAGCGCCTCGATGATCTGCCGGCTGATCGACAGCCCGAGCCCGGAATGTTCGCCGAACCGCTCGCTCTTCGGACGTTCGGAATAGAACCGGTCGAACACTTGCTCCAGGTTGGTTTCGGGAATGCCCGGCCCCTCGTCTTCGACGGTAATCTCGACCTGGCCGTCCACCGGGTGGGCGCGCAGCCAGATGCGGCCGCGCGGCGGGCTGAACGACTGCGCGTTGGCGACCAGGTTGCGCAACACCTGCACCAGCCTGTCCTCCACCGCCCACGCCACGACCGGCCCCGGCGGCACCTCCACCAGCAACCGCGGATCGTTGTCGGTGTCGCGCGTCGCCTCGTCCAGCTCGCGCAAGGTTTGCAGCATCGGCACCACGTCGACGCGTTCCGCCGAGATGCGCGACAGCTCGGCGTCCAGCCGCGAGGCGTCGCTCACATCGCTGATCAGCCGGTCCAGCCGCGTCACGTCCTGCGCGATGATGGTCAGCAACTGCCGCTGCCGCACCGGATCCTCGACCCGGCGCAGCGTCTCGATGGCGCTGCGGATCGACGACAGCGGGTTCTTGATCTCGTGCGCGACGTCGGCGGCGAAGCGCTCGATCGCGTCCATCCGCGCCCATAGCGCCTGCGCGGAATCGGACAGAGCGGAGGCCAGCGCGCCGACCTCGTCACGCCGCGCCAGCAAGTCGGCCGGCACGCTGCCCGCCCGCCCCTGCCCTTCCCGCATTTCCCGCGCCGCGCCCGCCAGGGACAGGATCGGCCGCGCGATGGTGCGCGACAGGTACCACGACAGCAGCACGGTCAGCGCCAGCGCCAGGATGAACAGCCCGAGGATCGAGATGCGCACGGTGAACAGGCTGGCATCGACCTCGCGCGCCTCGCGTGTCAGCAGCACGATGCCGACAGTGTGCTTGTCATGCTCCACCGGCTCGGCGACGGTAACCAGCAACTGGCCGTCCTTGGTGCGCCGGATATACGGCGGCATCTCCGAACTCTGGCCGGAGCTGTTCAGCCGCAGCTCGTCCTTCACGTTCGGCTGCCAGTCCAGGCCGGCGCCCGGCGTCGTCTCCTCCAAAGGAATCGGCTTGTCGTGCGGCAGCAGCGACAACGCACGATCGTACAGCCAGCCGATCACGTTGAGCACCGGCCCGTAATCCACCGCCGGCGGCAGAGGCTCGGTATCCACCGCGCCACCGGGTCCCGCGCGCACCCGCGAATCGGCGACCACCGTGCCGTCCGGCGCATACAGCTTGGCGTCGGCATCCGGCGTCGGGTCGGTCAGCCGGTACAGCAACGGCCGCGCGACGTCCGGGATGATCTTGGGATTATCCGGATCGGCGACGGAAACCGCGCTCTCCCCCAACGCCCCGGCGAACACCCTCGCCTGTTCGCGCAGGGCGGTGACCTGGGCTTCCAGCAGCCCGTTCTGGTACTGATCGAGATACAGCAGCGCCGCGACCAGCAGCACCAGCGGCAGTGCATTCACCAGCAGGATACGGCGCAGCAGCGGCGACACCCAACGCGGACGGAACCGCTTGGGTTGGCTCGCCGCGGGCGGCGATAGCGCGCTGACGGAGGCGCCGTCGGGCACTCAATGCTCCTTGTAGCGATAGCCGATGCCGTACAGGGTCTCGATCTGGTTGAAGCTGTCGTCCACCGTGCGGAACTTCTTGCGAATCCGCTTGACGTGGCTGTCGATCGTGCGGTCGTCCACGTAGATGTTCTCGCCATACGCTGCATCGATGAGCTGGTCACGGCTTTTCACCATGCCGGGGCGCGCGCCCAGCGCCTTCACCAGCAGGAACTCGGTGACGGTGAGCTGAATGTCCTCGCCCTTCCAAATGCACTGGTGCTTGGTCTCGTCCAGCGTCAGGTCGCCCCGTGTCATTACCCCGCCTGGCGTGGCACCGGAGCCTTCCGCGCGGCTGGTCTCGTTGCGGCGCAGCAGGGCGCGGATGCGCTCGATCAGCAGGCGCTGGGAGAACGGCTTGGTGATGTAGTCGTCGGCGCCGAGGCGCAGGCCCATCAGTTCGTCCACCTCCTCGTCCTTGGAGGTCAGGAAGATCACCGGCATGGAGCTGCGCTGGCGCAGGCGTTGCAGCAATTCCATGCCGTCCATGCGGGGCATCTTGATGTCGAGCACGGCGAGATCGACAGGGCGGGAGTTCAGGCCCTGCAGCGCACTCTCGCCGTCCGTATAGGTCCGCACCTGGAACCCCTCCTGCTCCAGCGTCATCTGCACACTGGTGAGGATGTTCCGGTCGTCGTCGACCAGGGCGATCGTCTGCTTCATGGGGCTGTCCTTCGGGGCTACGGTCATCCGAGGTTCCGATCTGCTGTGATGGCGTCCTGCACCGGAATTGTGGCGCATTGCGGACGTGAGGTGAACGAAATATGGCGACTGTCCCTGCCGGCTACGAGGGTGTTCCAGCCGGCTACGAGCCTGGGCGCCGGTTCCGTAGCGCTGCATCACATTACCTGGCGGGGCGGCCCGCTTATGCCGGATTGTTGATCCGCCGGGTAGCGACGCTGGTGGGGCTGGGGCCGAGCGACCGGGTGCTGGACCTGGGCTGCGGTCCCGGCATGCTGGCCCGCGCTTTCTCACCGCTGGCGGGCGAGGTGGTGGCGATGGACCCGGAACCCGCAATGCTGCGCGTGGCGCGGGAGTATTGCGCCGAGCTCGACAATATCCGGTTTGTCGCGGGCGGCTCCGATGACCTGGCGCCGGCGTTGGGGCGATTTCGCCTCGTGGTGATGGGACGGTCGTTCCACTGGATGGATCGCGCGGCAACGTTGCGCCGGCTTGATGCGCTGGTCGAGCCAGGCGGGGCGGTGGTGCTGTTCCACACCGGGCACGCGCCGGTGCCGGTCAATGCGTGGACAGAGCGTTTCCGCGAGCTGCGCCGCCGGCATGCCGGCGATGCCGATGAGCAGACTGGTCCAAACGCCGCGGCGGCCGATCGGGCCGGGCCGCATGGCGGATCAGGCCGTCGCCTCGGGCGATCCGGCGCCTCGGGCGAGCCATGGGTGCGCCACGAGGCATTCCTGCTGACTTCGCCGTTCTGCCGCGTGGAGGGCCACTCGGTTTACGAGGAGGGGCAGGTGGACGCGGCGCGGCTGATCGATCGCGCGTTCTCCATGTCGGGGACGGCCCCGGAGAAGCTGGGCGACCGCATTGCGGAGCTGGAACGTGACATTGTCACGCTGGTCCGCGATGAAGCGCCGGACGGGCGGCTGACCGAGGTGATCGAGTCGAGTGCCTTGATGGCCCGCCGCCCGGGCGAGGAGGTTGCGCCGTGACCGACGACATGTCCGACAAGGCGCGCCAGGACGCGCCGGCCGGCCCGCCCGCCAATGGTCTTCTCGATGCGGCACCGCCTGGTGCGCCGCCGCCCGATGCGCCGCCACCCGATGCGCCTCCTTGGGCCTCCCGCAAGCTGCTGCGGGCGGCGCGCGCGGGGACGCTGGCGACCTCGATGCAGGGCCAGCCTTTCGCATCGCTGGTGACGCCGGCCACCGCGCCGGATCTTTCGGTGCTGCTGCTGCTGTCCGACCTGTCAGAGCATACGCGGCACCTGCGCGGCGATCCTCGGTGTTCGGTGCTGGTGTGTGGGGCGGCAGCGGGGGAAAATCCGCAGACGGCGCCCCGGGTGACCGTGACCGGGCTGGCCGAAACGGTGGCGGACCCGGCGCTGAAGGCGCGTTACCTGGCGGTGCATCCCTATGCCTCGCTGTATGCCGGGTTCGGCGATTTCGCGCTGTGGTGCATCCGGCCGGTAAACGGGCTGTACGTCGGGGGGTTCGCCCGGGCGGCCCGGCTGCGAGTGGCGGACCTGGCGCCCGATCCGGCGGCGGTGGCGGCGATCGCGGCGGCTGAGGCCGCGATCATCGCGCACTGCAATGCCGATCATCCGGACGCGTTGGCCGCCATCGCGCGGGCCTCGGGTGCGTGGCGGATGGTCGCGGTGGACGTCGATGGCTGCGATCTCGCGCAGGACGAGCGCGTCGTGCGAGTGGCATGGTCCGCGCCGGTGAGTGATGCAGGAGACGTCCGGCGGGAGTTGATCCGGCTGGCGCGGGCGGCGCGGGGGTGAGCTGGGGTGGCTACGCGTTGAACATCGTCGGACGTGTGAACGCATCGATCGTTCGGTTGAATATCCCGGGCAGAAACCACGCACGTTGACTGGGTGCGCCGTTATACCAACCCGCAAAACTACTGACGTACGGCCAACGTGGCACGCGCGTTCCACGTCATGGCCGGCGAAGAGCTTGCCCCGAGCGAAGGCCGGGGTCGGCCACCCACGACTTTCCTTAGTTGCACGCGGCAAAGTCGTGGGTGGCCGGCCCCGGCCTTCGCTCGGGGCAAGCTCTTCGCCAGCCATGACACAAGGGCGCGTGGCATGTCGCCAAGAGTCAATGACAGCGCGGCCCGGTATTATACATCCCTTTCCCACGAAGCTTGGGACTTCGGTGCTCCGATGAAACGGAAATAGCCGGTAATCAGCGACGTGAGTTGCTCACGATAACTGCCGTTGTCGCAGAAGAACCCACCGATCGCCGCCATGACGCGGCGAAGGTTGGGAAATGGTCATTCCAGAGCTTCTTCTTGAGAAACCACCACTACCGGCATTGCAGCGATGCACCCAGTCGCGCCGTATATGGCGGGTCCTCCCATCCAGCGATGCTGCCTCATCACGGCAACGGCTTTCCGAGACCGGCTCGCCCGACAGCTCGGCGTAACGCGACGCTTCAGAGACTGAAGGTCAGGCGTGCCCATGTCTTGGCCACAGGGTCGTACTCAACAACCCCAGGCCCGTCACGTTGTTCGCTTTCGATGAAGTAGAGCCGACCAGCCGCTTCCATCACCCCCACGGACCGGAATTTCTCCTGCCACCGCACGAGACCGGCATCCGACAATCGCCACGCGCCAACAGGAGAGCCGGCCTTCTCAATCACGCCGGCCGGCGTGCCCGCAGCGCCGCGGCCAGAGTGCCGTCGTCCAGCACATCCAGCGCCCCACCCATCGGCACCCCCTGCCCCACCCGCGTCACCGCCACGCCCAGCGGCTTCAGCCGGTCGGTCAGCCAGTGCGCCGTCGTCGCACCGTCCACCGTGGCGGGCAGCGCCAGCACCACCTCGGCGACCCCGCCCTGCTGGATGCGCGCCAGCAGCGGGGCGAGGTTCAGGTCCTCCGGCCCGATCCCGCCCAGCGCCGACAGGGTGCCGCCCAGCACGTGGTACAGCCCGTGATGCACCGAGGCGCGTTCCAGCGCCCACAGGTCGCCGACCCCCTCGATTACACAGATCACCGAGCCGTCGCGGTCCGGATCGGTGCAGATCGCGCACGGATCGCGGCTGTCGAGGTTGCCGCAGCTTGCGCAGGGCCGCACCGCACGCGCTGCGTCGGCCAGCGCGACGGCGAGGGGCAGCATGCGGGCCTCGGGCTGTTGCAACATGCGCAGCGCGGCCCGGCGGGCGCTGCGCGGCCCCATGCCGGGCAGCTTCGCCAGCAGGCCGATCAGGGTCTCGATTTCCGGTCCGCCCATGGGCTAGCGTGAGTGATCAGTAATCGCCGGCCCGTCAAGCGGCGGGGAAGGGCAATCGGGTGCAGGAAGCAAGGCCAGAACTTTGCCCCCTGAACCCCCAGCAAGGGCGGAGCCTCGGCGGGGCTTTCGGCCATGTAGCGGACCGAAGGGCCAGCGCCCCTTGGTAGGGTCCTGGTGGGGTCCAGCGGCCTGCAAGCCGGCAAAGCCCCTGGCCTTCCCTCTTTCACCTGATTGCCCCGTCACGTGCTTGCCCCGGTACCTGATTGCCCGGGCAGGGCCGCCGGGGTTCGTTGACAAGGCCTGGGGTTTGGCCATACAGCCCCTTCCCCGGCGCGGAGGGGTGCCCGAGTGGCTAAAGGGGACGGACTGTAAATCCGTTGGCTAGCGCCTACGTTGGTTCAAATCCAACCCCCTCCACCAGCCGGAATAACAAGATATATCAAACGTTTGCGACCGAAGCGCCGAGAGCGGGGGTGATCGGGCCAGTGCGTAGAAAGCACTATGCCGACCCGATCACCCTCAACCCCGAACGCCTGCGGCGTTCACGACCTCTCCCGTGGGAGAGGTTTCAGAGCCACGCCAGCCAACGGGGCGGAGTGCGGATCGTCACCGTTGGCTCGATCGACATGCCCGGCCCGATCATGCCGGCGGGAATGCCGTCGAAATCATCAATGAGGATTTTCACTGGAACACGTTGAACGACCTTGACGAAATTGCCGGTAGCGTTCTCCGGCGGTAGCAGTGCGAAATTCGAGCCCGTGCCCCGTTGAAAGCTGTCCACATGGCCGCGCAGCGTATGATTCGGAAAAGCATCCACATTGATTGTGACGGGCTGCCCCGCACGCATATGCGTCAGTTGCGTTTCCTTGAAATCGGCGATGACGTAGATCCGGTCCGGGACCGCGGAAAACAGCGTCTGACCCGGCTGCACGAAGTCGCCCTTTTGTACGCTGCGGCTCGCGACCGTCCCCGCCGCCGTCGCATAGATCTTCGTGTACGACAGGTTGAGCGTCGCTTGATCGAGCGTGGCCTGCGCGCGGACGACGTTGGCCTTGGCCTGATCCACCTGGGTACGCAATACCTCGCTTTGCGCACGTGCCGCGGCCAAGGTCGCGGTATCCCGCTGCAGCGCTGCTGTTCGCTGTGCAATCTCGGCCTGCGCCTGCTGCGCTTGCTCCACCGACCCGGCGCCTTGGCTGGCCAGGTGGGTGAAGCGTGCCAGCTGCTGCGTTGCGAATGTCACCATGCCGCGGTCGCCGATAAGATTGGCTTCATCCGATGCGATGACCTGGATTTGCTCGGCCGATTGCGATTCGGTCACGCCAACCGCTGTCTGGGCGCTGCGCAGGTCCGCGGCGGCGATGTCGACCGCGGCCTGGTAGTCCCGCGGATCAAGCTGCACCAGAAGCTGGCCGGCCGTGAACACACTGTTGTCGGTGATATAGAGCATGGTGACGTAAGCGGCGACCTTCGGCATCACCGCAACGGTATCGGCCTGGAAGGACGCATCGTCGGTCTCGACGAAATACAGGCTCGGTACGTAGATATAGGCTGCCGCCGCAAGCAAGGCGGCGCCAATAGCCAGAGTCCAGACGGGAACCGGCAGGCGCAGTCGCATTGCCCTGGAAGGCTCCCGCCGGGTGACGTCCGCGGCGGAACCTGGAACTGCCGGCTCGACAACAGCCGGACCCGGGCGCTTCAGCGAAGGCTCGGCCGAAACAACGGTATCGAGCGCCAGTGAGGGATTTGGCTCGGTCATTGCTTTGCCCTCCGGTTGGGCGACATCAACGGGACGAAACACAGTGCAACGAGTCCGACCGCCGTCATGAACAGGAATGCGTCGGCGTAAGCGAGGGTCGCAGCCTGACGAGAGGCTTCCTGGCTGAGCAAGCCAATGGCCATGTGGTGCGCCTCGACGGGTGACGCCCCGGCGCGAGCGGTCGCTAAATGGGCCGCCTGGTTCGTCCAGGCGAGTGTCCGGGATCCGCCGGCGCGCAGATGCTCGTACAGCCGGGACGAATGCAGTGTCTCGCGCCGGTCCAGCAAGATTGTCACCAGCGTGACACCGAAGGACGCCCCGAACTGGCGAACGCTCATGTAGATCGCGACGCCATCGAGCTGCTGCGCCAGAGGCAACTTACCGATAGTACCGCTCGAGGTCGCCGACAGCATCGGCGCCAGGCAGAAGGCGTAAAGGATCAGCGGAAGCATATAATAGATATCCGGCGTGCCGGTCGTCATCAGCCGGGCGAA
>DATHNI010000004.1:0-15080 GCA_035486135.1 Acetobacteraceae bacterium
CCATGGAACACGGTGTGACGCGCGCGGTGGTCAATAGTGCGGTGACCCCGACGGCGGGCTTCGTCACGGACAACGAGATCGATTTCCAGGAGGCCGCGATGCAGCGGCGCATCCGCGACGCGGTCGGCGCTGGAAACGCCGAGTTCGTTGCCGCTACCACTCTGGCAACGGCATTGCTCGGTGATTCGATCGCCACGAATTTGTTCATGCTTGGTTACGCATTCCAGAAGGGGCTGATCCCGCTGGGCTTGGATTCAATCATGCAGGCGATTGCGCTGAACGGTGTCGCGGTTGCGAAGAACCAGGAGACGTTCGCCTGGGGCCGCCGCGCTGCTGCCGATCCGGCGTTCGTGGAAGCAGCCGCGCGTCCTGCGGTGCGCACAGCCCCGGCGGAGATCACCGATCTTGGTGCCCTGGTCGAACACCGCGCGCAGTTGCTGACGGCCTACCAGGACGCGGCGTACGCCGCGCGCTATCGGGCCGTTGTGCAATCCGTTGCGGTCACCGAAAGCGCTCGTCTGAAAGGGATGACGGGCCTGGCCGAGACGGTGGCGCGCACGTTGTACCGGTTGATGGCCTACAAGGACGAATACGAGGTCGCCCGGCTCTACACCGATCCGAGCTTCCGCCGCAGCCTGGAGGCGCAGTTCGAAGGCGACTACCGGATCGAATTCAACCTCGCACCGCCGCTGTTCGCGAAACGCGATCCCGCGACGGGGCGGTTGATCAAACAGACCTATGGGCCGTGGCTGATGGCGGCGTTCCGGTTGCTGGCAAAGATGAAGCGGCTGCGCGGCACGATGCTCGATCCGTTCGGGCATACCGAGGAACGCAGGATGGAGCGCCGGCTGATTGCCGAGTACGAGGCGTTGGTGCGTAGCATGGTTGCTGCGGTGACACCGGACAATCACGCGCTCGCGATTGAACTGGCGGGCGCGGCGGAGCGCATCCGCGGCTACGGGCACATTAAGCAGCAGAGTGTCGCACAGGTGAAAGCGACGGAAGCGCGATTGCTCGCACGGTTGCAGAAGGCCGAGCCAGTGTTGGCGGCGGCGGAGTAGCATTTAACCTCTCCCGCCTGCGGCGGGAGAGGTCGATGGTGTGAAGCACCGAGGGTGGGGGTGATCGGGTCGGCACACCGCCAGAAAGTGGTTCGTGGCGACCCGATCTCCCTCACCCTCGACGCTGGCGCGTCTCGACCTCTCCCGCGAAGCGGGAGAGGTTTAGTATACTACTTCTGCCTCGCAACGATCTCGGCGATCCGCTTGTTGGTGTCGTTGATGTCCGGCAGCCTCTCGCCCTTGGTCAGGCGCGCCAGCGTGGTTTGTTCGGCTTTCTGCATGCCCACCGCGCGCTCGGCCGCCGCTTCGATGTCGTGCGGCTTCATCACCAGCACGCCGTTTTCGTCCGCCAGGATGGCGTCGCCCGGCTCGACCGCGACGCCGCCGCAGGACACGGCGACACAGAACTCGCCATGCTCGAACTGGCGCTTTCCCGTGACGGTTGACAGCCCGCGCGACCAGACCGGCATGCCGTACTCACGGATCTCCTGCACGTCGGTCGCGGGGCCATCGATGATGATGCCGGCGCAGCCGGTCTCGCGCGCGGCGAATGCCACGCCGCCACCGCACGCGGCGTGGCGCGTGTCGCCGGCACGATCCAGCACCAGGATGTCTCCCGGCCGAAGCTTGCCCAGCGCGTAATGCACGATGGCGGTGTCGGCGCCGTAGCAGCGCACGGTCACCGCGGTGCCGGCGATGCGCCGATAGCCTGGCAGCAGCGCCCGGATCCCCGGGTCCATGAAGCCGACATGGCGGAAATGCCCGATTGTCGCGGGCTCCGCCTCGCGCAGCTTGTCCAGCAGCGACGGGTCGATCGATGGCGGCAGGTCGTTCAGCACGAACATGGGGGTGTCTCCAGTCTTTGGTGGGTCGATTGAACGTCAGCGGGGCGGCTCGAGTCCACTGTTGGCGGATTGATCGAGATCAAGGCCAAGCTTCTGGCGGCGCATAAGCTTCCGGTCCTGAGACGCCTGGAGGTCACTATGTCGCTCGCCCTGCACATTGCATTCCGCAACATGGATGCGTCGGATTCGGCCGAGGCCCTGGTGCGTCAGCGCGCCGAGGAACTGGAGCGTTTGTGGGACCGCATCAGTGCCTGCCGCGTGGTGCTGGATTGTACGCACAGGCAGAACCATCTCAGCAGATTGTACCGGGTACACATTGATTTGACGCTGCCGGGGGGGACGGTTGTGGTGAACCGTGATGCCGGCAGCAACCATGCGCATGACGATCTGCAGGTAGCGATCCGGGATTCGTTCGACACGGCGCGGCGGCAGTTGCAGGAGTACGCTCGCAAGCATGATGGTACCGCGAGAAGGCGGGCAGCGGAATAAGCCTCGCCCGCGCAGCGGAAGAGGTCGGAGCGCGTCAGCGTTCCGGGTGAGGATGATCGGGTCGGCACGCGGACACTGAAGCGTGCCGACCCGATCACCCTCACCCTCGATGCTTCGCATCTCGACCTCTCCCGCGCGCAGCGTGGGAGAGGTTTTAAATTGGCAATAGGCTCGACCCCATCAGAAACGCATCGACGGCGCGGGCACATTGCCGGCCCTCGCGGATCGCCCACACCACCAGCGACTGGCCGCGCCGCATGTCGCCGGCTGCGAACACCTTGTCCATCGATGTTCGGTAATCCACCGTGTTGGCTGCGACATTCCCGCGCGGATCCAGCGCCAATCCCGCCTGTTCCAGCATCCCCGGACGCTGTGGCCCGAGGAAACCCATTGCCAGCAGCACAAGATCCGCTTTCAGGCTGAAGTCGCCGCCGGGGATCTCGCGCATCTGCATGCGGCCGTCGTCGCCCTTCACCCATTCAATGCGCGCGCATTCCAGCGCCTCGATCTGGCCGTTGCTGCCGGCGGCGCGCTTGGTCAGCACGGCCCAGTCGCGGCCGGCACCTTCCTCGTGCGCGTGCGAACTGCGCAGCTTCAGCGGCCAGTCGGGCCAGGTCAGCGCCTTGTTCTCGCGATCCGGCGGTTTCGGCAGGATCTCGAGTTGCGTCACCGAGGCCGCGCCCTGACGAAACGACGTGCCGATGCAGTCGGAGCCGGTATCGCCGCCGCCGATGACGATGACATGTTTTCCCGCCGCGCTGATCGTGCCTTGCGGCGCCGCGTGGGTTTCACTATCGCCGGCGCCGCGCTTGTTCTGCTGCGTCAGGAAATCCATGGCGAAATGCACGCCGTCGAGTTCACGTCCGGGCATCGGCAGGTCGCGCGGCCATTCGGCGCCGCCCGCCAACACCACGGCGTCATGGTCGTTCAGCAGCGCATCCACCGTGATCGCTCCGGCGCCGATTTCTACACCCGGGCGGAAGGTTACGCCTTCGGCCTCCATCTGTTCGATGCGGCGATCGATCAGGTGCTTTTCCATTTTGAAATCAGGGATGCCGTAGCGCAGCAGGCCGCCGATGCGGTCGTTCTTTTCGAACACCGTCACGTCATGTCCGGCGCGGCCAAGTTGCTGCGCGCAAGCGAGGCCCGCGGGACCCGAGCCCACAATGGCGACGCGCTTGCCGGTGGTGCGCGCGGGCGGCAGCGGCACGATCCAGCCTTCCTGCCAGCCACGATCGACAATGCTGCACTCGATCGTCTTGATGGTAACCGGGTTGTCGTCGATGTTCAGCGTGCAGGATGCCTCGCACGGCGCGGGGCAGACGCGGCCGGTGAACTCCGGGAAGTTGTTGGTGGAGTGCAGCACGGTCAGCGCCTGGCGCCATTGGTCGCGATAGACCAGGTTGTTCCAGTCCGGGATCAGGTTGTTGACCGGACAGCCCTGGTGGCAGAACGGGATGCCGCAATCCATGCAGCGCGCGGCCTGCCGGCCGACCGCCTCGGCCGGCATCGGCTTGACGAATTCCTTCCAGGTGCGGCGGCGGATGTCGGGCTTTTCGTAGCCGCGATCCTGCCGGTCTATTTCAAGAAAGCCGGTAACCTTGCCCATCGTGTCTCCTCTGCTTCAACCTCTCCCGCTACGCGGGAGAGGCCGGCCAGCGTAGCGACGCCGGGTGAGGGTGATCGGGTCGGCACACTACGAAAGCTCGCGGCGTGCTGACCCGATCTCCCTCACCCTCGTCGCTTCGCGCCTCGACCTCTCCCGCGAAGCGGGAGAGGTTATTCTGCCGCCACGGTCTCTGCCGCCGTCTCTTCTGCGCGCAAATCCAACAGCGCGCGGAGGAAGTCGCGAGGCACCACCTTGACGAAGCGCGCGAGCGCATTCTCCCAATCGTCGAGCAGCGCGCGGGCGCGTGCACTGCCAGTGAACAGCAGGTGCCGCTCGACCAGGATGCGCAGACGCTCGGCGTCGAAGCGCAGCGGGTCGCCCATGCCGCTATCCTCGACGCTCACCGCGCGCTGGCGCGGCCGTCCGGAAGCATCCGCCAGGCCGATCTCCGCCGAGCCGATTGGCTCCAGATCGACGCCGGCCAGGTTGCACATCTTTTTGAACGTCGCATGCTCGTCATAGACATAGGCGACGCCGCCCGACATGCCGGCGGCGAAGTTGCGGCCGGTGGCACCCAGCACCACGACCGTGCCGCCGGTCATGTACTCGCAGCCGTGATCGCCGCAGCCTTCCACCACCGCAACGGCACCGGAGTTGCGCACCGCGAAGCGCTCGCCGGCGACGCCGTTGAAATACGCCTCACCGGCGATCGCGCCGTACAGCACGGTGTTGCCGACGATAATGTTTTCCAGCGGATCACGAGTGGCCTCGGGCGGCTGGCGTACCACCACGCGGCCGCCGGATAGGCCCTTGCCGACATAGTCGTTGGCATCGCCCACCAAGTGCAGCGACACACCACGCGCCAGGAATGCGCCGAAGCTGCCGCCGGCCGTGCCGTGCAGGTTGATGGCGATCGTGTCTTCCGGCAGGCCGGTATGGCCGTAGCGCCGCGCCACCTCGCCCGACAGCATCGCGCCGACGGTGCGATTCACGTTGCGGATCTCATGCTCTATCCGCACCGGCTCGCCGCGTTCCAGGGACGGCGCGGCAAGGGCGATGAATTCGTTGTCCAGCGCCCGGTCCAGGTGGTGATCCTGCTTTTCCGAATTGTGGATCGCCACCCCGTGCTTCGGCGCCACCTGGTGCAGGACACGCGAAAGATCGACACCTTTCGCCTTCCAGTGGTCGATGGCGGGGCGCGCGTCCAGCCGATCCACGCGGCCGATCATCTCGCTGAAGCTGCGGAAGCCGAGTTGCGCCATTTGCTCGCGAACTTCTTCGGCGATGTAGAAGAAGAAGTTGATGACATTCTCCGGCGTCCCGGCGAAGCGCGCGCGCAGCACCGGGTCCTGCGTCGCGATGCCGACCGGGCACGTGTTCAGGTGGCACTTACGCATCATGATGCAGCCGGCGGCGATCAGCGGCGCGGTAGAGAAGCCGAACTCGTCGGCGCCGAGCAAGGCGCCGATCACCACATCGCGGCCGGTGCGCAGCCCGCCATCCACCTGCACTGCGATGCGGCCGCGCAGGCCGTTCAGCACCAGCGTCTGCTGCGTCTCGGCCAGGCCGATCTCCCACGGCGATCCGGCATGCGTCAGCGACGTGAGCGGCGATGCGCCGGTGCCGCCTTCGAAACCGGAGATCGTCACGTGGTCGGCGCGTGCCTTCGACACGCCGGCAGCGACGGTGCCGACGCCAACTTCCGACACTAGTTTCACCGAAACCCGCGCGCGCGGGTTGGCGTTCTTCAGGTCGTGGATGAGCTGCGCCAGATCCTCGATCGAGTAGATGTCGTGGTGTGGCGGCGGCGAAATCAGCCCGACGCCCGGTGTCGAGTAGCGCACGCGGGCGATGTTCTTGTCCACCTTGCGGCCGGGCAACTGGCCACCTTCGCCCGGCTTGGCGCCCTGCGCCATCTTGATCTGCAGGTCGTCGGCGTTGACCAGGTATTCCGCGGTGACGCCGAACCTGCCGGACGCCACCTGCTTGATCGCCGAGCGCATGGAATCGCCGTTGGGCAGCTTCTTGTAGCGATCGGATTCCTCGCCGCCCTCGCCGGTGTTCGACTTGCCGCCGATGCGGTTCATCGCGATCGCCAGCGTGGTGTGCGCCTCGCGTGAGATCGAGCCGAAGCTCATCGCGCCGGTGGCAAAGCGCCGCACGATCGAGGCGGCGGTTTCTACTTCCTCCAGCGGCACCGGCGTTTCGGCGGGACGCAACTGCATCAGGCCGCGGATGGTCAGATGCCGCGTGCTCTGGTCGTTGATGGTCTGGGTGAATTCGCGGAACGTCGCAAACGATTCGCCGCGCACCGCGTGCTGCAGTTTCGCGAC
This sequence comes from Acetobacteraceae bacterium, assembly GCA_035486135.1. GTDB lineage: Bacteria > Pseudomonadota > Alphaproteobacteria > Acetobacterales > Acetobacteraceae > JASHVB01. The sequence goes on from DATHNI010000004.1 coordinate 6,338, forward strand.
CGAATCGGGCGTCCAGGCATGCGCCTCACCGCGCAGGCGGAATGCATAGTCGCCGCCAACGTCCAGCATCTCCTGGTAGATCGGGTTGCCGTTATAGGCGTTGTAATGCCGCTGCACCGCCTCTTGCGCGACTTCGAGGAAGCCGACGCCCTCGATCTGCGTGGCGGTGCCGGTGAAGCACTTCTCCACGAAGTCCGTCGCCAGGCCGACCGCGTCGAAGATCTGCGCGCCACAGTAGGATTGGTAGGTGGAGATCCCCATCTTGGAGATCACCTTCAGGATGCCCTTGCCGACAGCCTTGATGTAGTTCTTCTGAACTTCATAGGCCTTCAGCGGCATGCCATTCTGCACCCGCAATTGCTCTATTGTTTCGAACGCCACGTACGGGTTGATCGCCTCGGCGCCATAGCCGGCCAACACGCAGAAATGATGCACCTCGCGTGGCTCGCCGCTTTCCACCACCAGGCCGACCTGGTCGCGCAGCCCCTGGCGGATCAGGTGATGGTGCGTCGCCGCGGTGGCCAGCAAGGCCGGGATCGGAATGCGGTGAGGGCCGACGGAACGATCGGACAGCACCAGGATGTTGTGGTCCGCCAGAACGGCATCGGTCGCCTCGCGGCAGATGCGCTCGATGGCGCGCTGCATGCCCTCGGCGCCTTCCGCGGCGGGCCACGTGGTCTCGATCGTCTTGGTGCGAAACGCGCCGACTTCCAGGCTGTCGATCTGCTTGATCTTGTCGAGATCGGTGTTCGTCAGGATCGGCTGCGACACCTCCAGCCGGTAGTGGCTGCCGGCGTGATGGCCAAGCAGGTTCGGGCGCGGTCCGATCATGGACACCAGCGACATCACCAGTTCCTCGCGGATCGGATCGATCGGCGGATTGGTGACCTGCGCGAAGTTCTGCTTGAAATAGTTGTAGAGCAACTTGGGCTTGTCGGAGAGGACTGCGATGGGGGTGTCGGTACCCATCGAGCCGACCGGATCCTCGCCGTCGCTCGCCATCGGCTCCAGGAAGAACTGCATGTCCTCCTGGGTGTAGCCGAACGCCTGCTGGTGGCGCAGCAGCGTCTCCATGTCGTTCGGCCGCGGCAGGGCACGGTGTTCGGGGCCGTCCGGTAGCTCCTCCAGCCGGAACTGGGTCTGCTTCAGCCATTCGGCATAGGGGTGTTCGCTGGCCAGCTTACGCTTGACCTCATCGTCTTCGATGATGCGGCCTTCCTCGGTGTCGATCAGCAGCATCTTGCCGGGCTGGAGCCGCCACTTGTGCAGGATGCGTTCCTCCGGCACCGGCAGCACGCCGGCTTCCGAGGCCATGATGACGTGGTCGTCGTCGGTGACAATGTAGCGCGCGGGACGCAGGCCGTTGCGGTCGAGCGTGGCGCCGATCTGCCGTCCGTCGGTGAAGGCGATGGCGGCGGGTCCGTCCCACGGCTCCATCAGTGCGGCATAGTATTCGTAGAAGGCCTTGCGCTCGGGATCCATCATCGGATTGCCGGCCCAGGCTTCCGGGATCAGCATCATCATCGCGTGTGCCAGCGAGTAACCGCCGGCGACGAGGATCTCCAGGGCGTTGTCGATGCAGGCAGTGTCCGACTGGCCGTGCGGGATCAGCGGCCACATCTTGCTGAGGTCGGGGCCGATCAGGTCGGATGACATCGAGCGGCGGCGGGCATACATCCAGTTGACGTTGCCGCGGACGGTGTTGATCTCGCCGTTATGCGCCAGGAAGCGGTACGGGTGTGCCAGCTTCCAGGACGGGAAGGTGTTGGTCGAGAACCGCTGATGCACCAGCGCCAGCGCCGATTCAGTCAGCGGGTTGTGCAGGTCTTCATAGAAGCTGCCGACCTGCGGCGCGAGCAACAGGCCCTTGTAAACCACGGTGCGGGTCGAGAACGACGGCATGTAGAACTCGCCCAACCCGCGCAGGTGCCGCTTGTCTTCCAGGGTGCGAACGTTGTTCAGGATCTGCTTGCGGATGGCGAGGATCTTCCGCTCGAACGCGTCCTGGTCCTTGATGTGCGGGCTGGCGGCGATGATGCCCTGGCGGATCACTGGCATGGTCTCGATCACCGTCTTGCCGAGCCCGGCGAGGTTGGTCGGCACATCGCGCCAGCCGACGAAGCTCTGGCCTTCCCGGGTGACGACCTCGGCGAAGTGTTGCTCCGCGTATTCGCGGGCGCTTGGGTCCCGCGGCAGGAAGCACATGGCGACGGCGTAGCGGCCGGCCTTGGGCAGGCGCTTGCCGGCCTTGTCGGCCCAGTCGTGCAGCAGGCGGTCGGGCATCTGGATCAGGCAGCCGGCGCCGTCGCCCACCAGCGGGTCCGCGCCGACCGCGCCGCGATGGTCGAGGTTGACCAGGATCTTCAGGCCCTGGCGGATCAGGTCGTGCGACTTTCGGCCCTTGATATTGACGACGAAGCCGACGCCGCAGGCGTCATGCTCATTGCGGGGATCGTACAGGCCTTGTTTCGCAACCATTTCCATGTCGTTCTCTGTCCCGGGGTAGCCGGAGGCGGGGTCTGGCATTGGCAAACGGCCTTTATGGCGTGCCGGGGCGGACCCTGGCAACCATGCCGCAGTGCAGCGTAGGGATGCGGGAGGCGCGGAGCAAGGCGGAAATAGGGCAGGAGAGGGGGACGGGCAGAAGAACTCCCCTGACTCACGGGAATCTCGATATGGGGGGAAGCGCAATTGGGCATCGATGAAGCGGGTTGAGGCGGGGCAGTTGGGCCCGCGCCGCCGGAAGGCCGGATTGTTTTCACAAGGCGCAAGAAAGCGAGGTTAAGGGTCACGAAGCGTTCGTGCCAGCTTCCGGTTCCTGCCATGCGCCCTGGCAAGCGGGCTCTTTCCGATGAATCGGCCCAGGCCGGCAAAGCGGCCTGTCGAGCGAGCTCCTGGCCCTGTGCTAGAATGAGATTGGGCGCGGAGTGGATGACCATGAAGACGCAGGACGGGATTATCGAAGGGACGGCACAGGAGGTCATGGCGAAACTCGCTCATGTGCCGGCAGGTGAGCGCGTCCGCGTCATGGTTGGCCGTCCAAGCCTGACCGTGATCGCCCGCCGGTTGCAAGCGACCGCCGCGGCAAACGGCATGACCGAGGCAATGCACGACGACCTGTTGAGGTCGTTGAAGAACGACGGCTGATGCAGGTTGTCATCGACACCAATATCCTGGTCAGCTTTGCCATACGGCCAAATCCGGATTTCGAGGAGATTTTTTGACCACATCGCGGCGCAGGGAGTCTTTCTCGTTTCCGAGGACACCCTTGCCGAGTTGTTCGATGTGCTGAGTCGCGAGAGATTCCAAAAATTTATCCCTCTGGATCAAAGCATCGATTACGTCGAATGGTACGCCGGCATTTCGGAACAGGTTATTGTCACCCAGCATGTCGTCGCTTGTCGCGACCCGAAGGACGACAGGTTCTTGGCCCTCGCTGTGTCGGGAAGAGCGGACTGCATCCTGGCTGGCGATCATGATCTCTTGGACATGGTCAAATTCAACGGCGTTCCAATTTACCGTCCTGCCGAGTTCATGCGTCTGTTCATCAAGTAGGCAGCGCATGCTGCATTGGATGCCTTATGTCAAATGGCGTCCTGCCTGAAACCATCACCAGATGTGAGCGGCCTTTGGCGTGGCATTCAAGAGGGCACAAATGGGCTGTCGATCTGAATCCCCGATATCTTGACCGCCTCAAACATCTGGTCAACCTGGTAGGGGAATATGTTCAACGGCTGGATTTCGTGCTTGATCGCATTGCATGTTTCCCGGAGAGTTTCAAGATTAGACTGATCGATCGCAAGCCCGTGGCTTCGTAGATCCTGATATGCCTGGGAGTATTTATAATCGCTTAACCGCATCCACTCCTTGCATCGCTTTTCCCAGTAGTGGTGGAGGATAACGACGTAAGCCTCTCTTGCGACGGTAATTGCCGATGTAGCGTCCTTGATCAGTAATTCGTGCAAACGCTCACGGCTGTACAACACCTCACCATATTCATCGTATTCCCACGCACCCGTCTCGCCAGCGGATACAGCCCGTTCGAAATCCGCCAGATCGCTGGCGAGTTTCGCCCGGTTGCTTTCTAGCGCCATAATCGTTGCTTCGTAGGCGCTGCGAATATCGCCAAGCCCTTTCTGAAGATGTAGCCGCACAAGTTGAACGGCAATTTGGCCATTGGTTGCTCCCCTGGCTGAAGCAGAAACGCATGCTGGCCCATCGTTTCGCAAGCACGTGCGGAAAAGCGGAAAGTCGAGTTCAGTCTTCGACGAACTTGCGATACACCTCCGCCATGTCTTCTACCGCGGCGGTGTAGATTTGCTCGCCATGCTCGGGGGACGACAGCGACGGGTCGGAGCCGATGCGGCCGTCCGGGAAGCGGCGCCGGTAGTCCGCGCTGTCGTAGAAGGCCGGGCTGCGCGGCGCCACCTTCGGCGACATCTGCGCATGCTTGATGTGCTGCGGCTGGTAGTATTGCGACAGCGACACTTCCGACGCGGTGGCATGACTGCCCTCGGAGTCGCCATACAGCTCCTTGGTCAGCTTGCGCACCCGCGGCCCGTCCGCCCACATCACCATCCTGCAGCGCACCGGCCAGGAGTCGGTCTGCCCGCGTATCGACACGTCCGCGTAGATCTCCGAGAAGGCGGTGCTCACCGGGGCGATGTTGCCGCCGTGGCCGTTGATGAACAGGAACCGCTCGAACCCATGGCGGATCAATGAGTTGACGACGTCGTTCACCACCGCGATCAGCGTGGTAGGCCGCAGCGTGATCGAGCCGGTGAACGCCATGTGGTGCTGCGACATGCCGATGGTCAGGGTCGGCGCCACCAGGCAGCCGATGCTGTCACCGACGCCCTTGGAAACGAACTCCGCATCGAGGTGATCGGTCCCGATCAGCCCGTTCGGCCCATGTTGCTCTGTCGAACCGATCGGTATGATGATGCCGCGCGAGCTGCGGAGGTAGTCCTCGACTTCATGCCAGGTGGCGAGGGCGAGTTGCATGCGGGTTGGCTCCTGGGTCCGGCGGTTCACGAGGTGGGGCAAGCGCGGCGCTGGTCCGCCCAGCGGTGTTACGGGCTTATGGTGTAGCGCCGGCGCCCATCATCGACAATCGCGGGGCCAACAGCGGCGCCTGATGCCGCCTGCCTCGACCATCGGACTCGTCGCCGACGACGCCGTCGATACCGTTTCAGCGCTGCTCCGCCGGCCTGTTATGCTCTGACTCGTCTTGCAGCGTGGCTGCGAGCGGGGCGTGGTTCAACAGCGCAACCAGCGCGATGCCGCCGATCGCGTTGCCGATCAGCGTCGGCACGAGGAAACCCCACAAGAATTGGCCAATTGTGGCGTGGCCGGCGAACACCACGAAGGCCGCATCCACCGTGCCGGCCACGGTGTGCGAGAAGCGGCCGAGCGCAACGATGTAGGTAAGGATCAGGATTACGAACACCCGTGCCGACCGGGTGCTGGGCAGGATCCATACGATCAGCGCGATCAGCCAACCGGCGAACACGGCGCGGAGCATTGTAGGCCCGAACTCACCGCTGACCGCCTCGTGACCGGTATCGAGCAATGCCTGATAGACCGCATCGGGAAACAATCCGGTCGGGGAGATCAACGCCGCGAAGATCAACGCTCCTGTCAGATTGGCAGTCAGCACGACCGTCCAGAACCGCAAGACCGAGCGGAACGTAGCCCAGCTTCGTTGCACCAGCAGAGGCAACACCGCGGTCACTGTCGTTTCGGTGAACAACTGCTGGCGTCCCAGGATCACGATCAGGAAGCCGACGGTGTAACCCGCGCTATCGACCAGCCGTCGCCACGGCGCATCCGGCAAGCCGCTTCTTATCAACGCCAGGGAGAGAAAGGAGAATCCCATTGAAAGCCCCGCCGCCAGGCCTGACCAGGCAAGCGCGCTCGACGGGCGCTTCAATCCGGCCTCGCCCTCTTCTCTCACCAGTTCGTGAATGATCAGGGCGTGCGGCGCCGCATGGTCCGCGGCGAGCTTCTGGTCGCCTTCGTCGAGATGCGGGGAACCGGCGCCGGCCTCTTTCGCCGGTCTGTCTGCCTCACTGCGCCGTAGTTCTTTCATCGGCGTGCCGCGCCTGTCGTTGCTGGTGCAGGTGCGTAGGTAAGCAACGGCATGAGCGGTCAGCGGTCACGATCACGTAGCCCCGAGTTGCTTATCGGGCGTTCTGGTGGCTGGGGGCGCGGTCCCGGTCGTGGAAGATCCGGGGGAGAGTTGCACCGTCTGTGCGAACCGCCGGGTTCCAAATTTTCTCACAAAGTTCAGGCAAGTCGAGGAAAGGTTCACAAAGAAGATTTCCCGATCCGCGGGTCGTTCTGATCCGTGAGAACGCCGGCCCCTCGGTGAATCTCGCCTCCAACCTCGTTCAGCTTTGTGAGAAACTTCCGCCGCCGCGGCCGGCACGAGCACTACGAGCTTAGCCTCCGGCCATGCGTGGCGCCGCCGGACCTATCGCGCGGGCGTGCTGCGCGCCCAACCAATCATACCAGGCCGGCATGCCTTCCCCCGTCTCGGCTGATACCAGCAGAATCTGCAACTCAGGGTTTACCTGGCGGGCACGATCGACGCAGCGCTCGACGTCGAAGCGCACGTAGGGCAACAGGTCCAGCTTGTTGATCAGCAGCATCTGCCCTGCTCGGAACATGTGAGGATATTTCAGCGGCTTGTCGTCGCCTTCCGTCACCGACACCAGGACCACGCGCGCTTGCTCACCCAGATCGAACAGCGCGGGGCATACCAGGTTGCCGACATTCTCGATCAGCAGCATCGAGCCACGCGGTACGCCCAGCCGTTCGACCCCGTGCGCCACCATGTGCGCGTCGAGATGGCAGCCGGTGCCAGTGTTGATCTGCACCACCGCGGCGCCGGTGGCCCGGATGCGATCGGCATCGGCCGAGGTTGCCTGGTCGCCCTCCAGCACGCTGATCGGGATCTTTCCTCCCAGGTCGCGGATGGTGCGTTCCAGGATGCTGGTCTTGCCTGCTCCGGGCGAACTCATGAGGTTGACGGCGAACACCTCCCGGCCCGCGAACCAGCCGCGGTTGCGCTCGGCCAGCAACTGGTTCTTCGCCAGAATATTCTGTTCCAGCGATACTGTCCGCCCCTGCGCCGGCTGACCGTCGTGGTGATGATGCCCGTGATCGTGATCGTGATCATGCGCGTGCGCATGACCATCGTCGTGGTCATGCACGTGCATATCGCCATGCTCGTGCCCATGATCATGGCTCGCATGCACGTCCGTCCCGTCGATCGTCAACACATCCGAGCCGCAGCCGCACGTTGTGCACATCACGCGATCTCCATGTCCTTGACGCGCATTTCGTCGCCGGAGACGATGCGCAGCACGCCACCACAGTCGCAACGGCCGAATGGGGACGCCAGCGCCACGGTGCGACCGCAGCCTTGGCATGTCGCGCGCCCCGGTGTCTCCAGGATGTCCAGTTCGGCGCCCTCGACCGCGGTGCCCTGCGCGCAGATATCGAAGCAGAACCGCAACGCATCCGGCAGCACCGCTGCCAATTGGCCGATCTCCACACGAACGCGCAGGACGCGAGCCCCCGCGGCGCGTTCGGCGCAGGCGTCAACCACGGCGGTGGCGAGGCTCAGCTCGTGCATGTCAGCAGATCCTCGGCAATTGCTCGCCGACCAGCATGTCAACGATGCGCTCGCCGCCGAACGCGGTTTCCATCACCACCATGCCGGCCGGTTCGCGCGTCACCTCACCGATGATCGCCGCCTCGGCACCGGACGGATGCGCACGCATGGCGGCGAGCACGCGGCCGGCATCTGGCGCCGGAACCACGGCAACCAGCTTGCCCTCGTTCGCCAGGTAAAGCGGATCGAGCCCAAGGATTTCACAGGCGCCGCGTACCTCCTCGCGCATCGGCAAGGCACGTTCGAGGATACGAATCCCGGCACCGGAACTGCTGGCGAACTCGTTCAGCACGGTGGCAACGCCGCCGCGTGTCGCGTCGCGCAGGCAGCGCGTGGCGGGGCACGCGTCAAGGATCGCCGCCACCAATCCGTGCAGCGGCTGACAGTCGCTTTCGATATCCGCCTCCAGCGCGAGCAAATTGCGGGCGATGAGGATTGCCACGCCATGCTCGCCAAGGCCGCCGCTGACGATCACCGTATCGCCCGGTCGCGCATTGGCGGCCGACACGGCGATGCCGGCGCGAATCACGCCAATGCCCGAGGTATTGATGAACAACTTGTCGGCGGCGCCGCGCTCCACCACCTTGGTATCACCCGTAACGATCGTCACCCCGGCCTGGTCCGCCATGCGGCGCATGCTGAGCGCGACCCGACGCAGCGTTTCGAGGGGCAGCCCTTCCTCCAGCACCATGCCGCAGGAGAGAAACAACGGCCGAGCGCCGCTGACCGCCAGATCGTTCACCGTGCCGGCTACCGCCAGTGCGCCGATATCAGCGCCGGGGAAGAACAGCGGATCCACAACGTAGCTGTCGGTGGTGAATGCCAGACGGTCGCCATGCCGGACCATGTCCACCAGCGGCAAGGTGGCACTGTCCTCCATCGTGCCCCGACCATTGCCGAACGCGCCGAGGAACACATCGTCGATCAGCGCGTGCATCGCCTTGCCGCCGCTGCCATGCGACAGGTTGATGTGTGCGTCGCGGATCCGGGAGGTCATGCAATCCGGTCCCTTGCTGCCACCCTTGCGTCATGGCCGGCGCAGGCCGGCCACCCACGACCTGC
>DATHNI010000005.1:0-6326 GCA_035486135.1 Acetobacteraceae bacterium
CGAGATCGGGCACTTCATTGGCGGCAAGCATGTCGCCGGAGCCAGCGGCAAGTTCGGGGACGTGTTCAATCCCGCATCGGGGGAGGTCACCGGCAAGGTCGCCATGGCCGATGCGCCCGAAGTGGACAAGGCCGTCGCCGCCGCGACCGCCGCCTGGCCTGCCTGGGCGGCCACACCGCCGCTGCGCCGGGCCCGCGTCATGTTCAAGCTGAAGGAACTGCTCGAACGTGACCGCCGCGAGCTCTCCGCGATCATCACCAGTGAGCACGGCAAGGTGCTGTCCGATGCCGATGGCGAGGTCCAGCGCGGCCTCGAGGTCGTCGAGTTCGCCTGCGGCATCCCCCACCTGCTGAAGGGCGAGTTCACCGACATGGTGGGCACCGGCATCGATGCGTGGTCGATCCGTCAGCCGCTCGGCGTGGTCGCAGGCATCACCCCGTTCAATTTCCCGTTGATGGTGCCGCTATGGATGGTGCCGGTGGCACTGGCCTGCGGCAACTGCTTCATCCTGAAGCCGTCGGAGAAGGACCCGTCCGCCGCGCTGAAATTGGCCGACCTGCTGACCGAGGCCGGCGCGCCGGAGGGCGTGTTCCAGGTGGTGCAGGGCGCGCGCGAGGCGGTGGAGACCATCCTGGCGCATCCCGATATCGCCGCGATCAGCTTCGTCGGCTCCACCGCGATCGCCGAAACGATCTACCGGGGCGGCACCGCGCACGGCAAGCGCGTGCAGGCGCTGGGTGGGGCGAAGAACCACCTGGTGGTGATGCCGGACGCCGACCTGGACGACGCGGTCGATGCGCTGATGGGTGCGGCCTATGGCGCGGCCGGCGAGCGCTGCATGTCGGTGTCGGTCGCCGTGGCCGTGGGCTCGGCGGGCGACAAGCTGATGGCGAAACTTGAACCGCGGGTGCGGGCGTTGAAGATCGGGCCGGGGGTGGATCCTGACGCCGAGATGGGCCCGCTGGTGACGCGCGAGCACCGCGAGAAGGTGAAGGGCTATGTCGATCTCGGCGTGAAGGAGGGTGCGAAGCTGGTGGTCGATGGCCGCGACCTGAAGCTGCAAGGGTATGAGAGCGGCTTCTTCCTCGGCGGCTGCCTGTTCGACGGCGTGACCACCGACATGCGCATATATCGCGAAGAAATCTTCGGCCCGGTGCTGGGGGTGGTGCGCACGCCGGACCTCGCCGGTGCGACGCGGATGATCAACGCGCATGAATACGGCAATGGCGTTGCGATCTTCACCAGCGACGGCGGCGCGGCGCGCGACTTCGCCAACGCGATCCAGATCGGCATGGTGGGGGTGAACGTGCCAATCCCGGTGCCGATGGCGTTCCACTCCTTTGGTGGCTGGAAGCACTCGCTGTTCGGCGACCACCACATCTACGGGCCGGAGGGCGTCCGGTTCTACACGCACTACAAGGCGATCACACAGCGCTGGCCGGGTGGTGCGCGCCGGGGGGCGGAGTATGTGATGCCCACGCTGGGGAGGTAATCGGGGCCGGCGTGACGCTGACGCGGTAGTGGTGGGGTCGTCTCGCGTTCCCTGACGACGACGACCAGACACCACAGGGGGCACCACCATGCATCGTTTCGGCGTTCTCGTGCCAGCGACAAACACCACCGTCGAAACGGAATATGGCCGGCTGCTGCCCCCGTCGTTGCAGGTCCATGTCGCGCGAATCCCGCTGCTCAGCAGTGGCGCGGAGAGCATACCGCGAGGCGGCGACGCCGATGTCGACTACCAGGCGCGGCTGCTTGGCAGCGCCAAGGTTGAAGTGGTGGCATTGGCGCAGACCGCCGCGGGGCTGTCTTCTGACGACTTTGACGAGCAAATCATCGGACGCATGAGCGAGGCGGCCGGAGTTCCGGCGATCACCTCAGCCAGAGCGATCGGTTGGGCGGTGCGGGCTCTGGGCGCGCGGCGGATCGCTGTGGTGGCGCCCTATCCGGTCCCGGTGCTCGAACTGCTCGAACGCCATTTCACACGCAAACATGGGCTGGACGTGGTCGCGATCGACAGCTTTTCCGGCACCGATTCGGTCATCTACCCAACGCTCGGACACGACCTGGCGCTCGACGCCCTCGTGCGGGCAGATCGGCCTGAAATTGAGGTGTTCATCGTTCCCGGGGGCAATTTTCCGACGATGACGTTCATATCCGAGTGGGAACGTGCGGTTGGCAAGCCCGTCATCACGACCAATCAGGCCGCGCTCTGGGCGATGCTCCGGATCATGCGGGCCGACGAGATCGTTCCGGGCCTGGGGCGGCTGTTGGAATTGATGCCCGGGATGTGAGGCCACGCGTCAACGACCGGATAGCTGTCCGGCGTGACGATTGGCTGGAACGGTCGGTTGCAGACTTTGCCGGGCAGGATTCGGCTGCAAAATGTGATGATGAGCACGGGCAAACCAGCAAAGGGGCACTTGATCGCCGTTCGGCGGTCAGCGCCGCCGCGGCGGCGCACTCAACGGCAGGGTGCCGAACAGCGTTGGCGCCTCTCCCACTAACGCGCCCTCGATGTTGAGCAAGCGTAGCTTCGTGGTAACGCCGCCGGCAGCCGAGAATCCGCCAAGCCTGCCGCCGGCCGCTACGACGCGGTGGCAGGGCACAATGATCGGAAACGGGTTCTTCCCCATCGCCTCGCCGACGTCGCGTGCGGAGCTGCCGTCGCCAAGCCGGTTTGCAACTTCGCCATAGGACAGCGTGGTGCCCGGCCGGATGCCGCGCAGCACGCTGTAGATGGTCTGGCGGAATGGCGGGATGCCCTCCATGTCGAGCGTGATAAAGCCAAGATCCCGGGCCTCGCCGCGCAGCAGCGCCGTGATGCTGTCGATTGCCTGCTGGATGTCAGGCGGCTGCATTGCCTCGCAGGCGTCGGGAACGCGCCGCTGCAAGCGATCCCGCGTGGCGTGGACGTCCCGTTCCGGCAATTGGACGCCAAGAACTCCGCGCGCGCCCCAGGCGATGCCACAGGGGCCGATTGTCGTATCGAACAGTACGAACCTTTGCGTCGCCATGATGGCGGCACCGTAGCACGCACCACGTCCCACGACTTCGCGGATCTTGCTGTGGCACAATCGGCTGCTGACAGGACGTTGTCAGCAGAGTGCTGCTAGGCTGCATCGAAACATGCCGAAGCCACCGACCCAGGCACGCCTCCGCCGCATGGCCATCGCCGCGTCGTTTCGCGCGCCGGCGACGCTCGGGCGCGCGGTGGCGGCGCTCGGCTTCGTGCAGGCCGATCCGATCCGCGCGCCGGCCCGCGCGCAGGACTTGATCCTGCGCCACCGCGTCGCCGATTATCGCGCCGGCGACCTGGAGCGCCAGTTTGCCCGGCTGCGGCTGGAGGAGGATTTCCTTTACGCCTACGGCATCATGCCGCGCGACACCTGGCGCCTGCTGCATCCGCGCCACGATCCCGAAAGCGACGGTGGCCGCCACGTGCCGGAGGGCCTCGCCGCCGACGTGCTGGCCTTCGTGCGGGACCGCGGCGCCACCCACCCGCGCGACCTGGCAGAGCAATTCGGCCGCGAGCGTGCGTTGAACGGCTGGGGAAGCTGGTCCGCGGCCACCACGCGTGCCCTGCAGCACCTGCACTATTACGGATTGCTCAGGGTCGCGCACCGGCGCGACGGCATCCGAGTCTACGCACCAGCACCCCTCCACGACGAGCCGCTGTCGCGTGACGAACGCACACGCCGCGTGGTGCTGTTGGTGACCCGCATCCTGGCGCCGCTGCCGGAACGCAGCCTGCGCGCCACGTGCGGCTTGCTGTCACGCGGCGTGCCGGACCTGGGCGACCCGGCGGACGCCGTGCGCGCCCTGTTGGCATCCGGCGAACTGGAAAGCGGCGAGGTGGACGGCGAGCGCTATCTCTGGCCGCCCGGCCTTCGCGCCATGGAGGTGCCGCGCACGGTGCGCTTGCTGGCGCCGTTCGATCCGCTGGTCTGGGATCGCCGGCGCTTCGCATTGCTGTGGGATTGGGAGTACCGCTTCGAGGCCTATACGCCGGCCGCGGACCGTCGCCTCGGCTACTACGCGATGCCGCTGCTGTGGGGCGACGACGTGATCGGCTGGGCTAATGCCAGCGTAACGAATGGCGCGCTGGACGTGAGAACCGGTTTTACAGGCACCGCGCCAAAGGGACGCGATTTTCGTCAGGCGCTCGATGCGGAGATCGCTCGCCTGACGACATTCCTGGCGCCGCGCTAATCCTGTGTCATGGTCGGCGCACCGGCAACCGCGCGGATCAGCGGCGGTAGTCGGCGCCCTTGCGCTCCACCGTGCGCACCAGACCCTTCCATTCCATCAAACCGTAGCCTTCGGTGTTGCGGATCTTCTGCATCCGCTCGGCTGCCTTCTGCACGACATAGGGTTCCACCATCACCGGCGGCGCGTCCATCGTGCGGGCGATCAGTTCAAGTTCGCAGGCCCGCTCCATCATGTACAACCGCATCAGCGCGCCGTGGATCGTCGGGCCAAAGGTCAGCAGGCCGTGGTTCAGCAGCACCACGCAACTGCCATGCGCGCAGGTGCGGCCGAGCGCCTCGCACTCCTCTACCGACGCGGGCACGCCGTACGAGTGATACGCGACGTCGTCCAACACATGCAGAGCGTCCTGGCTGATCGGGCGCAGGCCGCGATCGAGCAATGAAATGCCGGCACCGGCACGAGTGTGGGTGTGCAGGACGCAGTTGGCGTCGGACCGCGCCTTGTAAACGCCGCTATGGATGGTGAAGCCGGCGTTGTTGAACTTGCCGGCAGCGCCGAGCACGTTGCCATCCATGTCCATCTTGATCAGCGACGACGCGGTGACCTCGTCGAACATCTCGCCATAGCGGTTGATGAGGAAATGCTCCTGCTCGCCGGGAATGCGGGCGGACATATGGGTGTTGATCGTGTCGGTCCAGCCGAAATAGTTGACGATGTGATACAGCGCGGCCAGGTCGCAGCGCGTCTGCCATTCGGCATCGCTCATGTTGGGTCGGGTCAATTGCAGGGCGGCGGACATGCGGGGCTCCGTGCGAGTGGGTGACGCCATCGTGCGGGAGATGCGGCGCGTACGCAAGCGCGGAGGCTTGCGCCGGAAGCGGTGGCGAACAACTATCGCGGCCCGTCATCCATCGAGGCTGGTTTGCGATTCTCCTTCGCCACCCTGTTGCGGCACGCGTTCACCGGCAATGCTTGGCCGGAACAATGGCGCTCGCCGGAACCAAAATCCGCGTACGACGTGGTGATCGTCGGGGCCGGCGGGCATGGGCTGGCGACCGCGTACTATCTCGCGGCCGAACATGGCATCCGCAACGTCGCGGTGCTGGAGAAGGGCTGGCTTGGCGGCGGCAACACCGGACGCAACACCACCATCATCCGTTCCAACTACCTGCAGGATGCGAGTGCGGCGCTGTACGAACACGCGCTGAAACTTTGGGAAGGCCTGGCGCGGGCACTGAACTACAACGTGATGTATTCGCCGCGCGGCGTGCTGATGCTGGCGCATAACGAAGCCGACATGCGCGTGCTGCGGCGTCACGTGCACGCCAACCGCCTGGCCGGCATCGACAACGAATGGCTGACGCCAGAACAAACGCGGCAGTTTTGTCCGCCGCTGAATATTTCGTCCGGCCTGCGCTACCCCGTGCTGGGCGCGTCGTTGCAGCGTCGCGGCGGCATAGCGCGGCACGATGCCGTGGCATGGGGTTATGCGCGCGCCGCCAGCGCCCTGGGTGTCGATATCGTGCAGAACTGCGAAGTCACGGCGATCCATCGCGATGCGTCGTCCGGCGCGGTGACCGGGGTGGAGACCACGCGCGGGACCATCGCCGCACGCAAGATCGGCGTGGTTGCCGCCGGACATTCCAGTGTGGTGCTGGCGATGGCCGGCGTGCGCCTGCCGCTGGAGAGTTTTCCCCTGCAGGCGCTGGTATCGGAGCCGGTCAAGCCGGTGCTGCCCTGCGTCGTGATGTCGAGCGCGATCCACGCCTATATCTCGCAATCCGACAAGGGCGAGATGGTGATCGGCGCTGGCACCGACGCCTACACCTCTTATACGCAGCGCGGCGGCCTGCACATCAGCACGCATGCACTGGAAGCGATCTGCGAGCTGTTTCCGCAGTTCCGGCGGCTGCGCATGCTGCGCAACTGGGGTGGCATCGTCGATGTGACGCCGGACCGCTCGCCCATCATCGCGCGCACGCCGGTGCCCGGCCTCTACGTCAATTGCGGTTGGGGCACCGGCGGCTTCAAGGCCACGCCGGGATCGGCGCATGTCTTCGCCTGGACCATCGCGCGCGACGAACCGCATCCCATCAACGCGCCGTTCACCATCG
>DATHNI010000006.1:0-11062 GCA_035486135.1 Acetobacteraceae bacterium
GGGAGAGGTTATTAAGGCAGCTACGTGCCGACGATCACGTCGCCGAACAACTCGAACGTCTTGCCGGTCCACTTCTGTAACTGCATCGCCTTGATCGGGTGGTAGTTTGTCGGGCTGGTATTGATCTCGATGCCCGGCAGCAGCAGCGGGTTGCCCGGGTTCTTCAGGTTGGTGACCTGCTTCATGATGTTCTCGCGCGAGAAGTCACCGTTGCACTGCTTCAGCACCTTCAGCATCGTGTCGCTGACGGCATAGGCCGCGATATAGCCGCCATCGGTCTGGTCAGCACCCGGCAGATACTTGTTCATGAACGCGCGCCATTCCTTCATGCCGGCGTCATTGTCCCACTGATGGTCGGTGGGATCCTTCAAATACCCCGCGCTGATCATGCCGATGCAATTCTCCGGGCCGGCCGGATTGATCACGGCGCCGACCGAAATCGACACGTTGGTCATGAAGAACATCGGCTTCCAGTTCAGGTCGTGCACCTTGCGGATCGCCTGCGCCGCGAATTTCGGCGTGGCAACGACCAGCAGGATATCGGCGCCCGATGACTGCAACTGCGAGACCTGGCTATCGATCGTGGGATCGGTCACTTCATAGGTCGCCTCGACCACCATCTTGGCATACTTGTCGCCAAGCACGTCCTTCACGCCGGCCGGATAGTCCTTGCCGAAGTCGTCGTTCTGATAAAGAATCCCCAGCTTGAAGCCCGGCTTCTCCTTCAGCATGTACTTCGTGTAGATCTGCGCTTCCGTGCGGTAGCTGGGCTGCCACCCGATGGTCCAGGGAAACTGCTGGTAGTTGCCCCATTTGTCGGCACCGGTCGCGACGAACAGCATCGGCGTCTTGTGCTGGTTCATGTAGCGCTCGATCGCGCTGTTGGTCGGCGTCCCCAGCGTATTGAAGGTGAACGCGACCTTGTCTTCCTCCAAAAGCTGACGAATATCCTCCACCGTCTTCGGCGGGCTGTAGCCGTCATCCAACGAAATGAAATTGATCTTGTGCCCGGCGACGCCGCCTTGCTCGTTCACCATCTTGTTGAAATAGGCTTGCTCCAGCTTGCCGAGCGCGCTGTAAGCCGAGGCCGGTCCGCTATACGGATTGGTGTGGCCGATCTTGATCTCGGTCGCCGTTACGCCGGGTGTGTCTTCCGCCGCGGCACGCCGCCAACCTCCAGCCGTCACCGCCGCGGCCGTGCCAGCCGCCAGTATTGCTCGTCTCCCAAGCATTCGCATTTCCCTTCCCTGGACAACGGGCGGCGACAATGCCGCCCGGACAAAAGCCTATCAGGTACTCGTCGCCTCGATAATGTCCCCGAACAACACCCAGGTCTTGCCGTCCCACTTCTCCAGTTGCATCGCCTTGATCGGCCGATGATCGGTGTGACTGGTGCTCACCTTGATGCCGGGGAGCAATGTGGGAAGTTCGAGATCGTGCAGGTTCTCCGCCTGCTTCATCACGTTCTCGCGCGAGAAGTTGCCGTCGCACTGCTTCAGCACCTGCAACATCGTCTTCGCCGCCGCATAGCCATACACGTAGTTCGCATCTGTCAGGTCGGCGCCGGGCATGTACTTGGCCATGAAGCCGCGCCATTCCTGCATGCCGGCATCGTTGTCCCATTGATGGTCGGTCGGGTCCTTCAGGTAGCCGGTGCTGATCATGCCGATAGCTTTTTCCGGCCCGGCCGGCGTCAGCACCGACGCCACCGAAATCGACACGTTGGTCATGAAGAACATCGGCTTCCAGCCGAGGTCGTAAACCTTGCGGATTGCCTGGGCGCCGAACTTGGGCGCGGCCGCCACCACCAGCACGTCGGCCCCCGAGGCCTGCAACGTCGCGACCTGGCTGTCGATCGTCGGGTCCGTCGGTTCATAGGTAGCCTCGGTCACCATCTTCGCGTAGCGGTCGCCGAACACCGCCTTCAGCCCCACCAGGTAGTCCTTGCCGAAATCGTCGTTCTGATACAGCACCGCGACTTTCGCATCTGGCTTCTGCTTCAGAATGTATTTCGCATAGATCTGCGCTTCGGTCCGGTAGTCCGGCTGGAAGCCGGTGGTCCACGGATAGTCCTTCTGGTCGCCCCACTTCGCCGCGCCGGTCGCAACGAACAAATGCGGCACCTTCTTCTGGTTCAGATAGCGCACGATCGCCGAGTTGGTCGGCGTCCCCAGCGTATTGAACAAAAACGCAACCTGCTCTTCCTCCACCAGGCGCCGCACGTCCTCCACCGTCTTGGGAGGGCTGTAGCCATCATCCAACGAGATGAAATTGATCTGGTGGCCGGCGACCCCGCCCTGGTCATTCACCATCTTGAAAAACGCGCTCTCGATCTTGCCGATCGGGCTGTAGGACGAGACCGGACCGCTGTATGGCATCGTATTGCCGATCTTGATCTCGGTCGCCGTCACGCCGGGCGTATCCGCCGCCGCGCCCGGGCGCCGGCTTGCAGCCGCCATCGCCGCAGCCGCACCCGCGATCATAATTGCTCGTCTCCGAATCATCCGCGTTCCCTTCCCTCACCTTTGGGCGGTGCGACGGCACCGCCGGGGGCGACATTAACCGGGATTGCGCGAACGCAACAGCGGACGCGGATCGCCGGCACGGCGCGGGCGGCCCCTGGCCCTATCTGCCGTTGCAGGGCACGCAACAAAAGCCGGCTTGGTCCGGAGAAGCAACCATCAGCCTGACCAGCCTGCCGCCACTCGACAGGCCGGGAATGCCGCGCCCCCTCCCCTGCGGCACATACCCTCCCCCCGACCCTTCAAGAAGGGCGAGTGTCCTTCGCGCGGCGGCGTCGCGGTTGAATCCAGGGCGGGTCGGCCGGCGGCCGGCAGGCAAACTCGCAATGACACGGCCGGCAGGAGCGGCCGTAATTCACGAATTATCCATCTGTCGGCGCTAAGGCAGCAGGCAGACCTGTTTGCCCCAAGAGCGTCCGATGTCATGAACCTCCTCAGCCGCTTCAAACTCCGCACGCTGCTCACCTTGGTGGCCGGGCTGGCCTGCCTGGCTGTGATCGCCTCGATCGCCGCCGGCGCCGCGGCCGGCGGGCCAATGCTGCTGCTGACAATCCTCGCCGTCTGGCGGGTAGAGCGGACCATCGCCGGTTCGCTCGATCGGTTGACGGCGGCCATGACCCGGCTGGCGGCCGGCGATCTGACCGTCCGTGTCCCCGAGCTTGGCCGGCGTGACGAAATGGGCGCGTTGGCACGGGCGGTGCAGGTGTTCAAGGACGCCATGGTCACGGCTGAACACCCAGGGGCGACGCAGGGCAAGGCCGGGCTTCAGGCCGCTTCGGAGCAAAACGGGGCGCTGCGCAGGATGGCGGACGGTTTCGAGGACAAGATCGGCCGGTTGGTGGCAATGCTCGCCTCCGGCGCCGCACAGTTGGAGATGACGGCGCGGTCGATGACCGGGGCAGCGAACCAGGGCAATCAGCAGGCCGCTGCCGTCGCCTCGGCCGCCGAGCAAGCCGGTACCGGGTTGCAGACGGTGGCGTCGGCCGCCGAGGAGCTGACCGCCTCGATCGGCGAGATCAGCCGCCAGGTCGCGCAGTCGTCAAGAATCACCTGCCAGGCGGCCGAGGACGCCAGGCGCACCGATACGATCGTGCACGCACTGGCCGGTTGTGCCGAGAAGATGGGCGCTATGGTCGGCCTGATCGCCGACATTGCGAGCCAGACCAACCTGCTGGCGCTGAGCGCCACGACCGAGGCGGCGCGGGCCGGCGAGGCCGGGAAGGGTTTCGCCCTGGTGGCGTCGGAGGTCAAAAGCCTCGCCGCACAGACCGGCAAGGCGACGCAGGAGATCGAGGCGCAGATCGTCCAGATCCAGGCCGCGACCAGGGAGGCGGCCGATGCCATCCGAGGCATTTCCGCCACCATCGAGGGCGTCAGCGCGATCGCCAGCACCATTGCCTCGGCCATCGAGGAACAGGGCGCGGCCACGTCCGAGATCGCGCGCCACGTGCGGCGGACGACCCAGGCGGCGCAGGAGGTATGCGCGGGCATCGGCGGCGTGAGCCAGGCGGCGAGCGAAGCGGGGGCGGCCGCGGGGAGCGTGCTGACCGCGGCAGCCGATCTGTCGAAACAGGCCGAGCGATTGTCGGGCGACGTGAGCACCTTCATGGCGGATGTCCGGGCGGCGTAGGCCGCGTTCCCGGGCTTTGGCGGAGTTCGCGGCGCGGCTCACGCACAGCATGCGACAGAAGCGAGGAGGGTGAGCTGAACAAGTTCAGCAAGGACTTGATGCGAGGTATGCAGGAGGCCTGCGAGTTTGCCGAGGGCAAGGCCTCGGCGGCGCGGGTTCATGTCGTCGAAACGCCTGACGTGCGAGCGATCCGGCGACGGCTTCAGATGTCGCAACTCGAATTCTCCAGCGCGTTCCGCATCCCGCTCGCCACCCTGAAGAACTGGGAGCAGCGCCGGCGTGCGCCGGACGCTCCGGCCGCGGCCTACGTGCAGGCGATTGCCCGGCAGCCGCAGGTAATCCGCGAGGCGTTGCGGCAGAAGTGAACCATTGACCCGCACCTACCTCGCCGCGGCATTCGGCGTCGCCTCAGTGCAGATAACGTCCAGACGGACAGCACCAACTTCGACGGAGTTGACGAAGTCGCCACTGGCTTCATGGATCAGGAATTGAAGTTCGTAGGTACTGCTCGTCGCTCCGAACCGATCCAGGCGATACGCGGTTGTGGCCACACCATCAGGTATCGATACCTGCCGCCCCGATCGGCATGGCCCGGCCACAAATCTGATGCCGCCCATTCCATTGCGTGTTGGCGCGCCAAGCCAGACGTTCAAGATACATGCGTCAACGCCAACGTGGATTGGAAGGGTCGCCCGGCAGGCGATTTTGGAGCACGCCGCGGGATAGGCCGGGCCATCGTCCCGCGAACCGCGTCCGGCCTCGGTCACTGACAGGGTGAACTCGGCCCGTGCAGGCGACGCGTGGTGTAGCAGGAGGAAGATAGACAGGGCGATCGCACCGGCCTTGACCCTCAGCGCGGGATCGACACCCAGCACCGCCGTTCGCCGGTTCAATCCGGCCCCTCGGTCTTGCCGTCTCGAGGCGGGAGATGGCTGCATTGCTTCGCACCTCGCGATGCCGCCCGATCGCGCTACGCTTCCGGCTCCCCCGGGATCGGCACCTTGCCAAACCCCGTAATCAGCGCGGTGACTTCCGCGATCGCCGCCTCGGCCGCCGCGACGTCGGTGCCCTTGGCGACCAGCGCCACGCCGTTGCCGCCCGGCCGGTAGAATGGATAGCTGCCGAGGTCGATCTGCGGATACTTCGCCTGGATCGCACCCAGACCCTCGGCGATCACGCCCTCCGGCAGGGAAATCGCGTGCACCGCGCGCGACTGGATCTTCGGGCCGCCCTGCAAGCGCGGCGCCAGCCACTCGAACATCGACTGCATGACGCGCGGCACGCCCGCCATCACGTACACGTTGCCGATCTGGAAACCCGGAGCCACCGACAGCGCGTTGTCGATCAGCGTCGCGCCCCGAGGCATCGTTGCCATGCGCTGCCGCGCCGCGTTGAACCCGCCGGGCGGATACGACTTTTCCATGCGCGCCCAGGCCACCGGATGCGGTTCCCACGGCACGCCGAACGCCGCGGCGACGCATTCGCTGGTGATGTCGTCATGCGTCGGGCCGATGCCGCCGGTCGTGAACACATAATCGAACTTCGCCCGCACCTCGTTGACCGTGCCGATGATGGTTTGCGGCACGTCGGGAATCACGCGGACCTCACGCAGGGGAATGCCGAGTTCGCCCAGCCCGGTCGCCAGGAACCTGATGTTGGCATCCTGGGTGCGGCCCGAGAGCACCTCGTTGCCGATCACCAGCAGGCACGCGGTCGGATTGGTGGCGGCCATCGTCTTGCTCCCCTGTTCAAAGGAAATCGCGCAGCATGGAAATCAGCGGCTTGTCGGCCGGCGGCACATCGTAGTCGGGCAACTGCGCCGGGCGCACCCATTTCAGCGTCTGGTTCTCCCGCGGCATCGCAACGCCCTTCCAGCGGCGGCAGAGATACAACGGCATCAGCAGATGGAACCGCTCATAGGCGTGCGAGGCAAACGCGAACGGCGCCAGGCAGGCAGCGGACACGTCGATACCGAGTTCCTCCTTCAGCTCGCGGATCAGCGCGACCTCCGGCGTCTCGCCGGGATGCAGCTTGCCGCCGGGGAATTCCCATAGGCCGGCCATCGTCTTGCCCTCCGGGCGGCGTGCCAGTAGCACGCGGCCATCGCTGTCGATCAGCGCGCAGGCCGCGACCAGCAGCGTCGGCCTGGTGCCGGGCTCGGCGCTGTCCGCGCCGGGGATGCCGAATACGTCGTCGCGGGTGGCCTCGAAGTGCCACACCGGTCCTTCGCCGCCGCGTGCGACGGAGTGTTTCATTCCCTCGCCGGTCTGCCGGAAGCCGATACGGCGCAGCACCGCGGCCGAGGCGGGATTGTCGGTGGCCACGTCGGCCAGGATGCGGTCGATGCCGAGATTGGCGAAACTCCAGCGCACGACGCGGCCGGCGGCCTCGGTCGCGACGCCGTGGCTCCAGAAGCGCCGGCCGACCCAGTAGCCCAGTGTGGCGAGGCGGGCCTTGGCGTCGAGCCGCAGCCCGACCACGCCGACCAGGATTTCCTGGTCGCCGTCACGGCCGGTGATGGCGAGGTTGTAGGCAACGCCGGCGGCGAGCTCGCGGGCTGTGGAGGCGATCCAGTCGTCGGCCAGCGGGCGCGGATAGGGGAACGGCACGACCGCGAGGTTGCGGGTCACTTCCCAGTCGTTGACCAGGCGGTGCAGCGGCTCGGCGTCGTGCGGCAGCAGCGGACGGAGGATCAGGCGCTCGGTGATCAGCGGCGCGAAGGCCTCCTCCGGGGCCAGTGCGTGCAACTGCGTCCGCTGCTCCGCGGCCTTGGCGGCTCGGCGGCGCGGTGCGCGGGTGCGGCCGGGCTTCGACTCGGCAGGGGAGGAATCAGGGCGGGGTTGGCGGGGCATGGGGGGCGGCAAGGTGGCGCAGGCCGGCATGGACGCGCAAGCGGCAGGAAGCGATCGAAGCAAGGCCAGGGGCTCTGCCCGGTCTAGAGTGTTACCAACGTGCCCGCTTGCAGAGGGCAGAGCCCCTGGCCTTGCTTCCTTCACCCGATCGTCTCGTATTCCCGGGTTTCCCCAAACCCGAGAACATCGAAATCCCGCGCCTCGAGTCCGGCTTTGGCCCGCGCGCTCCGCAGCGCCAGCACCGGCGCATCGATCGCTTCGTCGGTCAATTGGAACGTGCCGAAATGCATCGCCAGGCTGCGCCTCGGCCGCAGGTCCATGTGCGCGCGCACCGCCTCCTCCGAGTCCACGTGCTGCTGTCGCATGAACCAGCGAGGCTCGTAGGCCCCGATCGGCAGCAGCGCGAGATCGATGCGCGGGAACCGGTCCGCGATCTCCGCGAAGTGCGGGCAATACCCGGAGTCGCCCGCGAAATACACCGTGGCCCCGCCTGCCTCGACGACGAACCCGCCCCACAGGCAGTGGTTGCGGTCATGCAGCGTGCGGGATGAAAAGTGCTGGGCCGGCACGTAGGTGACCCGTGCGCCGGCGAGCTCGGTGCTTTGCCACCAGTCGAGTTCGACCGCGGATCGGATGCCCGCCTTCGCGAGGTGGCGTGCATTGCGCAGTCCGGTTGCCGTCGGCGGTGCCCAGCGTCGCCGCACCCGGCGCAACGTCGGCAGGTCCATGTGGTCGTAGTGGTTGTGCGTGACCAGCAACAGGTCCACGCCGGGCAGCGCATCGAGGCTCTGCCCCGGGCGCCGCACGCGGCGCGGACCGGCAAACGATACCGGGCTGCAGCGGGTTGACCAGATCGGGTCGGTCAGCACGCAGATGCCACCCAACTGCACCAGGAATGTCGAGTGGCCGATGAATGTCGCCGAGATGTGGTCGGCCGCGGCGCGCACCGGCGGCGGGAAGGGCGGGTCCTCGACATGCCTTGGCCAGGGCTCCTTCCGGCGCTCGTGCCGCCAGCGGCGCACGTCCTGGAGGCTCTTGCCGCGCGGGGCGTGCGGGTTGAAGAACCGTTCCCCGTCGAAGTGGTCGCTGTGTGCCGCCCGCGCGGCGAAATCGGCTTGTCCGTCCATCCACCTTTGGTCCCATCCCGCGACAAGGAAACGCCGGCCGCGGAAGTGCGCCGCGGTCCGTCGCGCGCCCATACGTGGTCCTGAGGCAGGTCCTATGCGAGATGCGCCCGCAGGATCAGCGCATCCCCGCCGTCGGCATAGTAGCGCGGCCGGCGGCCGGCCTCGACGAACCCGGCGCGCTGATACAGCGCACGGGCGGCGGCGTTGCCGATCGCGACCTCCAGCACCATGGTCCGCGCCGCTTGCGCGCGCGCCTCGGCCATTGCGCCGGCGAGCAGAACTCCCGCCACGCCCTGTCGGCGGCTTTCCGGGGCGACTGCCAGGGTCAGGATTTCCGCTTCATCCTCGGTGACCCGCGCCAGGATCATCCCGCCGAGCGGGTGCAGCAGGCCGAACACGCCGGGCATGGCGAGTTGCAGCGCGATCGCGTCGACGCCCCAGGCTTCGCGCCGCGGGAAGGCGGCGGCGTGGATCGCCGCCAGCGGGGCAACATGCACCATGGTGGCGCGCTGGAGCGCGACGGTCATCCCTCTGGTCGTCCCATCGGTCATCACAACGGGGCCGGACGCAACCCGCCCTGCGGCAGACGCGCCTCGGGCGGATCGACATAGAGTGGCTGGGCAGGCCGCGGCGGCAAGTCCCCGGCGAGGCGGCGGGCGCCCACCACGGCGATATGGCGCGCGGTCGGGAGCCTTGCGTCCGTCAGCATCACGTCGGTGTCGCGTGCCGCCAGCCTCGCCGCGACCGCGACCGCCGCGTCGCCGGCCACCGCGACGGGGCTGTCGCTGCGCGGCAGGCTGTCCAGCGCGTATGCCACGATCGTGCCGTTTTGCTGCGGTCCGTGCTGTTCGGGCCCGCGCTGTTCCAGCCCGTGCTGTGCGAGCCCGTGCGTTTCCAGAAAGATGCGGCCGCGGCGGCTATCGATTGCCGTCCAAAGTTGCCGCACGCCCAGATGCGGCAGGGCGTCGGCCAGCGCCTCGCCGACGGTCACGCCCACCACCGGGACGCCGGCGCCGAGCGCGATGCCATGCGCCAGGGCCAAGCCGGCGCGGATGCCAGTGAAGCTGCCTGGCCCGACGGTCACCGCGATCAGATCGAGATCGGTCGCGGCGATGCCGGCCTCATCAAGCACGGCGGCGGTCATCACCGGCAGCAGGGCGGCCTGGCCTCGCCCGGCCTCCTGCTGGCGGCCGCCGCGCAGCACACCATCGGTCACCAGGCCGACGGAGCAACGCGCCAGTGCGGAATCGAGGGCAAGAATCAGCATACCGCGCGATACTCCCTCTCCCGCCCTTGCGGGAGAGGGTAGGGTGAGGGCGTCGCATGCCGCACGCATCACCCTCACGCTACCCTCTCCCGCAAGGGCGGGAGAGGATTCAACTCGACGGGACCGCTACAGCAGGACGCAGGCTTCCTCGAAGCTGAGACGGGGTGACCGCGGGAAAACGCCCTCCCAGTCGCCGCGGCCGAGGTTGACCAGGAAATTCGAGCGCCAGCCGCGATCGGCCAGGAATTCCTTGTCCACCTTGTCGTTGTCGAAGCCCGACATCGCCCCGGTATCCAGCCCCATCGCCCGCGCTGCGATGATCAGGTAGGCACCCTGCAGCGTGCCGTTGCGGAATGCCGTGGTCGCGGCCAGCGCGTCGTTGCTGGTGAACCACGACTGTGCGTCCGGATTGTGCGGAAATAGCTGCGGCAGCTTCTCGTGGAAGCCCGGGTCGTAGGCGACGATCACGGTCACCGGCGCCGCCATGGTCTTCGCCAGGTTGCCCGACGACAGCGCCGGAGCCAGCCGCTCCTTGGCTTCCTTGGTCCGCAGGAACAGGAACCGTGCCGGCGAGCAATTGGCGGAGGTCGGGCCGCACTTCAGGGTCTCGTACAGTTCGTGCAGAGTTTCGTCGGAGATCGGCTCGTCGGTGAACTTGTTGTGGGTACGCGCTTCGCGGAACAGCAGGTCGAGCCCGCTGGCGTCGATCGACATCACTCTACTCCCGGGTCAGACGTGGACGTTGCGGCGCAACGTGGAAACCCCGCCCGTCCGCGTCAACTGCCTCCGGTCAGAGTTCCACTTGCTCCACCGCGACCACTTCCGGCACGTAGTGGCGCAGCATGTTCTCGATGCCATGCTTCAGCGTGGCACGCGAGGATGGGCAGCCCGAGCATGAACCCTGCATGTGCAGGCGGACGACGCCGTCGCGATAGCCGCGGAACACGATATCTCCGCCGTCGCCGGCCACCGCCGGGCGCACCCGTGTGTCCAGCAGTTCCTTGATCTGATCGACGATCTCCTGGTCGGCGGGATCGACGTCCTCCTCGTCCAGCTCGGCCGCGTCACCTTCGATGGTCGGTCGGCCGGCGACGAAGTGCTCCATGATGGAGGCCAGTATCTGGGGCTTCAGCGCCGGCCAGTCGATCTCATCGGTCTTGGTGACGGTGACGAAGTCGTTGCCCAGGAACACGCGGGCGACCCCAGGCAGATCGAACAGCGCGGCAGCAAGCGGACTGCGCTCGGCCGAGACGGGGGAGGCAAAGTCGGCGGTGCCGGCCTCCATCACGTAGCGACCGGGGAGGAACTTCAGGGTGGCGGGATTGGGCGTGCCTTCGGTCTCGATGAACATGGCTGGCTGCCTGACCTCACGATCGGGGGATAAACCGGACCTGTGCTGTCCGGACACGGCGTATATCGGGCGAACCGGGGCGAATGACAAGCTCACGCGTTCGGCGCGGTACAGACTGTATCAGGTCATAGACCGGTCAAGGGCTTTCGCTGGCCCGGTCCCATCCCCGGGCCGGCCGCGGACTGGGCTGGCCGGAGGAAAAGCGTGGCGCATGCCGCGACGGCGGCCAATTGTGCACCGAACATTAAGACAACCGTGCCCATTCTGACCCCCGGCAGCGGCAAACCCGGGGGACAGATGGCCAAAACCGACA
>DATHNI010000007.1:0-30928 GCA_035486135.1 Acetobacteraceae bacterium
GGAGCCTGCCAGCGCGGTGATCGCCAGCGCGTTGGCCAGCGTCAGGTCCAGCCCGACATTGCCGCCGGCGGCGGTGACCGCCAGCACGTCGAGTTCCGGCGACGCCAGCGCCAGCAGCAGTGCGAGCGCGTCGTCGGTGCCGGGGTCGCAGTCCAGGATGATCGGGATACCGCTGTCCACCGGGGATTCCTTGCCTGTGCCAGGGCAGGATGCCACCTTGGTGCGTGGCGCGGAACCTTGCATGACAACGCTATATGTCTCGGCATCGACTGGTGACGGAGAAGCGGTGGACGGCAGCCGCGCCGTCAAGGTGCCGCTGAACCGCAAGAAGCTGGAACCGGTCTCCGCTGATCGGGTGCGGCGGCTGCGCAAGCACCTCGTGGCATCGATGCGCGCGGAGCGGGAGATGAAGCGCCCGGACCGGTCGGCCTCGCCGGTGCGGCCGGAGCCGGAGGGTTTCGCCGGCGAGGTGGCGCGCACCGCCTGCCGGCTGTGCAAGGGCTGGTGCTGCAAGGGCGGCGAGGAACATGCCTATCTCGATGAGCGCGCGATGGCGCGGGTGCGGCGCGCGCGGCCCGAGCTGGATGCGCGCGCCGTGCTGCGGCTTTACAGCGAGCGTGTGCCGCCCGCCGGCTATCGGGAGTCCTGCGTGTTTCATGGGCCGGAGGGCTGCACTTTGCCGCGCGAGCTGCGATCCGACGTGTGCAACAGCTATTTCTGCAGCGGGCTTGGCCATTTCTTGACCGGCAAGGATGCCGCGGCGAGCGTGGTGGTGATCGCCGGGGACGGCGAGGCATCGCAGGCATCCGAGGTGCTGACTGAGCCCAGGGCAATCGGGTGAAGGAAGCAAGGCCAGGGCTCTGCCCTGGACCCGCCAAGGGCGGAGCCCCTGGCCTTGCTTCCTTCACTCGATAGCCCCGGACCAGTCCGCCTTGCGTGCCCCCTGCCCCGGCGTTACTCCCACCCCACCATCCAGCCGCCGCGAAAGGTCGCCGTTATGCCGGTGAAAGACGTCAAGAAGGTCGTGCTCGCCTATTCCGGCGGCCTCGACACCAGCGTGATCCTGCGCTGGCTCCAGGTGACCTATCGCTGCGAAGTCGTCACCTTCACCGCCGATCTCGGCCAGGGCGAGGAACTCGGCCCGGCGCGGCAGAAGGCCGAGAACGCCGGCGTGAAGGAGATCTTCATCGACGACCTGCGCGAGACCTTCGTGCGCGACTTCGTCTTTCCGATGTTCCGCGCCAACGCGTTGTATGAAGGTCAATACCTGCTGGGCACCTCGATCGCCCGCCCGCTGATCGCGCAGCGCCAGATCGAGATCGCCGAACTCACCGGCGCCGACGCGGTGGCACACGGCGCGACCGGCAAGGGCAACGACCAGGTGCGTTTCGAACTCAGCTATTACGCGCTGAAGCCTGACATCAAGATCATCGCACCGTGGCGCGAGTGGAACCTGACCAGCCGCACCAGGCTGCTGGAATTCGCCGAGCAAAACCAGATCCCTATCGCCAGGGACAAGCGCGGCGAGGCTCCGTTCAGCGTGGACGCCAACATGCTGCACTCGTCGTCGGAGGGCAAAGTCCTGGAAGACCCGGCTGTCGAAGCCGACTCCATCGTCTATCAGCGCACGGTCAGTCCCGAGGATGCGCCGGACAAGGCGACCGTCATCTCGATTGATTTCGAGCATGGCGATCCGGTGGCGATCGATGGCGTGCGCCTGTCGCCGGCCACGTTGCTGACCAAGCTGAACGAGTTCGGCAAGGTGAACGGCATTGGCCGGCTGGACATGGTGGAGAACCGCTTCGTCGGCATGAAGAATCGCGGTGTCTACGAGACCCCCGGCGGCACCATCCTGCTGGCGGCGCACCGCGGTATCGAAAGCATCACGCTGGATCGCGAGGCGGCGCATCTGAAGGACGAGCTGATGCCGCGCTATGCAACGCTGATCTACAACGGCTTCTGGTTCAGCCCGGAGCGGCGGATGCTGCAGGCGCTGATCGATACCAGCCAGCACAGCGTCACCGGCCGGGTGCGGCTGAAACTTTACAAGGGCAATGCGACGGTGATCGGGCGTGAATCGCCGAACAGCCTGTATTCGCAGAAAGTGGTCACGTTCGAGGATGATCAGGGCGCGTACGACCAGGTCGACGCCCAAGGCTTCATCAAGCTCAATGCGCTGCGGCTGCGGCTGGGCGCGATGGCGGGACGGCGCGGCGGGACGCTGTGAGCTTCTAAACCTCTCTTGCCTTCGGCGGGAGAGGTCGGCGCAAAGCGCCGGGTGAGGGTGATCGGGTCGGCACGCGGCGTTCTTATGCAGTGTGCCGACCCGATCACCCGCACCCTCGCCGCTTCGCGTCTCGACCTCTCCCGCGAAGCGGGAGAGGTCGTTGTAACGTCCCGCGGTGCAGGTGAGTCCAACGGCTGCAACCCAACCGGAGACGGCCATGCACCGACGCTCATTCCTCCTGGCAACAGCCGCAACCAGCCTGGCCGGGCGCGTCCGTGCCGCCACTCCCTCGCCAACCGTCCTGGAGCTGTTCACCTCCGAAGGCTGCTCCTCCTGTCCGCCGGCCGACGCGTTGCTCGGGCGGCTGGCGCAGCAGCCCGGCATCATCGCGCTCGCCTGGCACGTGGACTACTGGAACGGGCTCGGCTGGCACGATCCGTATTCCAGCCCCCTCGCGACCCAACGCCAGAGCACCTACGCGAAGCACCTGGGCGACGAGGTCTACACGCCGGCCCTGGTGGTGAACGGCACGCGCATCGTGGTCGGCTCGGACGCCGCCGCGGTCCGCGCGGCAATCGGCACGGCCGGCGACGCCGCGGTGCCCGTGTCCCTGCGACGCTCGGAGGACGGGGTGGTCGCCGAAACCGGACCCGCCGGCCGGCCGGTGTCCGCCCTGCTGGTCACCTACGATCCGCAGCGCACCACGCCCGTCAGAGGCGGCGAGAACGGCGGCCGGCAACTCGCGGAATATCGCATCGTCCGCGAGGCCACCCCGCTGGGCACCTGGGACGGAGCCCAGCGCCGGCTCACCCTGCCGGTCGTCGCACCGGGCCGGGGCGCCGCGCTGCTGCTGCAAACCGAGGATCTGCGAGTCTGTGGCGCCGCTGACCTGCCCGCGGCATGAAGTCCTGCGACGGACCACGCAAGCCGGGTGATTGTACAAGTCGCAAGAATATCCATCACAGGTGGATGATACTTCACACCGCCCTAAGTATCGGTTAATATTATCGGTTATCACCACAGTCGATCATCGAAGCTTCACTCGACTGCAATCGTCCTGTCACGCCCCGCGACTAACCCCTCCGAAATCGACACGGGGAGACAGCGGCGATGGCGCGCGCACATGGCTTTGCGGAACTCGATGAGCAGCCGTTCAAGCGTTTCCATTGGCTGGCGATGTTCACCACAGGGATGGGGGTGTTCACCGACGGCTACGACCTGTCCTCGATCGGCCTCGTGTTGCCGCTGGTGCTCGCGACATTCGGGGTGACGAAGCTGACCGGCCTGCAAAGCGGATTGCTCGCCGGCTCGGCCCTGGTCGGTGCCGCCATTGGCGCGCTGATCTTCGGCGCCCTGGCACAACGCGGGCGCAAGAAGTTCTACGGCCTCGACGTCGCGCTAATGGCGACCATGGCACTGGCGCAGGCCTTCGCCCCGAACCTGTGGAGCCTGATCGGCATCCGCTTCATCCTCGGCATCGGCATCGGCGCCGACTACGTGCTGTCGCCCACCATCATGGCGGAACATGCCAACCGGCGCGATCGCGGCAAGAAGATCGGGCTCGGCTTCGGCGTCATGTGGCCGACCGGTGCCGCTGCCGCCGCGCTGTTGTCGCTGTTGCTCGGCGCACTGCACGTTGATCCCGCGCTGCGCTGGCGCCTGGTGCTGGCGTTCGGCTGCGTCCCGGCGATCTCGGTGCTCTATCTGCGACGCAAGATGCCGGAGACGGCGCGCTTTCTCAGCCGCCTCGCCGGCGACACCGCGAGCGCCAACCAGGTCGTGCGCCACATCGCCGGCACCGCCCCCGCAACTTCACCCCTGCTCGACCGGCGCGACTGGCAGGAGGTGTTTTCGCAGCACGCGCGGCCCATCTTCGGCGCCGCCCTGCTGTGGCTGCTGTTCGATATCGTCGTCTACTCCGGCATCCTGTTCGGCCCGTCGCTGATCGCGCAGGGACTTGGCCTGGCACCCACGACCTTCTCGCTGATCACCTCGTTCGTGTTCGTCATTCCCGGCGCGTTGCTCGGCGTCGCGATGATCGACCGGATCGGCCGCAAGCAACTGCAGACCTGGGGCTTCATCGGCGGGGCCGCCCTGCTGGGCCTGTTCGCCGGCCTGCACGACGAGGCGATGGCCGTCCCGGCCTTCGGCATGCTGCTGTTCGGGCTCTACAGCCTGCTGATCACCGCGGGGCCCAGCACGGTGGCCGGCGCCGGCATCCTGGGAGTCGAACTCAGTCCGACCCGCATCCGCACCATCGGCCAGTCGGTCACCGTGGTGGGCGGACGCATCGGCGCCTCGATCGCCGCCTTCCTGTTCCCCGTGCTGTTCGGCGTGATCGGCGAGACCGGGGTGATCTGGCTGCTTGCCGGTGTTTCCGTCCTAGGCGCGATCTGCACGATGCTGCTGATCCCGGAAACCGCCGGACGGTCACTGGAGGACATCAACGCCGACACCGAAGCGGATCTGGCGCCTGGCCCCGCCGAATAGGCAAACCCTTCGATCGCCGTCGAATGGTCAAAACCGTCGATCGCCATCCAATAGCAAGCGCCCGAAAGACTGACTCTCAATCTGATCGCACCTACCGCGCCTCGTATCGTGGCCGGCGAAGGCCGGCCACCCACGACTTTCCCTTGTTGCACGCGGCAAAGTCGTGGATGGCCGGCCTTCGCCGGCCATGACACGAGGGGCGCATGCCACCTTGGCCGTACGTCAGTGCTTCCGCCGGTTCGTATAAAGTCAAACCCTTCGATCGCCGTCGAATAGTCAAAACCTTCGATCAGCGTATCGCTGCGAACGCCTCCGAGATCAGCATCGGCACCGTCTGCCAGTCCACCAGCACCCAGTAGCTGGCGAGCAACGCGACGATCCATGCGACAGGCACGAAGAAGGCGCGCCGACCGGGAGAGCCGGAATTTGAGTCATGCTTACGTACCATCATCGCCAACCTCCCAGCCACCCGGCCAAACAGTATCGCTCGAAACTATTGAACGGGAGTGAATTAAGCCACGAATTTCCCTTCACGGAGGTGACCCTATTCACACATTGCGGCATATTGTGGCGCGTCGAGTGGACTGATTCGGGCAAAGCGCGTGGCAGGCAGAACCATGCTGCATAGGTCGGATGCGCCGAACCCTGCATAATGCAAAAATCAATCACTGAAATGTGAGCAATACGACCGTGAGCGAGAACACGATGGCTGCGGCAGGCCAGCCGGCGGGGCAGGTCCTGGTCAACCGGCCCGCGGCGTCGGCCGACACCAACACCACCTTTGCCATCCTGATCTCGCTCTCGACCTGCCACTTGCTCAACGACATGAACCAGTCGCTGGTGCCGGCGATCTACCCGATCCTGAAGCAGTCCTATCAGTTGGATTTTGGCCAGATCGGGCTGATCACGCTGGCCTTCCAGCTCACCGCCTCGATGCTGCAGCCGGTGGTTGGCCTGGTGACGGACCGGCGGCCGCAGCCGTTCTCGCTGCCCGTGGCGATGGGGTGCAGCCTGGTCGGGCTGCTGCTGCTGGCGGTGGCGCATACCTACGGCATGATCCTGTTCGCCGCGGCGCTGGTGGGGATGGGATCGTCGGTGTTCCATCCGGAGGCGTCCCGCGTGGCGCGGATGGCGAGCGGCGGACGCTACGGCTTCGCCCAGTCGCTGTTCCAGGTGGGCGGCAGCAGCGGCTCGGCGATCGGCCCGCTGCTGGCGGCGTTCATCGTGGTGCCGCACGGCCAGCGCAGCATCGCGTGGTTCTCGGCCGCGGCCCTGCTCGCCATCCTGCTGCTGAGCACGGTCAGCCTGTGGTACGCGCGCCATCCGTCGATCGCGGCTCGCCGAGGCCGGCGGCAGGCGCCGGCGGCCGTGAGCGGGTTCCCGCGGCGGACGGTGGTGACCGGGATCGTCGTGCTGGTGGCGCTGCTGTTCTCCAAGAACGTCTACACTGCCAGCCTGAGTTCTTATTACACGTTCTACCTGATCCATAAGTTCCACCTGTCGGTGGCCGATGCACAGGTATTGCTGTTCGTGTTCCTGGGCGCGGTGGCGGCGGGGACGTTCGTCGGTGGGCCGATCGGCGACAAGATCGGGCGGCGGCCGGTGATCTGGTTCTCGATCCTGGGCGCGGCGCCGTTCGCGCTGTTGCTGCCGTACGCCACCCTGTTCTGGACCGGGGTGCTGACGGTGGTGATCGGGCTGATCCTGGCGTCGGCGTTCTCCGCCATCCTGGTCTATGCGCAGGAGCTGCTGCCGGGCCGCGTGGGCATGGTGGCGGGGATGTTCTTCGGCTTCTCGTTCGGGCTGGGCGGACTGGGCGCCGCCGCGCTGGGACGCATCGCCGACGCGTCCAGCATCGAGACGGTGTACCAGGTGTGCTCTTTCCTGCCGCTGATCGGGCTGCTGGCGGCGTTCCTGCCCAACGTGGAGCAGCGCGGGCGGTAGAGCATTTTAAGCCTGACCGGAATCGTGCGCCTCCTGTCATTGCGAGGCGCAAAGCGCCGAAGCGATCCCCCGCCTGACGAGAGCTCCTCCGCTCGTCAGGCAGGAGATTGCTTCGGGGCGCTTTGCACCTCGCAATGACGCTGGAATTCGCGGCATTTCCAGTCAGCGTAAAGTCGCTCCAAATGACTTCGTCCGCAGGCCACGACAACGTCCCTGCCCTGCTCAGGGAGGCGCCGCCGGTTCGTGGCGCGCGGGCTCCGCTGGCCGCGCTGGAGGTGCGAATGATCGAGATTTTCCGCCGCGAGCCGTTCCCTCGGGTTGTCCGGCACGACGCAGCGGCGCTGCAACGGGAGAAGACGCAGCCGAATACAGGGGCTTCAGTATGCCCCATCGTCAGCCAATGAAGCTGATCGGCATCGTTGGCGGACTGAGCTGGGAAGCGACCGCGCTCTATTATCGGCTGCTGAACGAAGCCGCCGCACGCGTCCTGGGTGCGCACCACAACGCGCGCAGCGTCATCGTCAGTGTCGATTTTGCCGAGGCGCTGGCGTTGGCCAACCAGGGCGATTGGGATGGTCTCGGAACGCTGCTGATCGACGCTGCCCGCCGGGCGTGTGCCGCCGGGGCGGAGATGGTATTGCTCGGCGCGAACACCGCGCACATCGTCGCGGATCAGGTTGCGGCTGCGATCGACGTGCCCTTGCTGCATGTCGCCGACGTCGCCGGCACAGCGGCGCAGGCACAGGGCTTCCGTCATGTCGGCCTGATCGGCACCAGGTTCACGCTCGAATCGCCGATCTATGCCGAGCGCCTGCGCGACCGCTTCGCCCTGACGGTCAGCACACCCGACGCGGCGTCGCGTGACGAGCTTCAGCGCATCATCATCGACGAACTGACCATGGGCCGCATTGAACCCAGTTCACGACAGAACTGTGTGGCGATCATCGAGCAACTCCGCGAGCGTGGCGCCGACGCGATCATGGTCGCATGCACCGAACTTCCGCTGTTGCTCCGGCCCGGCGACAGTGCGCTGCCCCTGCTCGACACTACGACGCTGCATGCCGAGGCTGCGCTGCGGCTGGCGTTAGACGGCGCATGACGCACGAAGAGTTTCGCGGCGCGACCGGAGGGGGGCTCGCCGCGATCGCCCATCGTGGCACCCACAGTGGGACGACGCGCGGGGCATTCTCCGGACAGGTGCGGTCCGTACCGAAGGCGGACTCTGTCGAAAAACTTTACAGGCGGGCAGAATCAGCCCGCAGGCGCCTGCGTCGTCGTAGTCCGGCGAGCCCGACCAAGCCAGAGCCAAGCAGGATCAGCGAGCCGGGCTCCGGCAATGGCTGGTCAACATCCGGCGAAAAGGTGAGGCTCCCGTTCGGGTCGGGTCCGCCCGAATACCTCAGCCCCACAAGATAGTTGCCGGCGGCCAGCGAACTCTCCGACAGGGACGCCGATCCGTCCGAAAAAGAATCAGATCCGACCAAGCTCTGACTTATGGTTTCCAATGCCAGGGTGTAATTGGAATCCAAGCTGTTGATGGTGGCGCCGATCGTAATATCGCCGCCGCCCCATCCGAACTCATACCACTGTGACCCGGAAAAACCGTTCAGGGAGAGCGAGTTCGTGGCCGCCGTGAGCGGCGTCGCCACGGACGATGTCGCACCGCCGCAGCCAATCGCGGTGCCCGTGTTGTAGGTGCAGCTTTCAGGAGTGACGCTGGCGTTGGCCGGCGAGGGTGCGACGCTCGCACAAAGCGCCGCGAACGCGGTTGCGGCGATGCTCACATGGAGACTGCCAAGCACCGAGCGGATTCCGATGAAGCGCATTGTTGCCCGATTCCTATCCTGCCCAGTGGCACATGAAACGATTTCATAGGCAAGCAAGTTCCGCGCCAACTCCGTAGTCGATTGAAAAGCCACGGATTTGACTGCGGCACAGCCGTCCGGATGACATCGGTGTAAGACTTACCGACAATGCCTGGTTATGCGGCGGCTGATATCGGAATGATCCTGCCAAAAGACGCCGGATCGTCTGTCGGGACATCTCGCGCGTTGAGCAGGAGCGGGGGCTACAGGTCACTCCCCGCCGTCCAGCGCCGCCTCCACCGCCCGCACCGCCGCCAGCGGCACCGCGCCCCGCCCGACCACCTGGCCGCCGACGCAGGCCAACCACCCCGCCCCGTCCGGCGGCTCGGCCGGCCGCAGCTCGACCACCTTGGCGTCGGCGTCCAGTGCCACCGCCTGGAACCGCCGCCACCCCGTGCATAAAGGTCCCTGAACGCGAACGACGCGGGCGATGGCCTCGCCCGCGTCGTCTAACCCGATCCACTCCAGGGTGCGGGGAACCCCGGCACCCTCCTCACGCCGACCCCGCGTCCATCGGAGGCGGGGCTGCATCCTAATCGCACTCCATCAGGCGCACTCCGTGGCCACAGCCCCGGCGTCATGCCCGTCCCCGGGCTTGACCCGGGGACGGCAATGACACGGAACAGCTACCCTCATGCACTCTTGGCCATGATCTCGTCCGCGATGTTCCGCGGCACCGGATCGTAGTGGTGGAACTGCATGGTGAACGACGCGCGCCCCTTGGTCATGCTGCGAATATCGGAAATATATCCGAACATTTCCTTAAGGGGAACATGCGCCCGGACGATCACCGTGGACCCGGAGCTCTCCTGGTTCTGGATCATCCCACGGCGGCGGTTCAGGTCGCCCACCACGTCACCCACGTGATCCTGCGGCGTGGT
Source organism: Acetobacteraceae bacterium (assembly GCA_035486135.1). Taxonomy (GTDB): domain Bacteria; phylum Pseudomonadota; class Alphaproteobacteria; order Acetobacterales; family Acetobacteraceae; genus JASHVB01. The sequence continues at coordinate 9,408 of DATHNI010000007.1, forward strand.
CACCTCCACGTCCATGATCGGCTCCAGGATGATCGGGCTGGCCTTCTTCATCCCGTCGCGGAAACACGCCTTGGCGGCGATCTCGAACGCCAGCGCAGACGAGTCGACGTCGTGGTACTTGCCGTCGATCAGGGTGTATTTGAAGTCCACCGTCGGGAAGCCGGCCAGCACGCCGGTATCCGCCTGGACCCTGATCCCCTTCTCCACCGCCGGGATGTACTCCTTCGGCACCGAGCCGCCGATCACCTTGTTCTCGAACACCACGCCGCCGTTCCGCTCCAGCGGCTCGAACAGGATCTTCACCTCGGCATACTGGCCGGAGCCGCCGGTCTGCTTCTTGTGTGTGTAGGTTTCCGTGTGCGGCTTGGTAATCGTCTCGCGATACGCCACCTGCGGCGCGCCGATATTCGCATCGACGCCGTACTCACGGCGCAGCCGGTCGATGATGATCTCGAGGTGCAGTTCGCCCATGCCGGACAGGATCGTCTCCCCCGTCTCCTGGTCGGTGCGCAGCCGCAGCGACGGGTCCTCGCCGGCCAGCTTCTGCAGGCCGAGCGACATCTTCTCCACCGCTTCCTTGGTGCGCGGCTCGACCGAGATGTCGATCACCGGCACCGGGAAGGCCATGCGCTCCAGCACCACCGGATCCTGCTGGGACGCCAGCGTGTCGCCCGTGCCGGTGTCCTTCAGACCGACGAAGGCAGCGATGTCGCCGGCATGCACTTCCTTGATCTCGGCGCGCTTGTCGGCGTGCATCTGGAACATCCGGCCGATGCGCTCGCGATGCTCGCGGGTGGTGTTCATCACCGTGTCACCCGACTTCAGCGTGCCGGCATAGACGCGCACGAAGGTCAGCGTGCCGTACTTGTCGTTGATGATCTTGAACGCCAGGCCGGCGAACGGAGCGTCCGGATCGGCCTTGATGCGCCGGCGGTCGGAATGCTCGCCATCCTCCTCGCCTTCCGCCGCGGCGACGCTGATGCCGGGCACGTCGATCGGCGACGGCAGGTAGTCGATCACCGCATCCAACAGCGGCTGCACGCCTTTGTTCTTGAACGCCGTGCCGCACAGCACCGGGCGGAACGCGCCGGAGATCGTGCCGGTCTTGATGCCGCGCCGCAGGGTCTCGGGCTTGACGTCGCCGTGCTCGAAATATTCTTCCATGCCCGCATCGTCGACCGACAGCGCGGTGTCCAGCAGAAGCTGCCGGTATTCCTTCGCTTGCTCCTCCAGGTCCGCGGGGATGGGCTCGATATGGAAGCTCGCGCCCAGTTCGCTGCCGTCCCAGATCACCGCATGCATCTCGATCAGGTCCACCACGCCGATGAACTTGTCCTCGATGCCGATCGGCAGTTGCAGCGGCAACGCAACGATGTCCAGCTTCTCCTTCAACGTGCTGAACGCACGGAAGAAGTCCGCGCCGGTGCGGTCCAGCTTGTTGATGAAGATGATGCGCGGCACGTTGTAGCGGTCGGCCAGGCGCCAGTTGGTCTCCGACTGAGGCTGCACGCCGGCGACGCCCTCGATGATGAAGATCGCGCCGTCCAGCACGCGCAGGCTGCGGTTCACCTCGATGTTGAAATCGATGTGGCCGGGCGTGTCGATGATGTTGATGCGGTGGTCCTTCCACTCGCACGTCACCGCCGCGGACGTGATCGTGATGCCGCGCTCCCGCTCCTGCTCCATGTAGTCGGTCGTGGTGTTGCCGTCGTGCACCTCGCCGATCCGGTGGGACATTCCGGTGTAGTACAGAATGCGCTCGGTCGTCGTGGTCTTGCCGGCATCGATGTGCGCGGTGATGCCAATATTGCGGATTCTGTCGAGCGGCGTCGCGGGCACGGTGGAACCTCCTAAAGCAGCACCGGGCGCGTGATCCTGTGCGGATCCCCGGGAAGCATCCCGGCGCGCCCGTGTCCTGGTCCGGCCGAGATGGTGCCCCGCGAAACTGGCAAGCGGGGGCCCCAACCGGCTATGTCTGGGCGTGAAATGCGGCAATCAGGCCCGTTTTGCAAGTGCGAAATGGCGCCGCATGGGACACATGCACGCGCCGCCGTGCCTCCGCCGTCCCATCACCCTCCCCTGCGGCGTCCCCTGCGGCGTTCACTCTTTGTCACTGTCGGACACGCTGACTAGGGCTAGCTTCCGCGCCATGGATCCACGCACCGCACAAGCGCTGATCCGCTTCGGCCTGGGTCGCCGAGGCGAGGAACCCATCCCGTCCGACCCGGCCGCCTGGTTGAACGACCAGTTGCGCCAGCCCGACCCCACCCGCATCGACCCGCCGCCGAGCACGGTCCGGGGCCTGGAGGCATTGCGCTTCGACCGCCAAAACAAGCCGCCGCCCGACCAGCGAACGGTGCGTCCGCTGTTCCAGGCAGAGGCCCGCGCCGAGCTGGAAAACGCCCTGACCACCCCAGCCCCGTTCCGCGAGCGCCTGGTGCGGTTCTGGACCAACCACTTCACCGTCTCGGTGCGCGGTGGCACGGCCGCCGTGGCCGGCGCGTTCGTGGAGGAGGCGATCCGCCCCAACGTCACCGCCCGCTTCGAGACCATGCTGCTGGCGGTGATGCACCACCCCGCCATGCTGATCTACCTGAACAACGCCCAATCGGTCGGACCGGACAGCCTCGCCGGCCAGCGCAGTCATCGCGGCCTGAACGAGAACCTCGCCCGTGAGTGCATGGAGCTGCACACGGTCAGCCCGGCCGCCGGTTACACCCAGGCGGACGTGACCAACTTCGCGAAGATCCTGACCGGCTGGTCGATCGACCTGCGCTCGGACCCGCCCGGCTTCCGCTTCCGCCCCGCGGCGCACGAGCCGGGCGAGCAGGTCGTGATGGGCCGCCGCTTCCCACCCGGCGAGGAGGGGGGCATCGCCGTCCTGCGGTTCCTGGCCAATCACCCATCCACGCACCACTTCCTGGCCACCAAGCTGGCGCGCCACTTCGTCGCCGACGACCCGCCGCCCGAGGCGGTGCGTCCTATCGAGGCGGCCTTGCGCGACACGCGCGGGAACCTCGGTGCCGCGGCCGCATCGCTGATCACGCTGGAGGCCGCCTGGCAGCCCGGGGCGAAACTGCGCGACCCGCAGGATTACGTCATCGCCTGCATGCGCGCGCTGGACCTGCCGCCGGAGCAACGGGCCGGCATGAACCTGCCCGGGATCGTCGGCAGCCTCGGCCAGCCGTTCTGGAACGCACCACAGCCCAATGGCTGGCCGGACCGCGCCAGCGACTGGGCCGCGCCCGAGGCCATGATGCGCCGCATCGACTGGGCGTATGGCGTATCCGGCCGCGTGGCGGGGCCGCAAAACGGGCGCGATGCCGCGGAACTCGCCGAGGCGACGCTCGGGCCGCTGCTATCCGCCGACACCTTGCAGGCGGTGCACCGCGCCGGCTCCCGCCGCGACGCCATGACCCTGCTGCTGACCGCTCCCGAATTCCAGAGGCGCTGAGCATGAAGACCGTTCCCAGCGGCACGACAAACCAAAGAATACCCCCCCTCCCCTTGAGGGAGGGGGCTGGGGGGAGGGATTGCGTGCGGCACGAACCCCTCCCCCCAGCCCCCTCCCTCAAGGGGAGGGGGAGTCTCTTGGCGCTTGGCCCAATCCTCACCCGCCGGTCCGCCCTCCTTGGGCTGACCGCCGCCTTCACGCTGGGCCGCGCCTCGCTGGCTGTTGCCGCGGCGCCGGGGGATAAGCGCCTGGTCGTGGTGATCCTGCGCGGCGCGCTGGACGGCATGGCGGCGGTAGTGCCGTACGGCGATCCGGGGCTGACGCCCCTGCGCGGCGAGTTGGTGCCGGCCGGCCCCGGCCAGGCGAACGGCTTGCTCGATCTCGGCGGGTTCTACGGCCTGCACCCGTCGCTGGCGAACCTCCACACCATGTTCAAGGCCGGCGAGCTGTTGCCGGTGCACGCCGTCGTCGGCCCGACCCGGGTGCGCAGCCATTTCGAGGCGCAGGACTGCCTGGAGAGCGGCGCCGACCACCGCATGACCAGTGGCTGGCTGAACCGCGCCGTCGCCGCGCTGCCCAACGCCGCGCATGACCGGCCGGAGGGCGACGCCCTGGCGATCGGCGTCTCCGTGCCGCTGCTGCTGCGCGGACCGGCGACAGTAGGAAGCTGGGCGCCGCACGGCGTCATGGCGCCCCCGGCCGATCTCTATACGCAGATCGCCGCGCTGAGCAGCACCGACCGGATCATCGGCCCGGCGGTCGCCGAGGGCCTGCAGGAGCGCGGCTTCACCGCCACCGTGATCGCTACCGACGACGATCCGGCACAGCCAGCCAAGGACCGCTACGCCTTCCCGGCGCTGGCGCGGGCCGCCGGCGAGATGCTGCGCGCACCGGACGGGCCGCGCGTCGCGGCACTGGAGATCGGCGGCTGGGACACCCACCAGGCGCAGGTGCCCCGGCTGGGCGGTGTGCTGAAACAGCTCGACGCCGGCTTGGCGGGCCTGAAGGACGGCCTGGGCCCGGCGTGGAGCCAAACCGCCGTGCTGGTCATGACCGAATTCGGCCGGACGGCCCGGGTGAACGGCACCAAGGGCACCGACCACGGTACCGCCACCGTGGCGTTCGTGCTGGGCGGCGCTGTGTTCGGTGGGCGTGTGGCCGGACAATGGCCCGGCCTGGGCCCGGGCAAGCTATACGAGAACCGCGACCTCGCGCCGACCACCGATCTGCGCTCGGTCGCCAAAGGATTGCTGGCCGGGCACCTGGGCGTCCCCGGCGGCGCGCTGACCGCCGTGTTCCCCGGCAGCGAAGCAGCGCAACCAACCCGCGGACTGCTCCGCACGTAGTGTAGCAGCTAGTCTAATCTAACCTCTCCCGCTTCGCGGGAGAGGTCGAGACGCGAAGCGGCGAGGGTGAGGGCGATCGGGTCGGCACTTTGCCTCTCCTGCTGCGCGCCGGCACGATCACCGTCGGCGGAATCGCTGCGTCCCTCGATTCGGGGTCGACACGTACAGTCCCAGCACCTGCCGCGCCGATAGCTCGGCCGATCGCTGGTATCCTGCCTCCGTCACTGGCCGACGAGTGACAGCGGCAACTCCAGGCTGCCGCGCACGCTGAGCACCGATGCGATCTGCGCGCCGATGCGTTGGCCGAAGTCCATGAGCTCTTGCATTTGCTCGCCGGCCGGCGGTTGATCCCCGGCGTCCCAGTTCACGAACAAGGCGCCCAGCAGTTTGCCCTGCACGTCGGTCACCGGGCAGGCCAGCAGGCTGCTGGCGCCCAACAACTGCATGCGGGCCTGTAATTCAAAGTTGTGGACCTCCGGCATCGACGTCGATTGGCACCGGCCGGCCAACATCGCCGGAAGAAACTCGCTCCAGGTGGACAGCGGCTCGTTGACGACTGTCCCACCCGCGGCGCGGCCGGGCGCCGCAACCGCGTTGGTGACGTCGTAGCGCAACATGCTGGTGCCGGTGACGCCCGTGATGCCGTTATGGACCACGCCAAGCCGGACACGCGCCGCTCCCATCGAATGCAGCAGCGCGACCCCGAGCAATTCGTCGATCAGCTTGCCGCTCGTCGCGTACTGGTGCAACTCCGCCTGCATGAGGGCGGCCACGAGTTGCTGTTGCTCGGCCTCGCGATTCGCCCTGGTGTCGACAAACGCCACCCGCAGGCCCTTGGCCAAACTTCCTTCGTCGCGGATGTGCCAACCCAGGTACAGGCTGCACAGCATGGCAACGGTCAGCACGGGCTGGATCACCACGTTCACCAAAGGCTCACGCAGATTGCCGAGCATCGAAAGCAACATGTTGAGCAAGCGCAGGGCCTCGACAATCACAAGTCTTACTCCGTTGATGTGGGCCAGTGGGATCGGACAAAGGCGGTCTGACGCATGCCCGGCGAGCGCGGGCCAGCGAGTCAGTTGCTGCTTGGTAAATCCGGGTCTCCCCTTGAGGGAGCCACACGTCCTTGTTCGCGGCGACGTCTGCCGTTTCAGCCCGAGCGTGTTGGTCGCCGCCCGATGGTCAGCGCGCCACAATGCCGAGGCAGCGCCAGACGTCAGGACGCTTGGCGGCGTGTGAGGCTGTTCTCCCGCCCGGATGCGCGGCGTGAGCCAGGAATGGCGCAGCGACTGAACTCTCTGGCGACAGCAACTACTGGGCGCAATACCGCCGTTGACAGCCGCGGTCTAGTCAGTCCTAGGATTATTGTCAAGACAAATCGTATATATGGAATAAGTATTCCTATAGCCCTGCGGAGCGCGAAGCAACCGGCTGGATTGATCGCTGTCCGTATCGGAAACGCGTTCTTCCCGCAACCATTGCAGCCAGGCCAATTCGTGCCGCTCGCGACAAGCGCGAAACGGCGTGTGAGGGTGCCTCCAGCCGGAGCGAAGCGAAGCCTGGTTGTCCATACCACGCCGAAAGTCCGCGTTAAGGGGCCGGAGGCAGATAACTGCTTCGACCAGCCGCGCCGCAAAGCCCTGTGTCATGGCCGGGCTTGGCCCAAGTACCCACGTCTTCTATTGCCGCCAGCAGCGAAGTCGTGGGTGGCCGGGCCAAGCCCGGCCATGACACAGGGAGCTTTGACCCGCCCCAATTGACTCGATTGTTCCCGAATGGACCCTGATGCGTGCCGGCCCGATCACCCTCACCCGCCACTTCGTGGCGCGTCGATCCACTTCGCGGCTCAACCACGTCCAAGGCGGAAGAGGTTTCCTTGGGCAGACGGTGAAAAATTAGGCTCTGGACGCGCCCAATGCAGGCAAACCACAAACATTCTTGCTGCGTTGCACAAACGGTAGCAGGATCACCCTATGGCCGACATGCCCACCGACCCTGTCGCCGTGCTGGCCCAGGACCTGCTGGAGCTGACCGCGCACCTGGGCGCTCGCGGCGACCAGGATCCGTTCGGCAATCCCGTGCTGCTGGTGGCGCTGGCGATCAGCCGGCGGATGGATGCCGGCGGCCTCGACGACGCGGCCATCGACGGGCTGATCCGCCACCTGCGCGACGCAGCCTTCGCCGATCGCGCCCACCGCCTGGCCGCCTATGTCGGCGGGGTGAACATGGCAGCGAACCAGGCCGTGCTGCACGGCCTCGCCCAACACCTGCTGCGGCCCGACCCGAACGACAGCCCGGTGCGCTGGGCGGAATACCGAGCCCTGGTGGAACGCCCGCGCTTCGCCGCCGTATTCACCGCGCATCCCACCTTCGCCCTGCCGTATCCCGTCGGAAAGGCCCTTGCCGAGGCCGCCTGCGGCCGAGCCTCGCCCGGCTTTGCCTCACACCGCCCGCCGCCCATCACCCTGGCCGAGGAATTCGAGCAAGCCGGAGACGCGATCGCCCGCGGCCGTGACGCGATCGACCATTTCAACGCGGCATTGCTGTCCGTCGCCCGGTCCGCCTGGCCGGATCGCTGGACCGAGCTGAATCCGCGCCCCGTCATCCTGTCCACCTGGGTCGGCTACGACACCGACGGACGCACCGATATCGGCTGGTGGGACACCCTGCGGCTGCGGCTGGACATGAAGCAGCGCCAGCTCGCCCGGCTGCACTCCCAGCTCGCCGGCCTGGCCGTGCCCGTCCCGCTGCTGCATCGCGTCACCGAGGCGATGGACGCCGTCGCGGAGCAACTTGCCGCCTGTCCCAACGGCCAGGACCCGCAGCGCGTCTCTGAGTTCGCGCATGCCCTGGTCGGGCGCCGGGACGCGGCGATGACCTCGCCGGAACCGCTGCTGCCGCTGTTCCGCGACGCGATCGAGGCGGCCCCCAACGACGCGACAAGGCAGGATTTGTGCGTGGCGCGCGCCGGGCTGGTGTCGCACGGCCTGGCGCTGGCGCACACCCACACGCGGTTGAACGCGGCACAGATCCATAACGTGGTGCGGCAGCGGCTGGGCATCGTCGATCCGCCGGAAGACCCCGCGCATCGCCGCGCGCTGTTCTCGGCGATCAACACCGCGCTCGACACAGTGCAGCCGGTGCCGGTGGATTTCGGCGCGCTGATCGCCGAGCAAGCGTCGGCGGCACGGCTGATGATGACGGTGGCGCAGATCCTGAAGCACGTGGATGGCTCCGCCCCGGTGCGCTTCCTGATCGCCGAGACCGAAACCGGCTACACATTGCTCGCCGCACTGTGGCTGGCGAAGCTGTTCGGCATCGCCGACCGCATCGAGATCTCCCCGCTGTTCGAGACGGCGGAGGCGCTGGACCAGGGCGCAACGGTGCTGGAGGAAGCGCTGCGCAGCCCGCACTACCGGGCGTATCTGCGCGACACCGGGAAGCTGGCGCTGCAGTTCGGCTATTCGGATTCCGGCCGCTATGTGGGGCAGCTTGCCGCCAGCTACCTGGTGGAGCGACTGCGCCTGAAGATCGCCGCCATGCTGGAACGCCACAACATCAGCGGCGTCGAAGTGATCCTGTTCGACACGCATGGCGAGAGCATCGGCCGCGGCGCGCATCCGGGCTCGCTGGCGGACCGGCTGAAATACCTGTCGCCGACCGCCTCGCGCCAGGCGCTGTTCCGCGCCGGTCTGGCGGTGCGCGAGGAAAGCGCGTTCCAGGGCCTCGACGGGTATTTGCTGTTCGGCACGCCGGAGTTGGCTCTGGCCACGATCACCCGCATCGCGGAACAAACCTATCATCCGGCGGCGGGGCCGATCGAGGACCCGGTCTATGCCGATCCGGATTTCGCCGCCGACTTCTTCGCCACCGTCCGCGCCGGCATGGAGGCACTGGTCGATGACGTCGGCTATGGCTCATTGTTGGGCGCGTTCGGTCCGGCGCTGATCGATCGCACCGGGTCGCGTCCGTCGGCACGGCAATCGGACGGCATGACCGGTGCGGCGCGCATCCGCCACCCACGCGAGCTCCGCGCCATTCCGAACAATGCGATCCTCCAGCAACTCGGCTGGTGCGCCAACACGCTGCAAGGGATCGGCGCGGCGGCATCGCGCCATCCGGAAACTTTCGCCGAGATGCATGCGAAGAGCAGACGGTTCCATCGGGCGATGGAACTGGCGACGCACGGACTGGCGCATTCGGATATCGACGTGCTGCGCGCGGTGATCGCGACGCTCGATCCCGGCACCTGGCTGGACCGCGCCGCGCATACCGAGCGGGTTGGGCGGCGCGAGGCGCTGGTGTCGGTGGCGCGCGCGCTGGAGCGGCTGGATATCTGGGCGGCGGCGCAGTCGATGTTCCGTCGCATCCAGGCGGACCACCTGGCGCTGCGCGTCGCGTGGCCGGATGCGCCGCGCATGGCGACGCGCGAGGTGCTGCTGCATGCGCTGCGGCTGGCTCTGGTGCATCGCATCTGGCTGCTGTCCACCGACATCTCCGATTTCTCGCCACGCCACGGCGTGACGCGTCCGGTGCTGGAGGCAGCGATCCTGCGGCTGGATATCGAGGCGGTGCTGGACCTGCTGGCGGAAATCTTCCCCGCCGCGCCGGACCCCGCGGCGGAGTGCGACTACGCCGAACCGGCCCCGCCGCGCGGCTCCGGCGCTTATGTGCGCGAGCACGCGGAAATCTTCGCGCCGATGCGGGCGCTGTTCGGCATGGTGCGGGAGATCGCCACGGCGGTCACGCACGAGGTGGGAGCGTTCGGGTAGGGCGGGACGACTCGCCCTGCGCTGCACGGTGTGCTGGGATGCCGCAGCCGCAAAAGGACCGAGCGCCGCCATGGCCGAGCATCCCCCGCGGCTTCCGCCGCCGCCGTTCTGGCGAACCCGATACTATGACCAGGTAGTGGCGGCCCGTCCCGACCGGGCTCACATCCACGCGGCGGATGTCCTATATGCGATGGCGCGACCCGCCCATACCATGCAGCAACCCGATGGGCAGTGGCGACACTGGGCGTGGATCGTGCGGCGCGGTCCGTGGTTGCGTGTCGTGATTGAGCCTGACCGGGAGACGGTGCACAACGCATTCTGGGACCGAGGGTTCAAGCCGTGAACGTCGAGCCGAGCATTCGCTACTACCCTGAGACCGACAGCATGGCGATCGAACTGCGGTCCTGGCCAGGCTCTGCTGGTGGGCATCCGGAGATGGTTGGCGGCGAAGATGCGGGACCCGACCTCGTGATCCACTATGCCGCTGACGGGCAGCCGTGGCTCTGGGAAATCGAGCACGCTTCGACCCACCCAGAGCATATCGCCGCCGCGCTGGAACAAATCCGCCGGCTGGGTGCGCTGGCGGCGTAGTGACCGTCGCATCGCGTATTCGCCCAGATCCAGACAACCGACAACGACGGTTTTCGCCTCGCTCAGCAGTTCCGATGCCGGGGGCAGGAGCGCCCCGGCGGCGCGAGACAGTGCCGGCCGCTGATCAGCCGCGTTTCGTGCTGCCAGGCGGCATTTCATCCGGCACGTCGGCCGCCTGCTGCTCGCGCAGCGTCTTGCGCAGGAAGTGGCGGGACTGGCCCGGCGGATAGTCCTCCAACACCGCGAACGTGACGTAGCCGATCTGTTCGTAGAAGCCACGCGCCTGGAATGTATCGAGCCACGCATCGTGGCAGCCCTGCGTGCGTGCGTGGTCCTCGGCGCTGGCCATCAGCGCGCGTCCGATGCCTTGGCCGCGCAGCGCATCGTCAACCCACAGGCTCTCGACGAACAACCAGCCACCGAACAGGACGCCGACCAGTCCGGCGCGCAGCGCAGCATCGTCATCCTGCAGGAGCAAGGCGAAGCGTTCGGCCTCGCCGGGCGCGTGGCGCGCGTTGAAGGCGCGGATGCGGTCGCCCAGGGCCTGGCGCGTCTCCAGCGACGGCGCAGGTTCGAAGCGCAGCGTCAGGCCCGGCGGGACAACGGCGTGGGTCATGGACTTCTCTGGATCGACCGGGACACGGACAGCGACGCCATGTTATGCCATGGCCATTCGATGTGAGGCGATTGCCGATGTGTGGCCGCTGCCTGTCGCGGCGTGGATTGGCTGGTGCCGCGGCGGCGCTGGCCGTGGCGCGATATGCCACGGCAGCAGAGCACGACGCGCCGGTGGAACCGCATATGCGGCTGCCACTGCCGGCGGATGACCAGGCGGTCGCGCTGACCTTCGACGCCTGCCCTGGCGCGTTCGACATGCGCATCGCATCGGCGCTGATAGACGGCCGTATCGCCGCCACGATCTTCGTCACGGCCGTATGGATTCGGCGCAATCCCGAAGGGCTGAAGCTGCTGCTGGCGCATCCCGACTTGTTCTCCCTGCAAAACCACGGCGAGCGCCACATCCCGCCGGTGCTGGGCGACCGCAGCATCTTCGGCATCCGGGCCGCCGGCGACCTCGCGACCATCCGCGCCGAGGTGCGGAACGGCGCGCAGGCGATCGAGGACGCGAGCGGCATCACGCCACGCTGGTATCGCGCCGCAACCGGCTTCTACTCGCCAAGCGCCATTCCGGAGATCGAGGCGATGGGCTTCGCGATCGGCGGCTACAGTTTCAGTGCCGATGCGGGCGCCTCGCTGCCGGCAGAACACGTTGCCGCACGCATGGCCGCGGCAAAGAGTGGCGACGTGGTTGTCGCACATATCAACCAGCCGCTGCGCCCGAGCGGCGAAGGCGTGGTCGCCGGATTGCGCGAATTGCGGCGCCGGGGCTTGCGTTTTGTGCGCCTCGACGAGGCCGCGCCCACTTCTCCCCCGCGCGGTCAGGCCTGATCGGCCAGTCTCTGGCGAGCAACCTCCCATGTCGCCGCCGCCCCTTGCCAGGCCGGCACCATCGTCACCACTTGACCGGCCAAGCCGACCGAGGAGCCAGGACATGCCGCTGGACCAGCCCATCATCGAGCACCTGCCGTTCGTGCAGGGCGCCCTCACCTACCTCGCGAAGATGGCCGAGCGAGCCCGCACCTACACCTACGATCCGGGTCCGGGCATCCCGCGCAGCAACCTGCAACTCGAAACCCACACCATGCCGATCCACGACATGCGTCCGGTGGCGCACGCGGTATCGCTCGATCGCGAGGGTTTCGTGTTGCTCGAACACCGCAGCGCGGCGCGCGACCTGTATGACGAAGGCGAACTGCGCAGCGTCTATTATCCCGAGGCGGAGACGTTGCTGGCGTCGGTGACCGGCGGCAGCCGCGTCGTGGTGTTCGACCACACGATCCGCCGCCGCACGCCGGGCGTGGAGGACCGCTCGCCGGGCGTTCCGCGCCTGCCGGTGCCGCGCATCCATGGCGACTACACCGAGGTCTCCGGCCCGCAGCGTGTGCGCGACGTGATGGGCGAGGAGGCCGAGACGCTGCTGCGCCGCCGCTTCGCCATCGTGAATGTATGGCGGCCGATCCGCGGTCCGCTGCGCGACGCGCCGTTGGCGGTGTGCGACGCACAGAGCGTGGCGCCGGACGACTGGGTGCCGCAGGACCTTGTATATCCCGACCGCACCGGGGAGATCTTCGCGCTGACCTACAACCCGTCGCATCGCTGGTTCTATGCACCGGCGATGCGGACGGACGAGGTGCTGCTGCTGAAATGCTTCGATTCCGCCAGGGATGGCCGCGCGCGCTTCATGCCGCACACCGCGTTCGAGGACCCCACTACACCGCCGGATGTGCTGCCGCGCGAAAGCATCGAACTGCGGGCGCTGGTGTTCTTCGACCGGTGAGGCGATTTATACCAACAGTCCGACAGACAGCCTCTCGAACTGTCGCACCAGCCGCCGCAATCGTCATGGCCGGGCTTGACCCGGCCATCTATCGCGGCACCAGCGCTGCATAGACAGCAGGGTCAGGCCGGCCATGACCGTGGGAGCGGGCGCTGCCGGTACGGGAAACTTCAGCTCACCCGATGTTGCTCGTGGGTGCGCCGAGAACGGGGTGTAGGACGTCGTCTTCCCGCCGCATAAGCGGGCGCTCCATCGTCCCACGGATTAAGCCACGCGACGCCACTGTGTTGCACATCTCGCACGTTACGCGTGACCAGGCAGAGGTCATGCTCGATCGCTGTGGCAGCCAGCATTGTGTCGATCACCAGCGGTGCGTGACCGGTCTGTCGCTTCACGGTACCGCTGATCGCACCCCAGCGCCGCACGATCGCACCGGTCAACGGCAGGACCCGATCGGCGAAGCGTGCCTCCAGAGCGGCAATGCCAGCCGCGATGTGCAGCCGAAGCTGACTGTCGGAGGGCGTATTGTGCAGCCCTTTGTCATACCCACCAGGCGTCAGGATACCGAGGAACAGGGACTCCTCGTCCTGGGCTTCCGCCCACGCCTGAACGCGTGCGGTGGGCTGTGGCCTGGCTAGTTCGGCAACGAGATTGGTATCCAGCAGCCAGCCGTTCACAGCGAGACGTCACGGCCGGTGTCACGTTCGCGCGTCGTGTCGAGGCTGCCCAGGTGCAAGCCTTGAAGGAAGGCGACGAGATTTTGGCGCGGTTTAATGGGAGGCATAAGCCTTTCCAGCGCTTCGACGGAGATGACCACGACGGCATCCTTGCCACGTACTGTGACGCGCTGTGGCCCTTCGAAACGAGCAAGGCGAACGATTTCGCTGAATCGGGCCTTGGCATCTTCGAGTTTCCACTTGGGATGGAGCGCGGTGGCGCGGCGGCGGCGCGGAACGGCCGTTGGCTGGGCAGACGTGATCCGTGGCATGTTCGAAAGCCTTGATCTGACCAGCTGACCAGTAGCAGATCGACGGCACGGACGCCGCGGCTTCGCGCGGTTCCTGGGAGCCGCAATGCCGGAGCGGTGGTACCTGCCCCATTACCCTGACCCAGCTGCCAGTGCATAACCTAGGCAGACTGTGTGAAATGCCATTTGTCCGTTCGTGGTCCCGCACCTACGCCTTTGGGACGCTCACCCCGATCATGTCACCCTCGCGCACGATCGATGCCAGCCTGGCCTCATCCCATCCTTCCGTCCCGGCCGGGCGCAGCGGCAGCACCATCCAGCGATAATCCGCGGTCGAATCGACCACGCGCAGCCTGACGCTATCGGGCACCACCGTGCCCCACTCCTCCGCCAGCAACCCACGCGGATCGCGCACCGCACGCGCGCGATATCCTGCCGACTTGTACCAGAACGGCGGATAGCCCAGCACCGCGCGCGGATAGCAACTGCACAGCGTGCAGACCACAAGGTGATGCACCTCCGCGCTGTTCTCCAGCACACCCAGCGGAGGCATGCCGCGCATCGGAATGCCGAGCTCCTCGGCCGCCTTCGACCCGTCCTCCAGCAGCCGGGCACGATACGCCGGATCGGTCCACGCCTTCGCCACCATGCGCGCGCCCTGACCCGGACTGGCGCTGTCGGTGCTGGCGATGCGTTCGGCGATCTCCGCCGGCGACGCGATGCCCTTCGCCGCCAGCACGCTGCGCAACGCAGTCAGCAGCTTTTGGCCGTCGATTTCCGCGAGGGTCATAGTGGTTCCAACCAATGTTCGAAGATTTCCACCAGCAACTCGTCACCCGCGCGGCCTTCGTGCCAGACCTCGGGCTGGTCGAAGCGCACATGATACAACGCGCGGGTCGGCGCAGGGCGTGCGAAGGCCAGGTCTTCCGGATTGGGAAAGGCGCCAAGCCGCCGCACCACCGTGCCCTGCATGCCGCGCACGTAGTGCGGCGTGCGGACATGCGCCGGGCCGCGCGTCTCCGGCCAGTCGTTCTTCACCCGCACGATGGCGCCGGGTTCGAACATCATTCCGCCTCCAGCGCGGAGCGCAGCTCAGCCTCGGTGATGACGCCCTTCTGCAGCAGGATGTCGGTGATCGAGCGGATCCAACGGCGGTAGTAGCTCAGCCGGTGGTACTCGGCTTCGGGAATGGATTCGATGCCTCGCCGCAACTCGTCCACCGTCATGATCTGCTTCGCGCCGAGGATGCCGCGGATCGCGTCCACTTGCTTGTCAAAGTCGGTGAGGCCGTGCGGCGCGGTGTCCACCGCCTCGCACATGAATTTCGCGGCGCCGCCCAGATCGTGGTGCGCGCGGGGCGTGTCCTTGTCCATGACGACGACGATAGCGCAGCCGGCGGGCGGTGCCAAAGCCCGCGACCTGCCGCCGGCATACCCAGCGTCAGCGCGAACCCGCCCGCGGTCCCGGCAACGGCGGTGTGTGCGCGGGGCGGGCGCGCGAGGCACCGGGGGGTGGGAATGCGGCCTGCACGAAGCGCACGACGGTATCGAGCGTTGCCTGCTTCGCCTCCAGATGCGGGGCGTGACGTGCCCCCGGCATCACCAGCGTTTCCAGCGGCACCCGCGCGTGCTGCTGCAGGACGTCCAACTGCGCCGGGGTACCATACGGATCATCGGCGCCTTGCAGCGCGAGGATCGGCACGTCGATGCCCGCAACCTCCGCGGTGATGTCGAACGAACGAAACCCCGGATGCAGCCACGAATCGTTCCATCCCCGGAATGCCACATCCACATTCCGATGATAGCGTGCCAGCCGCTCGCGCAACGCGCCCTGTTCATACTCGGCGCGGATCTGGCGGATGCTGGCAATGTTCAGGTCTTCCACGAAGAAATGCGCGGCGATCAGCACGACGCCGCGCAGCCGCCGGTCGCGCGCGTCGCCCGCATAGACCGCGGCGATCGAGCCGCCGTCGGAGTGGCCGACCAGGATCGCCTCGCGAATGCCGGCGGCGTCCAGCACGCGCGGCAGCACGTCGCGCGCTTCGTCCTGCATGTAGGTCAACGGCCAGGGCAGCGGCTTCGAGTCAGACTGGCCGTAACCGAACCGCGAGTACGCGAACACGCCGCAGCCGGTGGCTGCCGCGAGCAGATCGGGAACGTCGCGCCATAACGCGATGCAGCCCAGGCCTTCATGCAGCAGGACAAGCGTGGGCGCTTCGGATGGAGGCGGGCCCCACCAGGCGGTTTCGAGCTGGCGATCATCAAGAAGCATGGCACCGGGGTGCATGCGGCACCCTCACCCGCCGCTGCGCGGCGCCCCCCGGGTCGAGGGACCGGGGGCATGCCTATCCTGAAGCGAGAGGTTTTCTTCGCGCAGGCGGAAGCGCTGGATCTTGCCGGTGGCGGTCTTCGGCAAGCCATCGACGAACTCGATCCAGCGCGGATATTTCCACACGCCGATCCGTTCCTTCACATGCGCCTTCAAAAGTTCCTTCACCGTATCCGCGTCCTGTTGCTTCGCCGCCTCCTGCAGGATCACGAACGCCCTGGGCTTGGTCAGCCCGTCGCGATCCGTCGCACCCACCACCGCGGCCTCCAGCACCGCCGGGTGCGAGACCAAAGCTTCCTCGACCTCGAACGGCGAGACCCAGACGCCGCTCACCTTCAGCATCTCGTCGCTGCGGCCGCAGTAGCGGTAGTAGCCCTCGGCGTCGCGCGTGTAGGTGTCGCCGGTATGAGTCCATTCGCCGCGGAAGGTGCGGCGGGTCTTGTCCCGCTGGTGCCAATAGCCGTCGGCCGCCGACGGGCCGCGCACCACCAGTTCGCCCACCTCGCCATGCGGCACCGGGCGGCCATGCTCGTCCAGGACATGCGCCTCGTAGCCAGGCACCGGCTTGCCTGACGTGCCGTAGCGAATATCGTCGGGCCGGTTCGAAACAAAGATGTGCAGCATCTCGGTCGAGCCGATCCCGTCCAGGATGTGCACGCCCACCATGTTGAACCAGCGCTGGCCCACCGCCTCCGGCAACGCCTCGCCGGCGGAGATGCAGCGGCGCAGGCGGTCCGACCCGGCCTTGGGGCCGATCCGCGGATACGCCAGCAGCGCGGCGTACAGCGTCGGCACGCCGCCGAAAATCGAGGGGTTGTGGCTCTGCATCACCCCTAGCACCGCGTCCGGGGTCGGCCGGTCGGGCAGCAGCACGGCGGACGCGCCGACCGACATCGGGAAGGTCAGGCTGTTGCCCAGGCCATAGGCGTGGAACGCCTTGGCGGCGGAGAACATCAGGTCGTCACGTCGGATGCCCAGCACCTGCGCGCCGTAGGTATCCGCGGTGTGGCGCAGGCTGGCGTGGACATGGCGCACGCCCTTCGGCGCGCCGGTCGAGCCGGAGGAATACAACCACAACGCGATTTCATCCGGCGAGGCGGGCGCCGTTGGCGTGTCCGCGTCGCCGGTGGCGAGGAAGTCGGTCAGGCTGATCGTACGCAAATCCCCCTGCTCAGGCCCGGAGCCAGACTCAGGCGGCGCCGGCGTCGTGCCGTCCGGGTGGGCAACGATGATGCGGCGCAGCGCCGGCAGGCTGTGCAGCACCGGCAGCAGCGGCGCGAGCAATGGGGCCGAGATGACGATGGCCTCGGCGCGGCTGTCGGCCAGGATGTAGCCGGCCACCTCGTGCGTCAGCAGCGTATTGATCGGGACGGGCACGACGCCGGCCCGCAAGGCGCCCCAGAACGCGAGGGGGAAATCCACGGTGTCGAGCAACAGCAGCGCGATGCGCCGTTCGCGGCCGATGCCGGCGGCGCCCAGCGCACCGGCGAAGCGGTGGGTATCGGCTGCCAGTCCCGCGTAGGTCAGCGTGCGCCACGGGTCGAGGAAGGCCGTCGCGTCGCCGCGCCCCTCGCGCAGGTGGCGATCGAGGAACCAATCGACCGCGTTGCCGTCCACCGCCTCAGCCGCCATTGCTGCAAGGTCTCCGTTGTCTGGGAGTTCGGAGGCGCATGTTGCACCCTCACCCTACCCTCTCCCGCTTACGCGGGAGAAGACAACCTCTATAGCCGCTCAGAGCGCTTTCACCACGACCGGAATCGTCAGCCCGCTGTCATCGCGAGTTGACCACCAGCCGCGGGGCCGACCCGCCCTGAGGGAAACTGCGAGGCCGTCGTGCGAAGGACACTCCCCCTCCCCTTGAGGGAGGGGGTTGGGGGAGGGGTGCGAACCGCAACGGCCGGCGGCTGTACGAACCCCTCCCCCCAACCCCCTCCCTCAAGGGGAGGGGGAGCAGCTTGTTTCTCGTTAGGCGCGCTGCGCCGAGGCGATCCCCCGCCGGACCAGCCGAGGAACGTTCGTCAGACGGGGGATTGCTTCGGCGCAGCGCGCCTCGCAATGACAGTAGCATTCGCGGCATTTCCAGTCGGGGCAAAACCGCTCAATGCGCGGCCGGAGCAGTGGGCGCGGCCGCGCCCGACCGCAGCAGCGTGCCGAGCAAGCCGCCGAGATCGGGCGGCAGGCCGACGATCGTGGAGGGAAGCCGCCCGTCGCTCTTGTGGCCGAACGAACGCAGCGCGTCCGCCGCGGCCAGCGCCTGGATGGTCGAGGCATACGGCGCCAGCTCTGCCGCGATCGCCTGGTCCTGCGAGGCGATGTAGCGCCGGTTGACCGCATCCTGCACCACCGGGTCGAAGGTGAACGTGTCGGCCCAGCCGATGAAATCCAGCGTGATGCCGACCGAGGCGAAGTAGTCGGCCGCCGCCTTGCCGACCGCATCCATGATCTGGTTCGCTTCCTCGTTCGCCTTGTCGAAGCTGCGGCTGGCGATTTCGTTGCACACCAGCGTCTGGACCTTCTTGCGTCCGACGTCGTCCATCACATCGGACAGCTTGCGGCTGAAGAACACCGAGTTGAAAATGACCTTCGGATCGGTGCGGTCGCCAACCGGCGGCAGCACGCCGAACCGGTAGAGGTATTTCGCCGCGTTCGGTTCCAGCACCGAAGCGCCGATCGACACGCCGACGGATATGTTGAGCCCCTCCTTGCTCTGGCAGGGAAACGATTCGTTGCGGGTGGACGTGCCGCGCTCGCGCGCTTCCACCCATTCACGGCTGAACGGCGTGCGATCGACGATGATCAGCCGGCCCGCCGGAACATAGAAGTCGAAAAAGCTGCCGGAGCCTTGCAGCTTGGTGTGGGGAACGATGAAGCGCTTCACCGCGATCTTGTTGGCTTGCAGGTACGCCTCGGAATCGAATTGCGCCTGGTTGTCCTTGTTGGCGCCGGCGTCCGGAATCCAGAACGCGGATTCGTTCGGCAGGATGGTGTAGGCCTCGGTGTAGTCGGTCTTGTCGTAGTAGGCCTGGGCCTGCGGCGCGGCCAGCAGCACGCCAAACACGATTGCCGCGGCGCCCGAAACCCACCACTGCCGCAGGGGCCGCCACCAGATCGCCACGACGACGGCCAGCAGGACCACGGCCGGGATGCCGAGATTGCCGAACAGCCGGATGCCGATCATCGAGGTGACGTAGGACGCGTCGGTATTGGCGAATTGCTGGCCGGCCACGTCAGCGGACGCAATCGTCGCAACCGGATGCAGCAGGAAGTTGATCCAGCCATACAGCACCACGGCGGCGGCTGTGGCGATGGCACGGCCCAGGATACGGTTCACGTCAGCCTCCGCGGTGTCGTCCGGCGTCAGGCCGAACCCGGCGTTCCCGATGGCGCCACGCGCCGCCAGGATACGCCGGGAACCTTAACGCATCGTTACACCCTTGCGAAGTTCGCCGTGCGTGATCAGTTCAGCCGCAGATCGATCAGGTGCTTCGGATCGGGCTTCAGCTCGCCCTTCTCCACCCGCTTGACGATGTCGGTCAGCGCCGCGTTGGCCGGGGTGGGAATACCGATCTCTTCTCCCTTGCGGACGATCAGCCCGTTGAGGAACTCGATCTCCGTACGCCGGCCTTTCACCATGTCCTGGCCCATCGACGGCCGGTGTTCTCCGCCGCCGGACTTGCTCACCTCGGCCAGCCGGTGCTCGTCGTATTCGCGCACCGCCGCGGGGTCGCCTTCGCCGGCCTTGGCGATGATCTCCGGGTCGATGTGGTGGATTTCCTCCAGCTCGTAGCCCAGCGCCTGGCCGACGCGGATCGCCTCGCTGCCCAGCCGCGCGCCGAACCGGCGCAGCGCGTCGTTGGTCAGGATATCCTTGCTGATCAGCCCCGTGCTGGCCGACATGCCGTTCGCCATTCCGTTGGTCACCAGCTTGGACCAGCGCTCGCCCCACAGGTTGGAGGTCGCCAGCGCGGAGTCCGAGTATGCGACCAAGCGGCGGATCTCCTGCACGCGGTCGGTGATGCGGCCGTGCACCTCGCCGGTGCGGAACACGGTGTGCTTGTCGCCGCTCTTGCCGGCGGCGCGGCGCACATGGCCGGGCTCGCACAGATCGACCGTGATCGAGCTGGCGATGCAGCCGACGACGCGGCCCCAGCCGACCACGTCGGCAATGGTCTCCTCGTTCATGCAGTTCTGCAGCGACACCACGAAGCCGTTCGGCGACAGGTATTGCGAGATCAGCGTCGTCGCCCATTTCGTGTCGTACGACTTCATGCAGACGAAGGCGATGTCGATCGGCTTTTCCTTCGCCAGTTGCTGGGCGTCGGTCACGTGCAGCGCGCGCACCTTGGCGGTGAATTCCGGCACGTCGCGGATATGCGTGATGCGCAGGCCCTTGGCGCGCATGGTTTCCACATGCTCTGGCCAGGGATCGATGAAGGTAATGTCCTCGCCCGCTTGCGCCATGTGCGCGCCGGCGTAGCCGCCGACCGCACCGGTGCCCATGACCGCGATCTTGTAGCCCATCTGGTTCCTCCCCTTCGTCGTCAGGAGGGCCAGTGTCGCCGGATGGGTGGGAAACGCAAGGTGTGGTGGCACACCGGGGGCGCTGGCATGCAAGTCCTGCAAGCCCTATATTCGCCACATGAGCGCATCGCACCGCGATCCCCTGCACAGGGCCGAGACCGACGCCGACCGACAAAACCGTCTCGCCCGTGAGGCGGAGATGATCGCCGAAGCACGCGCACAGGTTGCCCGTGGCGAGGTCGTCGACTTCGAGGATGTCGAAGCCTGGATCGACAGTTGGGATACGCCGCATGAGAAACCGAGGCCACTGCCCCGCCCGCGATCGAGCTGAGTCAAGACCGCCTGGAGTCCCCTCCTGGCGGCATGGCCGGGGGACAGGGTGGCCAGGAAACTCCTGCTCTCCGACAAAGCAATCGATGACCTGAGCGCCGTCCGCGTTTGGTACGGACAGCCAGGCGCCGGACGCGTCGCGAAGCGGCGGGCACAGGCGATCGCCGCTGCCATTCGGCGCCTGCGGCAGCATCCGTGTCGCTACGCCCGCGGCGATCATCCCGGAACCAGGCAAATGGTGATCGAACGCCACGTGGTGATCTACGAGGTTCACCCCGACACCGGCCGCGATGCCACGGCGGGTGATGTTCTGGTGTTGCGCGTGTTTGGACCGGGACAGCTACGCGAGGTCCTCTAGCCGCCGGCACGGAGGCGCGAACCCGCGTCCGAGCCACAACGCTCAACTTGCCGAATCATCCTCATAGGCTTCCAGATCAACCCGCTGAAGCTTGATCGTCTGTACGGTGCGGACGCCGATATCATGCTCGATCATCAGGCGCGCGAGTTCCGGTCCGTCTATCAGCACGATGCGATGACTCCTGTACGTGGCTGACATATCGCGTGCATGGCCGGTGAATCGGCTGGTCGTGACGAAGACGCCCTTGGTGGCGCCATTGCTCAGCAGGGTGCCAGCGAATCCTGAATAGCGGGCGCACCCACCGCATTGTCCTCCGCGTAGCGCTTGGCCTGAATGTAGATCATGTCGAGGCCCAGCTTGTCCTCCCGGATGACCCCATCGACGCCACCATCGCCGGACCGCCCGAGCCGCTCGGCAGCCTCGCGGTGGGTTCCGCCATAGCCGATGGCCACCAGA
>DATHNI010000008.1:0-4780 GCA_035486135.1 Acetobacteraceae bacterium
TTCTGCACCGGTCCGTTCTGGAACACGCTGTTCGACAGCATCCGCCTGCATGGCGGCAGCGTCGCCGTCCTGATGCTGGAGAAGGTCCGCCGCGAGGAGGCATTCAGCGAAGAGCAGGACAAGAAGATAGGGAGCAACTGGGACTGGCAGGAGATGGGGCGGGAAGCGTACCGCCGCATGCTCGGGTTCTTCATCGGCGAAGCGGTGGATGATTCGTTCAATCCGTTACCGCAATCATATGCCCAGGCGGCGCTGGCCACCGGCCCGCCCTGAACCCAGCATGCACACCGAGGCAAAGTTCGCGCACGGGACCGGATCGCGGCCGGCCCCGACGTTCCGATTCGGGCCTACGCGTCGCCCCAGTGCATCGCGTGCGACATCCTCTCCACGTCCTCCTCGAAGCACGCAGGCATTTCCAGCAGCGCCCAGAACCAGCCGACGGCACTTGTCCGCCTGACGGGAAGGGTGAGAGGTCCGTGCGCCAGAACGGGCTGGCGCGGCCTGCCGCCAGCCGGATCTATGCAGCAACCCGGGGCCCCAGCCGGGCGGGCAACCTGGCCATTGCCACCCAAGCCGAGCTTCAGAACCGCACGCCCGGCAAGAGTCCACGCACCTGCACAGACCACCTCGGTGCAGGCGGCCGCGGCACGAAAGGGCCAGCCCGCGCTGCGCCGCCATGACGCGTGGCGGCGGAGACCGCGCCCCGAGAGTCCGCGACCGCCAGGAGACCGGTCACGTCACCGGCGCGCGCCATTTCCTGGACGATACTGGCGGCGCGGACGAAGCCGCGGGTGCTGCCGCCACAGGCCGCCGGGATCGTGTTGCATACCGGACGCGGCAACGACCCAGGCGTTCGAATGGCTCAGGGCACGGGCATCGCCCAGCCGAATGCTTCGGCCGGATCCTGATCGATCTGCAGGTGGTTATGCGGCACGGCGTGCGTCCCCACCGGCACACCCTCGGGCGGTTGCGCCGGCAGCGGCGCAACGCCGGCCGCACCGATCGCGACCACCAGCGACAGACCGATCACCGCGAAGACGAGGCCGGCGGCGATCGCCCGCCACAGCGTCACATTGCAAGACCGCCAGAGATGGCCAACACGAGATCGAAGCTGGAACAGCGGCCGGCGCGGCAGCCGCGCAAGGCCGAGCGTCGGATGGACAAGTTGAGCAATGGTCACGAAGGCTTCTCCCCTCGCCGGGCGGTACCCGCCCGGATTACAAGACGCACATGGGCCTTCGCGAGCCAGACGGATAACCCCAGCGGCGGCACAAGACTTTTGCGCGCACCGCACAGGTGGCTAGACCAGCCAGGTGGTGTCGCTCTCGCCCCACATGCGCGCGTCGGCGAGCCAGGTTTCCAATGCGCGCCCCATCTCCACCAGGAAGTCGATCATCACGCGGGTGCGCGGCGCCAGGTGGCGGCGCGACGGGTAGACGACGAAAACCTGCCCCAGGCCGGATGGGTAGTCGGGCAGCAGCCGATACAGGCGAGCGGCGCGG
This sequence comes from Acetobacteraceae bacterium, assembly GCA_035486135.1. Lineage (GTDB taxonomy): Bacteria > Pseudomonadota > Alphaproteobacteria > Acetobacterales > Acetobacteraceae > JASHVB01. The sequence goes on from DATHNI010000008.1 coordinate 1,503, forward strand.
ATGTCGTCCACGACCTGCAATTCCGGGAGGTTGGCCACGCCGAAACCGGCCAGCGCAGCGCGGTGAACCACCTCGCTGTTGTCGGAGCGAAACGGACCGCTGACCGTCACCTCCACCGGTCCGTCCGGCCCGTTGAAGCTCCAGCGAGCGCTGCCCACCCGGTCCTCGTGGATCACGCAACTGTGCTCCGCGAGTTCGGCGGGCGTTCCCGGGGCACCGCGCCGTTCGAGATAGGCGGGGGCGGCGACCAGCACCCGACCGAACGTGCCGATGGCGCGCGCGACCAGCGACGAATCGGCGGGTTGGCCGCGTTGCAGGGCCAAGTCGAGCCGTTCCTCGATCAGGTCGCCGAACCGGTCGCCCACCACGAGTTCGACCGAAAGGCCCGGATAGTGTTCGAACACCTTCGGCAACTGCGGCACCAGCAGCGTCGCGATGGCGGGTGAGATGCCGACACGGACGAGGCCGGTTGGCGAGGCGCGCTGGCGCCCCAGCGTCGCCTCCATTTCCTGCGTCGTCTCGATCAGGTGGCGGGCGTGGTTGAGCAAGTCCTGACCGTCTTCGGTGAGGCTGAGCCGGCGGGTGGTGCGGTGGAACAACCGGACGCCGAAATGGTCCTCCAACTGGCCGATCAGCCGGGTGGCGGCCGAGTGGCTGGTGCCGGTTTCGCGGGCGACGGCGGAAAAGGAGCCGGTTTCGACCACCCGGACAAAGGTCGACAGAGCGCGGAGCAGGTCCATGATTTTCCCGGTTTGCGCACAGATGCAGGCTGCGATCGTCGGATTTTCGCGACCGTCTGGCAAGCGTAGGTGCCGTTTCCTCGCCGGGCGGAAGCGAACCAGCCGGATGCCGAAGGAATCGAACCAGACCGGCCGCAATGGCTTGGCGGCATGACTGGAGATGACGATGAAATGGTTCGGCCTTGCCGCTATTGCAGCGGCTATCGTGAGCCTCGGCGTCGGCTCCGCCTTCGCCGCCCAGGACTGCACCGCCGAGGACCGCCCCGCCCAGGATTGCGCCGCCCAGACTCCGGCCCCCAGACTTCGCCGTCCAGACTTCGCCGCAGCGCGGCCGCGTCAGCCTTTCGCCGGCTTACCCGGATGACGCGCTCGGAGGGCGTAAGGTCGGCCCCTGGGCAGCGCGGACTGAGACGAATCTCGCTGGCGGCGGCACCGCCTCTGATATCGTGTATCGAGACGTTGGTGAGACGCCCCGGGCCATCGGCGGCCGGGGCATTCCCAGTTCACCGGAAAGCGCCCTAAGCTGGCGCCGCCGCATGGATGGCGGCAACGGGGCTGACGTAAGAGGGGAAGTCCAGGAATGACGAAACGAATCGCCGTCGTCGGCGCCGGTGCGGTCGGCGGCTATGTCGGAGCCAACCTGGCCCATGCCGGGCACGACGTGACACTCATCGATCCCTGGCCAGAGCATGTCGAGGCGATCCGCGCCAACGGCATGAACCTCTACGGCATGACCGACGCCGAACGCCGCACCGTCAAGGTGAACACATTGCACCTGACCGAGGTGCAGAACCTCGCCAAGCAGCGTCCGATCGACATCGCGCTGATCTCGGTCAAGTCGTACGACACGATCTGGGCGGCGACGATGATCCGGCAGTATCTCGCCGCGGACGGCTATGCGGCGTCGATGCAGAACTGCATCAACGAGGAGCGGCTCGCCTCGGTGATGGGCTGGGGCCGCACGCTGGGCATCATCGTCGGAGGCGGGGTCGGCGTTGATCTGTATGAGCCGGGCCACATCCGCCGCGGCTATGCCAGGCGTCCGGACACCACCGCGTTCTATGTCGGCGAGCCGAGCGGACGCATCACGCGGCGCGCCCAGGAACTCGCGGCGATCATGCACGACGTGGACAACGCCAAGGCCACCGACAATCTGTGGGGCGAGCGCTGGACCAAGCTGTGCGTCAACGCCATGCGCAACGGCGTGTCGGCCGCAACCGGCATGGGCGGCAACGAGCGCGACCGGCACGACGCGGTGCGCCGGGTGTGCATCCGGCTCGGCGGCGAAACGGTGCGAGTCGGCCAGGCGCTTGGCTACAGGCTGGGCAAGGTCGGCGTGCTGGACCCGGAGAAGCTGGCGCGCGCGGCGGAAAGCGACCGCGCCGCGCTGGACGAAATCGAATCGCAGATGCTTGCGGGGGCCGAAGGCGGTGGGCGCGCGGCCTATCAGCGGCCGTCGATGGCGCAGGACATGGCAAAGGGCCGGCGCACCGAGATCGAGCTGATGAACGGCTTCATCGCCGACGAAGGCGCCCGGGCCGGCGTGCCGGCACCCACCAACGCGATGATCACGCGCCAGGTGCTGCGGGTGGAACGCGGCGAAATCCCGCCCCGGCCGGAGAACGTGCTGGTCAATTCCTGATGCCCGTCGTCAAAGCCGCAATTTTGGCCCCACGATGACGAACGACACGAAGTGCATGTTGACCAACCGGTGGATCATGCATCCGGTTGGCCCGGACGGACGGCCTCAGGGCCGCCGTCCGGCACTTGCGCCAATCCCATTATCGGTCCGTTCGCGTGGCTGGCGGCAGCAGCCGAGGATCCCAGCGCACCGGCTGTTCCAGGCCGGCCACGATGCGATCGAACGCCTGATGCAACGGATTCACCACCGCGTTGAGGTCCAGCCCGCCGGTGACGACGGACGGCACCAGCAGCACCAACCCCTCCCGCTCGCGCAGCCAGGCGTCGCCGAATGCGCATGACGCACGCGGCGGCAGCGTTTCCCACCCGGGCACTGCATCAGGCTCGACCCGGTCGACCCGCGTGTCGTCCGGGATGTCGATGGTCACGTAACGGAAGTCTCGCGGCACACGGCCGATCGTGCTGTGCACCAGGATTTCCAGCACCGCCGACGCATACGAGGTCGCGGCGTAAATCGCCGGCGTCCCCGGCTGGTTCCATCGTCCGCCCTTCAGCCTCGCCCCCTCACTGCTCCACACCGGATGCAGTGCGCTGGCGATCCGCCACAGCCGCATTTACTGGGGCCGCATTCAATGTGGCCGCATGCAGGGCGCGCGCTCGCATTTGACCAGGCACCAGCCTGCTTGCCCGCGCGACGCGGCAGACGGAAACTCGCGGCAGAACAAGCAATCAAGAATCGGCACAGATTTTACGGATAGAAGGTTGAGCCACAGATTTTATCGAAGGATGAATCCTTCCATCACGGAGGCTTCAAAAGATCGAGCCCCATAAAACGATTTCTGTAACATCTGTGGCTTAACCTTCTATCCGTAAAATCTGTGGTGAGCCTTGATTGCT
>DATHNI010000009.1:0-6948 GCA_035486135.1 Acetobacteraceae bacterium
ATCATCGGCAGGTCGGACGCCACCGGGCAGCGATAGTCGAGGAACCCGGCGTTATCCAACTGACCCTTGGAATTGTAGATATACTCCTCGTTCAACGCCCAGCCGATGCCCTGCACCACGCCGCCCTGGATCTGCCCTTCGACATACGAAGGATGGATCGCACGGCCCACGTCCTGAGCCGCAACGAACCGCAGGATGGTGACCTTGCCGGTCTCCGGATCAACCTCCACGTCGCAGAACTGCGTGGTAAAGCCAGGCGCCTGGCCGCCGGCATTCACCGACGCCGCCGCGGTGATCGGGCCGCCGGTTGCCGCCGACTTCGCCGCGATCTCCTTCAACGACAGAGGCTTGAACTCGCCGACGTTGGAACCGGCCGGCTTGGCATGGCCGTCTTCCCAGATCACGCCCTCCGGATCGACGTCCCAGATCACCGCCGCCCGCCGGCACAGATCCTTCACCACCGTCTTGGTGGCATTCACCACCGCGGTCCCCGTCGCGAACGTCACGCGCGAGCCGCCCGTCACATGCGTGTAGCCCACCGACCCGGTATCGGCGACGATCGCCCGCACCTGGCTGTAGTCCACGCCCAAAGTCTCCGCCGCCATCAGAGCCATCGACGCGCGCGAGCCGCCGATATCCGGGCTGCCGGTCGCCACCAGCACGGTGCCGTCGGCATTCACCTGCAACGTCGCGCTGGATTCTCCGCCGCCGTTGAACCAGTAGCCGGACGCCACGCCGCGCCCCTGGTTCGGCCCCAGCTTCGTCTTGTACGCCGGGTGATTGATCAACGCCTGCAACGTCTCGATGTAGCCGGCATGGGCGTGCTTCGGTCCGAAGATGGTCGGCGTGCCGATCTTCGAGGCGTTCTTCAACCGCAGCTCCAGCGGGTCCATGCCGATCTTCTGCGCGCACATATCCAGCACGCTCTCCACCGCGAAAGCGGAGATCGGCGAGCCCGGCGCGCGATACGCCGCCGCCTTCGGCCTGTTCGATACTACGTCGTAGCCAACCGCGCGCTGGTTCGGAATGTCATACGGCGCGAACGCGCACAGGCAGCCGTTCATCACCGGCGAGCCCGGGAAAGCGCCAGCCTGGAACTTGAAGATGCCATCGGCGGCAACGATCGTGCCGTCGTTCTTGACGCCGATCTTCACCCACATCGACGAGCCCGACGTCGGGCCGGTGCCCTTGAACACCTCGTCGCGGGCCATCATCAGCCGCACCGGCAGGCCGGACTTCTTCGACAGCAGCACGGCGACCGGCTCGAGGTAGGTCACTGTCTTGCCGCCGAAGCCGCCACCGATCTCGGCCGGATAGAACCGCAGGTCGCCGATCTTGATGCCCAGGATCTGCGCCGTCAGTGCGCGCATCTGGAAGTGGCCCTGCGACGAGGACCACACCTCACCCTGGCCGTCCGGGTCGATCTTCGCCACGCAGGCGTGCGGCTCGATATAAGCCTGGTGCACCGCGGCGGTCTTGAATTCCTTCTCGATCACCACGTCAGCCGAGGCAAACCCCGCGTCCAGGTCGCCGATCTTGAACTCCAGCCGCTTGGAGATGTTGGACGGCTTGGTCGGGGCCGGCTCGACGCCGCGAGTGATCATGTCCTCGAACAGCAGCGGGGCGTCGGGTGCCATCGCGGCATCAACGTCGATGACGTGCGGCAGCACTTCGTAATCCACCTCGATCAGCGCCAGCGCCTCTTCGGCGATGCGTGGGTTGATCGCGGCGATGCCGGCCACCGCGTGGCCCTCATACAGCGTCTTCTCACGCGCCATGATGTTGCGGCTGACGTGCCAGAAATTCACTGCGACCCGCTCGGGGCCGATGTATTCGAACTTCTGTTGGGGGAAGTCCTTTGCCGTCACCACCGCCTTTACGCCGGGCAGCTTTTCCGCCTTCGACGTGTCGATCGACTTGATGCGCGCATGCGCGTGCGGCGAGCGCAGGATGCGCCCATACAGCATCCCCGCCATCTTCATGTCCGCGCCATACATTGCGCGGCCTGTCACTTTGGGAACGCCGTCCGGGCGGATAGGACGCGTCCCGACCCACTTGAAACGCTTCACCGAATCGGTAATGACTGAATCGTTCACGGCTCCACCCTCGCTTCTGCCTGTCGGAGACTGTTTGGCTGGTCGTCAGGGTCGCGCAGCAGGCGCGCAAACGCAAGGCCCGGCGGCCGGCGGATGAACGAGGGAAGGCCAGGGCCCTGCCCTGGACCCGTCAGGGGGCTTTGGGCCGCGAAGCGGACCGAAGGGGCAGAGCCCCTTGGCGGGTCCAGGGGAGTGCCCTGGCCTTCCTTCGTTCACCTGACCGGCCACGCCCGGACCACCGTGAACTGCCGGCCCTCACGCCTCAACAGATAGCTCCAGCCGGCGCGCAGCTTCTGCCCGAACAGCGAGTCCGCCTCGGGGGTCGCCTCCGCAAGCCACACATACGGCGCGCCAAGCCGGCCGCGGGTCGTGTCGTCCGCAGCAAGCCCGTGAACGTCGGCCAACACCGACACCGGTCTGCTCCCGACGCCGGGCCACGCGTCGGCGATCGTCATCTGGTACTTCGCCACCAGCGCCGCGAAGCCGTTGCCTCCGAGATCCACCAGATCCACCGCCTGGCCCGGCGCCGCCGCACGATCGGCAGCTTCGGCAACACCGCGCAGCGCCGGCACCCCCGAGCCCCAATCAGGCCGGTAATACGTCACCGTCGCCACCGGCAGCAGCACCACCAGCCCAATCAGAACGGCCGCCGCCGAGCCGGAGCGACACACCCTCGCCCAGGCCGCCGGCATCACCACCACCACGGCCAGCACCGCCAACGATCCGGTCTGGCTCGCATATCGCCAGAAGGAAGCCGCGGCGGCGACCTCCTCGCGGCTGAAGCCCCCCACCGCCAGATAGGCGAGTGCCAGAAACACGACATTCCCCAGGCACACCGCAACCGCGGCCAGCAGCAGTCCGCGCTGGGCCGGGACCAGCGCATCGTCGCGGCGCAGGGCCAGCAACGCCCGTACAGACAGTGCCACGATAATCGAGAACAACCCGGTCTTCGCCAGCGCCACGCGGCCCATATTGGCCAGGGCACTGGGAAACTCGGCCCAGTGCCAATGGGCGAACGGCAACACGGGCATCTCGCCGCCGGGAATTTCCGCCGCCGTGTAGTGACCCCACAACGCCCAGGTCAGCAGCGGCACCGGCAGCGCGATGATCGCGGCGCTCCAGGCTCCAACGCCCCGACGTCCACCCTGCCAGACCATGCCAAGACCGGCCCCCAGCACCATCAGCAGGAACAGCGCGACGTTCGCCTGCCGCAAGTCCATGAGCACAGCGCCACACAACCCAAACGCGAACGCCAGGCGCGCGCGGCCGGCCGATCCGGCATCGTTCCACCATTGGAAGACCAGCGCTCCCATCACCGCCAGGACCGACGCGGTGGCGGCGTCGGCCATGTTGCTGAAGAAGATCTTGGGCACGAAGGTCGGGCAGGCGAGGCCGGCCAGCAGCAGCCCGGCAGACGCCGCGGCCCATGCTGTCCAACGGTGTTCCAGTGTTGCCGTTGGTGCCGCAGGCGGTTCGGGCGCCACGCGCGGTCCCGTTGCGGGGCGCGGTTCCGTTGCCGAGCACGCTTCGGGCGCCACGCGCGGTTCGGTTGCCGGGTGCGGTGTCCCCGCCGTTTGTCGTCCTGGCGCGGCAAACCCGCCCGCCGGCGCGACAAGCCGTGCCTGAATGATCCTCGCAACGCATGTCCCGGCAGCCAGCACCAGAACCAGGTTCCAGGTCAGGGCAGCGCTCTCGGGGAGGCGCCGTAACACGAGCCAACTGGCGTAGCCGGGCAACGCCAGCGCCGTGGGATACCCCGCGTGGTAGGAGCCGCTCGGCTCGGCCAGCGTGGGAAAGTGCCCGTGCTGACAGAGATAAGCCAGGTTCGGCAACCACTGCGCAAAGTCGTCCCAACCGACGGTCTCCGCGCCCTCGGTCAACAGCAGCAGCGGAATCGCCAGCACCGCCACCCTGCCAGCCATCCCCCAGTCCAGGACCTGCTCGCCGCGGGCGCCCGAGACAAACGCCCAGCCGAGCCCGCCCAGCCCCACCAGACCGAGCAGTACCATGACCGGCGGCAGTGGCACTCGCAGGAAGGTGCCGGCGAGGACCGTGACGAAGGCCGCAATGCCCCAGCCGCTGACCAGGGCGGTCTCGGCCCGCCTCGCGCCCGCCAGCGCCCCGAGGCCAATCGCCACCAACGCGACGCCGAACACGGACAGCGTCACCGGGAGGTGTGCCAGGTCGGGCAAAAGACTCGGTTGCATGCTGACCCTGAACAGCCGGCGCGAACCTTTTGGGACGAACGGGCGCCGCGCGGCCGCTGCCTACAACGTCTCCAGCAGCCCCGCCATCAGCGCTGCCCGAGGCGCCAGGTCGCGCCACAGGATATGCTCGTGGCTGGCATGCGCGCCGGCGCCAGGGCAGCCCAGCCCGTCCAGCGTCGGCACCCCCAGGGCCGCGGTGAAGTTGCCGTCCGAGCCGCCGCCGCGGTGCTGCTTCGGCAGCGCGATGCCGACCTGGTCCGCGATCGCCCGCGCCGCCTCATACAGCGACCGGATCCCCGGGTTTTCCGCGAAGGGCGGCCGGTTCATGCCGCCCTCCACCGTCACCCGGCACCCCGCGGTCACCGCCGTGCGGCCCAGGATCGCCCGCGCCATCCGCTCGCCGTCCGCGATCGAGTTCACCCGCAGGTCGATCTCGCAGCCGGCCTCCCGCGGGATCACATTCGGCCGCGAGCCACCCCAGACCGGCGCGGCGTTCAACGTGATGCCGTCATCCAGATCGACCATCCTGTGCAGCGCCAGGATCTGGTGCGACAGCTCGACCACCGCCGAGGCGCCGTCCTGGAACGCCGTGCCGGCATGCGAGCCGACACCCTCGATGCGCATCACGAAACGCCCTACCCCCTTGCGCGCCGTGACACAGGCGCCGCCGGGGCCGGCCGGCTCCGGGATCAGCACCACGGCGGCCTGGCCAGCCTCGCGCTCGATGATGTCGCGACTGGTCGGGCTGCCGACCTCCTCGTCCGGCGTCAGCAGCAGTACGATGGGGCGCGGCGTCTTCACCCGCTGGCGCAGGATGGAGCAGACCGCGTGGAACGCCAGGAAGCTACCCGCCTTCATGTCGTAGATGCCCGGGCCGTGTGCCTTCGCGCCGTTCACCTGGTAGGGCATGTTGTCCAGCGTGCCGTGCGACCACACCGTGTCGAGGTGCCCGGCGACCAGGATCGGCGCCCCCTCCCCCGGTGTGCGCGCCACCAGGTTGTCGCCGAAGCCGTCGCGGCCGGGGATGCGGGTCAGCGCCGCGCCGGCATGGGCGAGTTCCGCCTCGGCCACGTCCATCAGCCGATTGACCGCAGCCGGATCGGTGGTCGGGGTTTCCAGCCGCACCCACGCGGAGAGTTCGGTGAGGAGATCCTCGGAACGTCCGACGGCGGTCTGCGGCATGGGTCCTCCGGATGGTGTTTCACGCTGCGTGCTGTTTGCACGCGGCGACCCGGATTGTCTACATTGCCTGTGGCGGACCGGTACAGCCCGTTTCGAGAGTTCCGAAGACCATGCGAGAGAGCCTGGGCCACCGGTCGTCCACGATGCAGGATCAGGCGTGCTTCGCCCAACTGTCCGGCGACAACAATCCGCTGCGCATGGATCCGATTGCTGCCAGGCGAGCGCAGGCCGGCGTCCCGTTGGTTCATGGATTATATACGTTGCTTTTGTGCTGCACCGACCAATTCGCCGATCGCTACCCCGATTTGCCTCCGATCAAAAACGTGGAAATTCGCTGCGATCGCTTGCTGCGCCTCGGCGAGACAGTCGAATGTATCGTGACCCGGATCGTGCTGTATGCTGTCACACCATATATCCGTCGCTTGGTTGCCGTAGCGCTATTGTTGGCAGGCTTCGGAATGATGTCACACGCCCAGGCGACCGAATATTGGATGTCCCCCGGCGATCCCTATGGTCGGGGCAAAGCGAGGCTGGACCAAGCGCAAGATTACCTCGATCTATTCGCAGTCGATGCCCCCTGGACAGCCGTGACGCGACAATTGACGGTCTTTAAGGTTGGTCCCGCCTTCGTCGATTATGCGCCAGATGAGATTCTACGCCAGGTGTTCGCCGACCTGAAAAGCCGGGGAATCGCACTCGCATGGGAGATGGGCGCCGTTCCGCCGGGTCGAAATTGCGGTCGCGGCGAAGGCTATGCAGGCGACACCGCTCGGTCCGTCGCACGCATTAAAGCAGCCGGCGGTGAGCTTCGTTATGCCGCGATGGACGAGCCCTTCTGGTATGGCCACCATCTTGCCACGAAGAATACCTGCCAACTGTCGATTGATGAGCTTGCCCGCGGGGTCGCGGAGCGGCTCAACGTTGTACGCTCTGTCTTTCCAGATGTGCAGATCGTAGATATCGAACCGGTCGGCGATCCGCAAGTCAAGGATTATCCCGAACAAATCGCCGAATGGCTGGACGCATTTCACACAGCCACCGGCCATCAATTGGCTTTTTTTCATGCAGACATCAACTGGGACGGCCCGTGGCGCAGTGATCTGCCCGCGCTCCAGCAACGACTGGCGAAACTGGGTGTCGCGGTCGGCGTCATCATCAACGGTGATCCACGCGCCACGTCGGATCTCGAGTGGACGAATGCGGCCATCGATCATCTCCAGCAGGTAGTCGATCTGGTTGGCCTCCAGCCGGAAGCAATTATCTTTCAGACCTGGGACGACCGTCCAACGAGAGTGTTGCCGGAGAGCCAGCCTGGTTCGTTCACAAGCCTCGTTCTGGAAGGCACTCGCCCTGCCGCGAAAATCACCTTCATACCGCAACGGAACGCGATCGTCGGCCGTGTGACCGATATATCAGGCAAGCCCGTAATCAACACCCCCGTGGATATCACGGCACGGGACATC
>DATHNI010000010.1:0-10182 GCA_035486135.1 Acetobacteraceae bacterium
TGCCCGGCGCGCCGGTGTTCAACGTCTGCACCGGCTTGCCCACCAGCGTCCTCGAACTCGCTCACACCATCGCAACGTTAGCCGGCACGGCGCCCGAGGTGCGGCACCTCGCGCCGCGCGCCGGAGAAATCCGTTACTCCACCGGTGCCCCGGATCGCGCTCGTACCGCGTTCGGTCTTGGCGAACCGGTGCCGCTGCGAATCGGGCTGCGCAAGGTGCTGGACTGGCTCGCGAGCGGTCACTAAACCCAGGGTTCGTTACCTCTCTCGCCTCGCATGAGAGGTGCATCGGGGGACGGGTCGCTGAAGTCGCTGCTGTACGCATTGCTCTTGCCGCCAGTCAACCTGGTGTTCGTGATCCTCGTGGGCCTGGCGTTGCTACGGACCTTCCCACGTCTCGCACGATGGCTGATCGGCGTCGCCGCGCTGCTGTTGCTCGTGCTGGCGATGCCGGCGGTCGCAGGCACCATGCTGTGCGCGTTGGAAGGCAACCTGCCGATGACCCCGCCAGCCGATAAGCCACCCGGTGCCATCGTCATCCTCGGCGCCGAGGTCAACCACATCGTTGGCCAGCCGGACGTGACGGTCGGGCGCCTGACCCTGGAACGATTGCGTGCCGGTGCGGCGCTGGAGCGCAAGACGCATCTGCCGATCCTGGTTTCCGGAGGTGATATCGGCGAGGATTCGCCGGCGGTCGCGTCGCTCATGCGGGACACCCTGGTGCAGGACTTCCAGGTCCCCGTGCGCTGGACCGAGGACAAGTCCGCCGACACCTGGCAGAACGCGCGGGACAGTGCCGCGATCCTGCGCGCGAACGGCATCGACTCGATCTACGTCGTCACCCATGCTTGGCACGAGCGCCGTGCGCTGATGGCGTTCGCGGCGACCGGCATAACAGTGACGGTCGCGCCGACATCGCTGGATCGGCCGGCCACGCCGATCCCCTTGGACTTCGTGCCGCGCGTCACGTCCTGGGAGACCAGCTACTATGCCGTGCACGAGTGGATCGGCTGCGCCTGGTATGCGTTGCGATGACGGTCCGGCTACAGGAATTCGCCACGCTCGACGCATTGCCCGCCGGCACCGACCGGTTGTTTGCCGCCTCGCCCAGCCTGTTCCACAGCCGAGCCTGGTGGCGCACGGTCCTCGCCTGCGGCATGCCGGACCACGCCCGGGCCTGCTTCCTGTTGGTGTGGGCAGATAATGCGCCGGCGGCGCTTTTCCCGCTGCAGCGGCTGGAAGCGGGTGGCGCATTGGCCAGCCTGACCACTCCCTATACCTGCGAGTACACGCCGTTGCTGGCGCCCGGGCTGACGGCCGCCGTGCTGGCGGACGTCTTTGCCGCATTCGCCCGGTTCTGCCGTGGCTGGGCGACGACGCGGCTCGACGCCCTGCCGGACGACTGGCCTGCGCTGCCGGCTTGCCTGGACGGCGCGCGTCAGGCCGGGCTGACCGTGGTGCGGTTCGCCCATTTCGGCAACTGGTACGAGGATGTGCACGGGCTGGATTGGGCAGGCTATCTCGCGTGCCGCCCGGGCGCCTTGCGCGAGACGATCCGCCGCAAGCTGCGCCGCGGCGCCCTGCGGGCGGGTGCCTGCTTCAGCATCGTCGCCTGCCCGCCGGAACTGGAGCCTGGCATCGAGGCTTTCGAACAGGTCTATGCCAAAAGCTGGAAGGACCCCGAGCCGTTCCCGCGTTTCAACGCCGGACTGATGCGGGAAACCGCTGCGGCGGGGCTGCTGCGCCTGGGTATCTGGCGGATCGGCGGCACGCCGGTCGCCGCGCAGCTCTGGATCGTCGAGCAAGGCACCGCGACAGTGCTAAAGCTGGCGCATGACGAGGCGTTCCAGGCGGACTCGCCCGGCACTGTGCTGACCGCGCTCATCCTGCGGACCCTGCTGGACGATGTGCGGGTTGGGAGGATCGACTTCGGCCGTGGCGACGATCCCTATAAGCAGGGGTGGGCGCGCCAGCGCCGGCAGCGCATCGGGCTGGTGCTGGTCGATCCACGCCGGCCGGCGGGCTTCGGCTTTCTCGCCAGGCACAGGCTGGGCCAGGCACGCAAAGCGTTACGCGGCCTGCGTCGAGACGCCGGTTCCCTGTGACATGTTTGTCGTGGTGAACTCGGTCTTGCCACGACATCGGCGCGGCAACGCCTTGGTGGCCGGCATGGTTTTCGCCGCGGCCTCCTTCACCTGAAGGCCCCTTCACCTGAAGGCCCCCTCATCTGAAGGCCCCTTCACCTGAAGGCCCCTTCACCGGGCCCTGTCGGAGGGCGGGCGTAGCGCCCTCCGCGTCGCCGGCGCGTGAGGAGCGCGCTTCGAGAATCCCATCCAGGAGTCCGTCGAGCCGGGCCAGTGTGGCACGCCACGTGTACGTCTGTTCCACCAGCGATCGCGCCGCGGCGCCGAGGTCCGGATGCTGTCCGTCGATGACCGCGAGAACCGCGCGCGCCATCGTTTCGGCTCCGTCAGCGACCAGCAGATCACGTCCGGGTACCGCCCGCACGCCTTCGAAGGCCTGCGGCGAGGCGACCACGGGACGTCCGAGCGCCATCGCCTCCAGCACCTTGTTCTGCACCCCACGCGCCATGCGCAACGGGGCAACCGATACGTCGGCGTGAGCGACATACGGTCGCACGTCAGGCACCCGTCCGGTCACGTGTACGCCGCGCTGATTTCCAAGCCGCAGCACGTCCGGGCCGGGATTCGCGCCGACAATATGGAATTGCGCCCCGGGCATCCGATCGCGGATCAAGGGGAGGACCTCGGCGGCAAACCAGGTGACTGCATCGGCATTCGGCCAATAGTCCATATTGCCGGTGAATACGAGGTGCGGCCCATCGCCCGTGTAGGGTGTTGCGATGTCGATGTCCGGTGAAAACCGGTCAATGTCCACGCCCATCTGGACCCAGTTCAGCTTGTCGGACGTCTCCGGTGCGAGTTCGGCAAAGCGGCGTGTTTCTTCCTCGGTGACCAGAAGCGCAAGGTCGCATTGCATCGCGGCATGGCGCTCATACCTGAGCAATGTGCGTGCCTCACGTTGCCAGATCACCCGTGCGGGCCACCGCGAATTGCGTGAGTATTCCGCCCATTTCTCTGAATCGATATCCTGCATGTCGAGGATCCGGGCAGAGCAATCGAGATGCAGGCCATAGGGCGCCATCGCGGTGCAGAAGATATACACCACCTCCATCGGATTGTCGGCCGCTGTCTTGGTAGCCCAACGCAGCAGGCCAGGATGGAAATAATAGTCCAACATCAACGGACGACCGGGCCGAATGCGTGCCAGCGCCTTGAATTTTTGTAATCTTTTATTGATATCGAAAGCCGCCACCTCGGAGCATATCGTGCGCAGATGAGCAACATGCTTGGCGTCAGCCGGGTCGTCGACCAGGCATCCCAGGTAAACGTTGTAGTGTTTGGCCAAATGGGTAATCAGGTTGTAACCACGAATCTTCTCCCCTCGGTCGGGCGGAAAAGGAATGCGGTGACTGATGAAGATGAGATTGCGCACGGTGGCGACCAAGCAAGTATATATTGACTAAAGTCAATATTACGACAGTGTGGAATGGCACATGTCGTGCCGGCCGATGGTGGGTGAGCAGGCGGGGGCCTGAGCAGGATGAAACGTAGACGGAATAAGGGCAGGCGGCCTGGTACTTGCAACCTTGCCGCATCGGGTCTCGCCCGGAAGTCGGGCGCCAATACGTTGGGCCCGCGTGCTTCCGTGCCCGCAGCAATGGCAAAGCGCGCGTGAGTGATAGATTTCGCCACATTGGCTAAAGTCTCGCCAAGAAACAGCGACATGCTCCGGCGTTTCGGAAAGGTTCATTTGTCCTCTGTCAACTTGGCAATGACGCGCCATTACCGCCGATGCATCCATTCTGAAGGCGCCGCACCCTTCGGCAGACGACGCGACATGCGCAGTCAGCATAGCGCCACATCGGGAGCTCTGCTATCCTGCCGCGAGAGGCGGAACGCCGGATGGAGCCCGCCCCGATTTCGGCCGCGGACCGGCCGCGATCAGGCAGCCTACAGGGAGCAGGAGCTGCTGTCATCGTGGACTCGGAGCAACATGCGGCATCGGGGTGGCCCTGCGATGATCGTCACCAGCCTTCTGGAGGACGGTTACCGATATTTTGCGTGAGTCAATTGTTCTGGCTGGCTGGCCGGGCGGTTTTGCCCAAGCCCGGAGTCTCGTTCAACCGAAAGCGGCGTAACGTCTCGTGAACCTCGACGACTTAACCTTCGTACTCGGTGAGCCGCGGTCTGGCACGACCTGGGTTGGGAAGATCATCGATAGCCACCCTGACGTGATCTATCGGCATGAACCCGACCTCACCAGGCACGAGCCGGTGCTTCCATTCGTCATCGCCGATAAGGATACTGCTCGGTTCATCGGCCCCACGCGGAAACACTTCACGGACTTGCTGACGAAGCCGACCCTCAAGTCGGTCGGGCAGCAGCCGCTGTTCCCCAAGAGTTATTATGCTCCGGGCATTCGTGCCTTGCGTACCGGGTTGACCGCCGCACTGATGGGGCTCCGCAGCGCCGCCAACTGGCGCGGCCTGAACGACTTGTATATTCCGGATCTGCTATGGACATCCGGTCAGCCACACTTGCGCTTCGTGCTGAAGTCCATCGCCGCCGCCGGCCGGGTCGCTGTCTTGCGGCAGGCTTTCCCGGACGCAAAGATCATTCTTCTTCTGCGCCATCCCTGCGGCCATGTACGGTCGGTCATGGAAGGGCGCCGGCGCGCCATGTTCGAGCCGGACGACATCGTCAAATCGATCGCGACGATGCCAAACGCTCAACGCTACGGCGTGACGGCGGGGTCATTGCGATCTGCTTCCGACCTTGAATTGGTTACCTGGAGATGGGCGCTCAGAACCGAGCGGATGCTCAACGTCCTGACACGCTCGGACAATTGCTATGTCGTCCATTACGAGGCGATCTGTGAGAACCCGCTTGTCGAGACGAGGGCTCTGTTCGAGTTCATCGGCCTGAACTTGCATCCTCAGACCGAGCGCTTCATCCGTGACAGCACCGAGTACAGGGGCAGCGAACGGTATTATCGCGTGTTCCGCGATACGACCGCGACCGCCAACAAATGGCGAAGCGAACTGACGGATGACGAAATAACCTCCATCCTGAGGATCGTGGCACAGACGTCGATCGCCCCGATATGGCCTGAAACGAGGCAAATGGCGAGCGAGATGGTCAGCCAGTAGCCGGCCGCCGAGACGTAATCTGTTTGCGTAACAGCCCTCGCGTATCATAATACGACAATGCGAATCCTGTACAGCCATCGCATCCAGTCGCGCGACGGCCAGAGTGTGCATGTCGAGGAGCTGGTTGCCGCGCTGCGCGGCCTCGGGCACGAGGTCCTTGTGGTCGGACCCGGCTTTTACGAACAAGCGCACTTCGGCGGTGAGAGCAACCTGGTGGCGTGGATTCGTTCCCGCCTGCCGGTCGTGGTCGGCGAGGTGGCCGAATTGCTCTACACCATCCCCGCGTGGTGGCGGCTGCGTGCCGCGTTCCGCCGGTTCCGGCCCGACCTGATCTACGAGCGCTACAACCTGTATTTTCTGGCCGGCACCTGGGTCGCGCGAAGCAGCGGCGCGAAGCTGTTTCTCGAGGTCAACTCGCCGCTGGTCGAGGAGCGGACCCGCCTGGGCCAGCTCCGCCTGCGCTGGTTGGCCGGCGCGCTGGAACGCTATGTCTGGCGTTCGGCCGACAAGGTGCTCGTCGTCACCGGCGTGCTGCAAAAGGCGGTCGCCGCCGCGGGCGTGCCGCCGGAGCAAATCGCGGTGGTGCCGAACGGCATCGATCCGGCGCAGTTCGCCGCCTTGCCGGCGCGTGAGGCGGGAGACGGCCCCCTGGTGCTGGGCTTCGTCGGCTTCGTCCGCGATTGGCACGGGCTCGAGGCGGTGATCGCGGCAATGGCAGCGGAGCCGCACGGCGCAATCCTGCGGCTGGTGGTGGTGGGGGACGGCCCGGCGCGTGAAACGCTGCAGCGCCAGGCGCAGTCGCTCGGCCTGGCGGATCGGGTGACATTCACCGGTCTGCAGCCGCGCGAGGCCATCCCGGCGCTGGTAGCCGGCTTCGACATCGCCTTGCAGCCGCTGGTCGTGAGCTATGCCTCGCCGCTGAAGATCTTCGAATACATGGCGGCGGGCCGCGCGATCGTCGCCCCGGATCAGCCGAACATTCGAGAGATCCTGCGCGACGGCGAAACGGCCGTACTGTTCGATCCGCAAGCGAGCGGGGCGATGTGGCGCGCCATCCAGCGACTTGCCGGCGACCCGGCGTTGCGGGCGCGGCTGGGCGAAGCGGCGCGCGCGGAAATCGCGCGGCGCGACTACACGTGGCGAGGCAATGCCGTACGGGTGGTGGACTGGGCGCTCCAGGGCTGAACGCCTTTGGGCCACAGTCCCGGCCGGCTAACGATCGCCCTATGGGGCCCGCCATCGCGCCCGCAGCGACCGAGCCGCATGCCGCGCCAGCCTGGCAATCTCTCCTCCTGCTCCGACCTCCAGCCAGTGCAGCCCTGTCGGGTCAGCGGCCAGGCTGCGCTTGTAACGGCCCTCACCGGCGAGAAAGTCGTAGCGGTCCAGCCCGGCGGCGGCGGCGAAGCGGATGGCCTGGTGATGGCAGGTCAGCCCCGGCTTCTGGTGGCGGCCGGCGCCGGCGTAGTCGAACCCTCCCTGATAGGCCAGCGCGCGGCCCCGGTAGCGGAAATTGTACAGCAGCCCGACCGTCTGGCCGCCGCCCGTGACACGCAGCAGATCGATCTCGTCGCGTGGCATGCCGCGATCGATCAAGGCATGATGGAAGCGGGCGAAGAACGGCCGGGCGAAGGCGCCAGGATGGCCACGCGCCGTCCATGTCACCTGGTGCCGCGTTGCCAACTCGTCGAGCCAGCCGTGCGCCTCGGCCGCGGTTGCCGCGCGATGGGCCGTCAGCGGTCCCACCGCCGCATAGGCACGATCGGATCGGCGCAACTGGTAGCGGGTGTTGGCGCTGAGCCCGTCCAGGAAATCGCTCCCGCTCGCACGCAAGTTCGCCAGGTCAACGGAGAAGGACTGTTCGCTGCGCCGGATCGACACCGGCCCGGCGGCACGGGCTGCCTCGAGCGTCGCGTCGTCCACACCGCTCAGCACCAGCCGGCGCGGCAACCAGGGTCGCACCGTCCCGACCGGCTGCCGCCGCGCGGCACGCAGACAATCGTGCAGCGAAATGGAGGCGGAGCGCGCCATCGCCACGCCATTATACTCGATGTAAGGCGAGTCATGGACCGCGTCACCGGTCTCACCCAACAGCAACGTCTGGCGCAGGAAGCGACGCCGGTTGAACAGCGCCAGAGCGACGGTATCCCCGTCCTGGGTCGCCTCCAGCAGCACGGGATCGGGGAAGCGTTGTTCGGCCAGGCAGCCGGTCCAGGTCCAGCTTTGGTAAAACGAGCAATCGGCCCGGGCTTCCAACGCGCGCCAACGCTCGCCCAGCGCGATGAAGTCGGTGACCGGCACCAGTGCGATGCGGATCACGCCGGGTCCGGCAGACGGTCATCGCGCCACAGCGCGCCGTAAGCCCGGAACATCGCTGCCTGGTCGAACTCGGCCCGCGCCTTGGTCTGGTTGGCCGCGCCGATCCGGGCGCGCAATGCGGGATCGCCAAGCAGGACGGTCAGCGATCGCGCCAGCTCCGAGTCGTCGAGTCCGCCGACAAAGGGAGCGTTCTCGACCGCCAGCATGGCGCGCACATCGCCCACATCGGTCGTCGCCACCGGCAGACCCGCGGCCATCGCCTCGATCACCGAGAGCGGCATTTGCTCCGTGTCGGACGACAAGGCGAACACGTCGAAGCCGGCATAGATCGGCGCCGGATTGTCGATATGTCCGGCGAACTGGACGCGCTCCTGCACGCCGAGCGATTGGGCCAATCGCTCCAGCGCGGGACGTTCCGGACCGTCGCCGGCGATCACCAGCCGCGCGGGCTGGGCGACGGCTGCGAAGGCGCGCAACAGGCGCGGGAGGTTCTTTTCGGCGCGCAGGGCCGCGACGGTGCCGACCACCGGCGGTGTGTTGGCGGCGCGGTGCTGGGTGCGCGCCGCGGTGAAGCGTTCCAGGTCGATGCCGTTGGCAATGTAGCGCACGCGTGCCGGCGGCAATCGCCAGATCGTCGTGGCGATGCGTTGCAGGTTGCGCGACGGCAGCACAACGGTGCTCCGCGCCAGCACCAGCCGGCGGATCAGCGCCCGGCGCGGGAGCTGCCGGTCGCGTTCCTCCGGGCCGAAGCCGTCCTCGATATGGACGTGGCGGGCAATGGGCAGGAGGTTGGCCATCGCCCACTCGATGGCGCCCCAATTGTTGGTCACCAGCAGCGCGGGGCGCCAGGCGCGCAGCAGCCGGCGGAAGCCCAGCGCATTGGCGATGGTTGCCTGCTTGGGCGCGCTGACGGTGGGAAAGGTCACGTCGAGGTCCGGTCGCAATCGCTCACGGCAGGCGAGATTGCCGTCCAGTGACACGACCATGTGGCGGAACGCTGCACCGAAATGATTGGCGAGGGCGGCGAAGCGCACCTGTGCGCCGCCAACTCCGAATCCGGGGAACACATGCAGGACGAGGGGCGCAACCGCAATCGTTTGCTGTGGGTCGTCGGCCGGCAGACGTGCCACGTTGACTCTCGGCCTCCGGCCGACGCTGATCCGCGGCACTTGTAACGCAGGCGCTTCCGCTGCGGCAACGCCGGCTGGGTCGGGCGATCAGGTGGACACGGGAAGGCGAGGGTCTGCGCAAGCGAGGGCCGGAGCAGAACCTTGGCCTTTCCGAGTCCACCCAGTTCCCCGGCCGGTTACATAGCGGCCGGTGGGAGATAACTGCTTCAACAGCCGCGCCGCAAAGCCCTGTGTCATGGCCGGGCTTGGCTCGGCCACCCACGTCTTCTCTTGCTGCCAGCAGCAAAATCGTGGGTGGCCAGGCCAAGCCCGGCCATGACACAAGGAGCTGTGACCTGCCCCAGTTGATTCGATTGTTCCGGAACGGACCCTCAGTCAGCGGCGCTGGTCATTTCCTGCGCAGGCTGCGAGCGCCGCGTCCGGCTCTCTCCGGCTCCTCGTTGCTCTGCCAGGGCGGCAAAACGCACGGCCAAATTCTCCAGCCCGCGCTTCGCCTCAGGCGTCCGGGCCGTCGTCGCCATTTTCCGGTACAATTCGGCCTGCGTCCTGATCTCGTCGGGGGAGCGCTGGCTGAGTGGAACGTATCTTTGCATTCGCCTCGTATGGCAATGTTCGGCCGATTCTGCAAGTATAGGTTGCGTTACGGGTGAAGATTGCAGTGATTGCGCGAGCCGGTGTTACAAGCGAGGCCCCGATGACGGCGGACGCCCGGGGCTCCGCGGGGGGGGCGAGCGCCAGATGCGGTAAGCGTGGCGGCTGCCGACTCGGGCGGAGGCTTCAGGTCCGGGATAGCTCCGGGAAATCCTCCTCGCGAAATTCGCCACCGGATCGTGTGCCTTGCGCCGCGTGCGCCTCCTCTGCCTGCCGAAGCTCGACGCGGCGGATCTTGCCGGAAATGGTCTTCGGCAGATCGCCGAACTCGATGCGGCGTACCCGCTTGAACGGCGATAGCCGCTCGCGCAAATGGCGGAAGATGGACAGCGCCGTGTCGCGGTCGGCCGGCGTGCCCGCGGTGAGCGTCACGTAGGCTTTCGGCACCGCGAGCCGCATCGCGTCCGGTGCCGGCACGACGGCGGCTTCGGCGACCGCCGCGTGTTCGATCAGAGCGCTTTCGAGTTCGAATGGGCTGATGCGGTAGTCAGCGGCTTTGAACACGTCGTCCGCGCGGCCGACATAAGTATAGTAGCCGTCGGCATCGCGCGTCGCCACGTCGCCGGTGCGATACGCGTTGCGGCCCAGCGGGATGAACGAGCCGTCGTCATCCTGGTAGCCGCGCATCAACCCGATGGGGGGCGGGTTCAGGTCGATGCAGACCTCGCCTTCCTCCACCGCGTTGTCCTCGGCATCGAGCAAGCGGATACGATAGCCGGGGGCTTCATGGCCCATCGAGCCGGGCTTGACGGTCTGGCCGGGGAAGCAGCCGATCTGCAGGGTGGTTTCGGTCTGGCCATAGCCCTCGCGCACCGTCAGGTCCCAGACCTTTCGCACGTGCTCTATGATCTCG
>DATHNI010000011.1:0-18078 GCA_035486135.1 Acetobacteraceae bacterium
TGAAGATGCTGCACCCGGCAATATGAGTGACTCTGGGTACCAGACCCGGATTGCTCGTGCGGACCACGTGGTTCTAGCTACGCACAAGGCTAAGGCAGTGATTGAAGGCTTCATAAAACAGCCATGCTGTCGCGGGCCAAGGTGCCGCAAGGGTCAAAATTCCTCGTTGTGGATAGCGATTCGCCTTGTTCGTCTTCGTGAGAAAATAGGATCATCACGAAACAAGCCGCGAACACGTCGAGTGCATCGAACGCGTAATCCCTGCCGTCGGCACCGCAGGACGCGCAGGCGCCGCGGTTGCGCGCGGTCGTCGACTGCCTGGAACCGCAAGATGGCGATGAGGGCGTGCGCGCGTTCCTCGAACAGCGCCCCAGGTGTGGTCCGGCCGGCAGAGATTTCTGCTGTCATTGCGAGCAAAGCGAAGCAATCTCCTGCGTGGCGATCCATGGGAGACTCGCCAGGCAGGAGATTGCTTCGCTTCGCTCGCAATGACGTGAAAGACGCAATGATGTGGAGGTCGCAATAACTGGAGGACGCATGACCTGGAGGTCGCAATAATGTGGAGGTCGCAATGACATGGAAGGCGCAATGACGTGGAGAACGCAATGACATGGAGGACGCATTGGCGGGAAGGCAGCGCAGCCGGCGCGAACGATTGGATGCTCACACGGACTTGATGATCCTGCCGCTACGTAGCCATGATTGCGTGACGACATCAGCGTCGCTGCAAGGAGAGTCCGCGTGCGACCGCTGCGTGCCACGTCCATCATCCTGACCGCCGCCGCCGTGATCGGGGCGGGCGTTTTTGCCCGTCCGGCGCAGGCGGATTGGGGTGACGGCTATCATCGCTGGCACCCGCACGACGGATGGGGCCGCCCGTCAGGACCTCCCGCCCTCATCGTTACGCCCAGGCCGACATCCTACCGACCGCCCGCCGCCTATTACGCGCCGCCGCCGCCCGCGGCTGACGCACCCAAGCCGGCGCATGAAGCGCCGAGCGTTTCGATCGACTTCACGGTTCACTGAACCGTCAATCGGCAACAGGAGTAAAACACGATGCGACGTTACTTGGTTCCCTGCGCGGTGGCGCTGAGCATCGCGCTCGGGCTGTCGGCTTGCACCGATCCGTATGATCCTGGCCAGCGCGCGGCCGGCGGCGGATTGCTCGGCGCGGGCGCAGGCGCGGCGATCGGCGGCGCGGCGGGCGGCGGCCGCGGTGCGCTGGCCGGTGCTCTGATCGGCGGGGCGGTAGGCGCCGTCGGTGGCGCTGCGACCACGCCGCGGCCGCCGCCGCCCGCCTACTATGCGCCGCCGCCCGGCTACGGGCCGCCGCCAGGGCCGGCGCCCTACTGAGGCGGTTCAGGCGTCAGCGAACAATCCGACCGGCGCGCCCTGCACCGGCGCGTCGGCCCGGAACAACCCGCCCAGCGTGGGAAACTGTTGCAGCAACTCGGGCGACTTGCCCTCACGCAATGAAGTCACAAACAGGTGGCGCTCGGCGAAGCACGGCATGGTCGGGCCGGGGACCGGGAACGGGATCTTCTCGAGCAACGCCCCCGCCGGCGAGAAGCGGTTGATGCAGCCGGCGGAGGGGCCGGCCGACCAGTAATTGCCATCGGCGTCGGTGGCGGCGCCGTCGGGCCGGCCTTCCTCGCTGGTCAGTTTGGCAAGCTGCCGGTGATTGCTCATGCCACCGGTCGCGGGGTCGAAATCCCACGCTTCGATGATGCCGGCGGTGGAATCCGAGTGGTACATCGTGCGGCCGTCGGGCGACCAGGCGAGGCCGTTCGACACCGCGTAGCCCTCGCCCTTGCGTTCGATGCGGCCGTCCGGCGTGACGCGATACAGCGCGGCGGTGGGCTGGCGTGGCGTGTTCTCATCCATGGTGCCGACCCAGAAGGCGCCGTCCGGTCCCACCTTGCCGTCGTTCATGCGATTGGTCGCCGGTTCGACGACGGCGCCGGTCAGGTCCTCGACGCGGCGCGAGCGCGGATCGAACAACACCACGCGATGCCGCAGCGCGACGACCAGCTTGCCGGAGCGGCACAGGCCGAAGCTGCCGACCACCTCCGGCAGATCGTAGGTGTCGCGGGCGCCGTCATCGACCGACAGCGCGTTGATCCGCTTGCCGGGGATGTCGCAGAACAGCAGGCGGCGCGTGGCCGCGTCCCACACCGGTGATTCGGCGACCCCGCAGCGGGAGTCCCACACGAGTTCGAAGCTGGTCATGGGGACAACACCTCTCTCGCTTCGCGGGAGAGGTCAAGACGCGAAGCGGCGAGGGTGAGGGCGATCGGGCCGGCACGCTCTGCTCTTTTGCCGTCCGGCGGCAAAGCTGTGTGCCGACCCGATTACCCTCACCCTCGGTGCAAGCGCACCCCGCCCCCGGCATGCCGCGCAGCTTGCCCGGCGACCAGCGACAGGCGCCGACAGCGAGGTGGTGAAGGCGCGTCAGGACGTAATTGTAGCCGCCGAGATACCAGCGCGGCTCTAACCCGATCTTGTGGTGCATCAGGTCAACGGCACGTACGCTGCCGTAATAGCCGGCGTCGAGGGCATCGGTGAACAGGCGCTGCCAATGCACCGTCTGCGCCCGGAAGTACCAAGATTCGGTAAAGTCCGGCCGGCCAGGCGGCCTCGCGTGTGGAATTCCGTGCGGCGGCCTGCTGCGCCTGCGGGCGCGGCGGTCGTGCGGCCGGACCAGCCAGGCCTGATTCGCAAACATAGAAAACAGATCCGGAGAAATAACCGCTCCTTAACAGTTAGCCGGCACAATGGCGCAGTACATTGGACAGGGGCCGCACAAAACCTGGAAGGGTCGCAATGGCGGACCGTTGTCCTTGCAAACCACGAAAGGGCAACGCGCCATGAAACGCCTGCTTATTGCCGCGACTGCCCTGTTCGGCAGTGTGCTTGCCATGCCTGCCTGGGCCGGGAACCAGACTGTCACGATGGCCGTGGGTGCCAGCGTGCCGACCGTGTGCGCAGTGGTCACCACCACCGCGCTGGG
Source organism: Acetobacteraceae bacterium (assembly GCA_035486135.1). Taxonomy (GTDB): domain Bacteria; phylum Pseudomonadota; class Alphaproteobacteria; order Acetobacterales; family Acetobacteraceae; genus JASHVB01. Next base: position 3,011 of record DATHNI010000011.1, read on the forward strand.
CTTCGGAGTCTACTCGGGCGTCCAGACGACCGCGCAGGGCACGATTACGCTCAATTGTACCGCCGGCGGTTCGGTAACGGTGGCGTTGAACAACGGCGCGCAGCCGAACGCCGGCCAGAATGTCATGATCGGCTCGGGCAATGCGGCGCACACCCTGAATTATTCACTGTACCAGGATGGCGGATATAGCACGGCCTGGATCCCGGCGAGTCCCGAAGTGGTCACCGGCACCGGCGCGTCGCAAGTCCTCCAGGTCTACGGCAAGATGTTGTCGGGGCAGACCCTGACACCGGATACCTACAGCGACATTGTCACCGTCTCCGTTACTTACTGAGCCTGTTGGCAGCACGGGAATTCATAAGATGCGACCGATATTGGCATTGGCAGCGCTGCTGCTTGGCGGCGTGCTCGCCCGCGAGGTCCGGGCGGCCTCGCTGGAGGTCTCCCCGGTCATCGTCACGCTCGCCCCGGGGCAAACCGCCAGCACGATCACGACGACCAATCGCGCCACCACGCCTGCCGCCATTCAGGCGCGCATCTATCGCTGGACCCAGGCGGGCGGCGAAGATGTCCTGCTGCCGACTGTGGAAATTATTGTTTCGCCACCGATTTTCACGCTGCCCGGCGGCGCCACGCAGACGATACGGCTGATGTTGCGCGGCGGCAGCGCGGCGGCCGGTGAACGCAGCTACCGGCTGGTGCTGGACGAAGTGCCGCCTGCCGCTGCCGCGAACCGGCAGGTTACCTTCGCGCTGCGCCAGTCATTGCCGGTGTTCGTGGGTGCATCCCCCTCGGCGCGCCCGGCGCTGCAATGGCGGGTGGAGCGCGGCACCGGCGGAGACACCACGTTGACTGCCGCCAATACTGGTCCGGCTTATGACAAGATCACCGCGCTCGAGGTGACGCTGGCGGACGGCAGTCATCCGAAAATGGTTGCGCATTCCTCCAGCCTGTACGTCCTGGGCGGCGACGAGCACCGCTGGACCGTGCAAACCCGCGGCGCCGGGCCAGGCGGCCCGCTGCACGTGAGCGTCACGACCATGACCGGCCAGAGCGAGCTTACCTTGACGCCGTGATCCGAGGCCGCCTCGGTGCCATCGCGGTCCTGGCAGCGCTATCGGCCGCCGCCGCTGCGTCGGCATCCGAACGCAGATTGGCTCTCGAGGTGGTCATGAACGGTCATCCGACCGGCCGTGTCGGCGAGTTCATCGACCGTGACGGCAAGCTTTTCGCAACGCCGGCTGATTTGAGCGAACTGGGCTTCGCCCTGCCGCGCGACCTGGCGGCTGGTACCAAGCCGATCCCGCTGGCCTCGCTGCCAAACCTGAACGTGGAAGTGAACGAGGCTGACCAGACCCTGATGGTGCAGGCGAGCGACGACGCGCTGGTGCCGACCGAAGTCAGCGACGAAATCTCCTCGGTCCATCTGGCACCGCTGTCGCGGCCCGGTTATGGCGCGGTGTTCAACTACGACCTCACCGGCACTTACAGCGGCCAGCGCACCGCCGGCATCGGCCAGCAGCCGACTGGCGGAGCGTTGCTCGATCTGCGCGCCTTTGGTCCGTACGGGGTGCTGGAGAACACCGGCCTGGTCAACGTCACACCCTATGCAGGGCAGGCGAGCACGGTCCGCCTGGGCACCACGTTCGATTACGCCGACCCCGACGGCCTGCGCCGCTGGCGTGCCGGCGACGTCGTCACCGGGGCGCTGTCCTGGAGCCGCGCGGTGCGTCTGGGCGGCGCGCAGGTGAGCAGTGACTTCGCGTTGCGGCCGGATTTGGTGACGTATCCGCTGCCGGTGATCAGCGCCTCGGCTGCGTTGCCCTCGACGGTTGACGTGGTGGTTGACGGCATCCGCCAGTTCAACGAACCGGTGCAGCCAGGGCCCTTCGTGGTACGGACGCTGCCGGTGGTGACCGGGGCCGGCGAGATAGCGGTGACGGTGCAGGACGCGCTCGGCCGCCAGACCCTGGTGACCCTGCCATTCTACGCCAGCGCGACCCTGCTGAAGCCCGGGCTCGCCAGCTATTCGCTGGAGGCGGGCACGGTACGGGAGAACTTCGGGCTGACCAATGACCGCTATGCGGGGTCGGCGGCGAGCGGCTCCCTGCGCTACGGCGTGACCGACTGGCTGACCGTGGAAGACCATGCGGAGGCGACCGACACGCTGGTATTGCTCGGCGGCGGCGCGGCGATGCGGCTTGGCTCGTTCGGCGTGTTCAACGCCGCGGCATCCGGCAGCAGCATCCACGGGGTCGTGCCGGCCGGCGCCGGCGGCAATTCCGGGGGCCAGCTATCCGCCGGCTTTCAACGGGTGACGCGTGGATTGAGTTTCAGCGTGAGCGGCAGCTACGCCATTGCCGGCTACAGTGATATAGCCGCCCTGTACGGGGCGCCGATGCCGCGATCGACGCTGAATGCCAGCCTCGGTTACCAGTTGGGCAAATGGGGCAGCGTCGGTCTCGGCTATGTCAATCAAGTTGCGAAAGCCGGGCAGGCCGCGCAAACCGGGCAGGCAGGCTCGCTAGAAGCCGCGGCGGCCGACAGCCTGGTGACCAACCAGCAGGTGTCGCTGGCGACGCTGAGCTACAGCATCCCGATCGGTCCCACCGCGTCATTCTATGCCACGGGATTCAAGGACCTGCACGACGCCCATAGTTACGGGGTTGCGTTCGGGATCAGCCTCGCGCTCGGGCCGTCGGTTTCGGCGTCGGCCGGGGCATCGCTGGACAGCGGACGTGTTGGTTCCTTGCTCTCGCTCGTCAAACCCGCGCTGGCGGAGAACGACTACGGATACCGGTTGCTCGATTCGGAAGGCGCGGGGGCGCAGCATCTGGCAGAAGGCGAGTTCCTGACCGCCTGGGGCCGCGCCGCCGGCGGCGTCGCGCAATCGTCGGGTCAGCGCGCGGTGCAGGGCGGGTGGAACGGCGCGCTGGTTTGGACGGACGGGCACCTGTTCGGCGCCAACCGGATCGATGACAGTTTCGCCGTGGTAAGCACCGGCGGCGTCGCAGGCGTGCCGGTGCTGTACGAGAACCGGCTGGTGGGGGAGACCGATTCCAGCGGGCATCTCCTGGTGCCGTCGCTGTTGTCGTACCAGAACAACCAGGTGGCGGTGGATGCCACGCGGCTGCCGGCGGACGTCGATGTCGGGCAGACCTCGGCCGTGGTGCGGCCGCCCGACCGGGCCGGCGTGGTGATCGACTTCAGCATCAAGAAGGCGAATGCCGCGCTGCTGACGCTGGTGGATGGCGCGGGCAAGCCGGTTCCGGTCGGTTCCGTCGCCAAAATCGCGGGCACCCTGGATCAACCGGTCGGGTTCGACGGCCTAGCCTATGTGATCGGGTTGCAGCCGAGCAATCGCGTGCAGGTGGTGTTGCCGGATGGCACCGGCTGTAGCGTGCAGTTCGATTACACACCGGTGCCGGGCGACATTCCGTTGATCGGCCCGTTGCGGTGCCAATAACGGCGCGGAGCGGTGGCGGGCGAAAGCGGTCCGGCGTCCTGATGGTCGCGACGCTGTTCCGTGTGCCTGCGACGCTGGTTCGTGTGGTGGCGACGTTGTTCCGTGTGGCGGCGAAGCTGCTGGGTGTGGCGCTGACGCTGCTGGGGGTTGCGGCGACGCTGTTGGGTGTGGCGCCGGCGGGCTCGGCGCTTGCCAACGGCGCCGTCAGTTGCAGCCTTGCCGCCACGCCGCTGGCGTTCGGTCAGTACGTGCCGTTCTCGAACCTGCCGGACGATTTCACTGCCACGATCACAGTGACCTGCACCGCGACCGGCGCCGCGACTGTTCCGTTGCAGGGGTCCATGAGCCTGATCGGTGCCATGGGCTCGTCCGGGCGGCAACTTAGCAACGGGCGGGCCACCTTGCGGTATCACACCTACCTCAATCCGGCGCGGACCATGTACTGGGGTGATGGAACCGGCCGCGGCGGCACCCAGGCGGTCACCGGGATCGTCGGTCCCGGCATTCCATTCCGCCAATCCTACACCGTGTACGGGCGCATTCTTGCTCGGCAATCCGCCGTGCGGGTTGGCACGTATGCCGACCAGATCACCGTCATGCTGAACTACTGATCTCGGGCGGTTCAATTGCCGCGGTCGGCGGGAATGGCACGAGTTGCCTGCGAAACTACGTAGCATCGGTCAAAGGAAGTATTTGGAACACAGATAAGCAGGGATGAACACTGATAAGTGTGGATGACCGAATTTGTCGGCGCGTATCTAGCCCAACTCGTGGTGCAGCCGCTGAACATCCGTACTTATCAGTGTTCATCCCTGCTTATCTGTGTTCCAGATACTTCTTGAATCCGCAGTCAGACTCGGACGATTGGGGAGCAGCCCGCCCATGCTCAGGCAGCTCCGTTTCACCTCGCGACAACCTCGGAGGCTGTCGCAATAGGTTGATTGTGCCTTTCTCTCTCGTCGATGAAAGCGCGGTTGCCGAGCCTGGTCGCTGCCTGACGACAGGACTCGCCTTTGACCCAGATCAATGCGGCCGGCGTGGAATGACTGCAATCTTGATGGCGACACGATGAGAGGAAATCTCGTGCCCGCCGAATTACCCATAGACACGCCCAGATACACGCCCAGTGTGGCGGACCTGATCGCACTGGCCCTGGAGCACCGCATTTGGGCGGAGCGTTCCATGTTCCCGGAAGAACAACGCGAGCTTCGTCGGGTCGCCGACATATACGAGGCGTTGGCGACACTCGACTTTCCCATGTCAACCGTCGCGGAGGTTGCAGGCCGGGCAGCGGCAAACTGTCGTCGACCGGCTGATACCGTCGAGTGATGGCATGACGGCAGCGTGTTATACTAGGTGCCCGAAAGAGTGACTCATCGGCGCAGCCTCTCCCGTCATGGCGGGCGAAGGCCTGCCATCCACGACTTCAGCGCTGTCAACAAGGACAAGTCGTGGATGCCGACCTCCGTCGGCATGACGGATATGGCACCGTCCGTACGTCAGTCTTTCGGGCGCTTGGTATTACTCAGCAGTTGACGAGCAGGGCGCACTGCCCGGTGTCATGACCGGGCTTGGCCCGGCCAGCCACGGCTTTCCTTCGTGCCACACAGCAAAGTCGTGGGTGGCCGGCCATGACACATTACTGATTGTCGCTCTACTTGCCGAATGCCGAGTGAGTGGCGCGCGGCCTGGGGTTTTGCCGCACTCTCGGAATACGACCCCGCGGCGCTAAATTGATGCCAAAGCCGAAATTGATCAGGCCTTTGGCATCGACGCTGAACGGCGTGATTTGCGAATGAAGTGATAGGCCTGGGGAGTCGAGGGGTTGGGTGGGGACAACTCGAACGGATTAAAGATCTGAACGATGGAGCTGGCTGTCGTTGTCATCATATGTTCCCTGGAAGCTCAAGGCGCAGTGGGATTCGGCGTGGAACTCGAAAGTTCATAAGTTGAAGTCAAAAGACAGTACACCTCGAGCTTGAGCTCAGGCGTGAAGCGGGCGAGCGCAAACCCGTTGTCGCCGCCGCCATCGGTGATGGCGCTCGAGAGCAAGTAAACGGTAAATCTATGATACACCAGCGGAAGCGTGAAGGTAGACAAGATAATCTTTGCCAAGTCCACTTCTTCCGAATCAGCGCGATATGGACGATCTCTAAACTGCCATTTCTTCACGCGATGTGTTGGGTCGAGGGGAAGAAGAAGATCGTCTGGTACTCTTTTCGTATCGGAATCGGAAATTCGTACCGCAACGTCGTCCCTGGGCAGAGTAAAACTAAAATCGTTGAACTGCCGTTCGGCATCCTGCGGATTAGCGAAACCTCTAACGTGGCTCGGTCTCAGCACGAACCAGCGGCCCGTGCCGGCGAGCTTGCCAATGCCATCGCAAGCGCTAATGCCCATCGAATTGCCTCGACACCACCACCACTCCGATAGCGCCTGTCCTTGCGCGCCAAAGATGCGGTTACGAACCCCTTCTGCCGAAATCCCATCTCTGCCTCTCCCTGCTTATTGGCTGCTTTCGGGAACTCCTCCGGGTGGTTGACACCACGCGACGGTATTGAACGTCGCTATTGATCGGGCCAGCCGCTGAGTATCCTTTTAACGGCAATGTTCGCTCGGCCGCCAATCGCCCGCGGTGGGGTGACACCGTGGGTTTGGCCGGATGCCGCCGCCGGCTGCTCCGGCACAGCCATCCGAAACCCCGCTGTCCGCGAGGCCATCAGAATCCTCGCTGTCCGCGCTGTAAGCGGCTACCCTGGCCGGCCGCCTCGATTGACCGGGGAAGCGGTGCCACCCAAATGCTCGGCCAGGGATCAACCATGGATAAGCCTGCCAACTCGCCTGTGACCGGGCCCCGCGTGACGGTACGCGCTGGCAGTGCGGCTGCGCAGCTTCCGCCCGGCCTCGATGCCCGCTCCGCGGCGGTCCTGCGGGAGATCGTCGAGCAATACGTCGAGACTGGCGAACCGGTCGGCAGCCGCACGCTGTCTCGCCTGCTGCCGATGAACCTGTCGCCGGCGACGATCCGTAACGTCATGGCGGACCTGACCGAGGCGGGCCTGCTGTTCGCACCGCACACCTCCGCAGGCCGGCTGCCGACGGACCAGGGGCTGCGGCTGTTCGTCGACGGCCTGCTGCATTTCGGCGACCTGTCGGAGGAGGAGCGGGACCGGATCTCTGCCGCGCTCGCCGCCTCCGGACGCAGCCTGGAGGATACGCTGGCGGAAGCGAGCACCATGCTGTCCGGCTTGTCAGCCGCGGCCGGCATGGTGCTGGCCCCGAAATCGGAGGGCGCGCTGCGGCATATCGAGTTCGTCCCGCTGGGGACGGGCCGGGCGCTGGTGATCCTGGTGAGCGCCGAAGGCCAGGTGGAGAACCGGGTGATCGACACGCCGCCGGGTACCCCGCCATCGGCGCTGCAGCAGGCCAGCAACTACCTGAATGCGCGGTTGTCGGGGCGCCCGCTGGCGGAGGTCCGCCGTCTGGTTGCCGACGACCTGGCGGTGGACCGGTCGGAACTGGACGCGCTGACCTCGCAGGTGGTGGAGGCGGGTCTCGCCACATGGACCGGCGAGGGGCCGCGCGGCGCCAGCCTGATCATCCGCGGCCAGGGCCGTTTGCTCTCCGACGTGACGCAGATAGAGCGGCTGGCCGCGATCCAGGCGCTGTTCGAGCGGCTGGAGGCGCAGGAGACGATGCTGCGCCTGCTGGAACTCGCCGAGCGGTCCGAGGGGGTGCGTATCTTCATCGGCGCCGAGAGCGGCCTGTTCGGCAACGCCGGCCTGTCCATGGTGGTGGCCCCGGCGCGCAGCGACGGCGGCCGGATCGTCGGCGCGATCGGGGTGATCGGGCCGACCCGGATCAATTACGGCCGGATCATCCCCGTGGTGGACTACACCGCGCGGGTGATCGGGCGATTGCTCGGGTAGGGATAACGTAAAGCTTCTCCCGCCAGGTGGGAGAGGTTTCTGCAATCGCACCCACACCGCTGTTGATCCTTCCGGTGCTCATGACTAAACTAGTTCAACAAACCAGTTGGCTATTGTGAACGCCCCAGTCATTGTCGGTGCCTTCGATGCCAAAACCCGCCTGTCCGAATTGCTCGGGCGGGTGGAGCGGGGGGAGATCGTGACGATAACGCGTCGGGGCCGCCCGATCGCGCGGCTTGTGCCGATCGAGGCCGGCGCCCAGGACCGGGCGGCTGAGGCAATCACCAGACTCCGCGCCTTGCGGCGGAGCACCACTCTGGGCGGGCTGGATTGGCGGGAGTTGCGTGACGCCGGCCGGCGCTGAGCGTGGCGCGGCTCGTCCTCGATTGCTCGGTCGCCGTCGCCTGGTGCTTCGAGGACGAGGCAACCGAAGCGCTTGATGCCCTGCTGGACCGGGTGCAGACAGACGGGGCCGTCGTCCCCTCATGGTGGATGCTGGAAGTCGCCAATGTGCTGCTGATGGCGGCCCGCCGCGGGCGTATCGCGCGCGAGGCGGTCCAGGAGCGGCTTGCATTGCTTGACATGCTGGCAATCGAAACCGATGTCGAGGGCGTTGGGCCGGTTTGGCGCAGCACCGTCTTGACCCTGGCGCAGACCGAGATGCTGACCTTCTACGATGCCGTCTATCTTGAGCTGGCGATCCGTCGCGGGCTGCCCTTGGCCAGCAGCGACAAGGCACTGCGCCGGGCGGCGACCCAACGCGGCGTGGCCGTCGTACCGGCCGAGACACCGTAAACGGGGCCGGGTAAACAGAGCGGGGTAAACCGGGCTGGCCAAGGCTGGGCCGGTCAAGGCTGGGCTGGCCAAGGCTGGGCTGGTCCAAAACCAATCGCACACTCGTTCACCGGATCTTAACCATTGCGGCCTATGCTTGCGGGGCGCCGCGTCACGGCTAATCAAACCGGCGTTCCCCTCTCGCCCGCTTGTCCCGAACCTGTCGCCGTCCTAACTGAACCTCCATGAGCAACGAACACGAAGAAATGCACGAAACCCAGAACCCATCCCCCGCCGATCCCGGCCCGGATGCCAGTGCTGGTCCGGCTCCTTCGGACGCCGCCAACCAGAACGCCCCCCTGTCGCAGGAGGCCGTGATGCAGGCCGCTACCGCCCGGATCGCTGAACTCGAGGCAGAGGTGGCGGAACTGAAGGACCGCTGGATGCGTTCCGAGGCGGAGATCGCCAATGTCCGCGCCCGGTCCCGGCGCGAGGTGGACGAGACGCGCCAATACGCGGTGCAGAAATTCGCCACCGACGTGGTGGAAGCCGCGGAGAACCTGCGGCGCGGCATCGACAGCCTGCCGCCAGCCGAGCCGGACCAGCCGGAGATCGTCGGCAAGCTGCGCGAGGGCCTGGAAGGCGTGGAGCGCAGCTTCCTGGCGGTGCTGGAACGCAACGGCATCAGGCGGGAGGACCCGACCGGCAAGCCGTTCGACGCCAATCAGCACCAGGCCATGGCGGAGCAAGAGAGCGCGGCACACCAGCCCGGCACGGTGATGCATGCCTGGACCCCGGCCTGGATCCTGAACGGGCGGCTGCTGCGTCCGGCCATGGTGGTCGTCGCCAAGGCGCCCCCGGCGGAACTGGCCGCCGCGGGCCGTTCCACCGCGAAACTGGACACAACGGCTTGAAGCGAAGCGGCACGCTACCGATTCAGCCCGGAACCGTGCTGTTGGTGAACGAAAAACGCGGGGGTGGCCCTTGCCCGAGCCGGGACACCCCCATACATCCGTGTCACATTACCCACAAAGGGACGAGCGCGGTGCTTCGGGCTGCGCTGGTCCGCTGAAAGGAGCCTCACTGAATGTCCAAAGTCATCGGTATCGACCTCGGCACCACGAACTCCTGTGTCGCCATCATGGAAGGCAAGGACGTCCGGGTCATCGAGAACAGCGAGGGCGCGCGCACCACGCCCAGCATGGTTGCCTTCGCCGACAACGGGGAGCGGCTGGTCGGCCAGTCCGCCAAGCGTCAGGCGGTGACCAACCCATCCAATACGCTCTACGCCATCAAGCGCCTGATCGGCCGCCGGTTCGACGATCCGATCGTGGCCAAGGACAAGGGCCTGGTGCCCTACACCATCGTGCGCGGCGACAACGGCGACGCCTGGGTCGAGGCGCGTAGCGAGAAATATTCGCCGAGCCAGATCAGCGCCTTCATCCTCGGCAAGATGAAGGAGACGGCCGAGGCCTATCTCGGCGAGCCGGTCAGCCAGGCGGTGATCACCGTCCCGGCCTACTTCAACGACAGCCAGCGCCAGGCGACCAAGGACGCCGGCCGGATTGCCGGGCTGGACGTGCTGCGCATCATCAACGAGCCGACCGCGGCGGCGCTCGCCTACGGCATGGACAAGAAGACCGCTGGCACGATCGCGGTCTATGACCTCGGCGGCGGCACCTTCGACATCTCCGTGCTGGAGATCGGCGACGGCGTGTTCGAGGTGAAGTCCACCAACGGCGACACCTTCCTGGGCGGCGAGGACTTCGACGCCCGCGTCATCGACTACCTGGCCGACGAGTTCCGCAAGGAGCAGGGGATCGACCTGCGGCGGGACAAGCTGGCGCTGCAGCGGCTGAAGGAAGCCGCGGAGAAGGCCAAGATCGAGCTGTCCTCCTCGAAGGAGACCGAGGTCAACCTGCCGTTCATCACCGCCGATGCCTCCGGGCCGAAGCACCTGGTGATGAAGCTGACCCGGGCGAAGCTGGAATCGCTGGTGGACGACCTGATCGCCAAGACGCTCGACCCGTGCCGGGCCGCGCTGAAGGATGCCGGGGTGACGGCGGGCGAGATCAACGAGGTGATCCTGGTCGGCGGCATGACCCGCATGCCGAAGGTCATCGACACGGTGAAGCAGTTCTTCGGCAAGGAACCGGCGCGCAACGTCAACCCCGATGAGGTGGTGGCGATCGGCGCGGCGGTGCAGGGCGCGGTGCTGCGCGGCGACGTCAAGGACGTGCTGCTGCTGGACGTGACCCCGCTGTCGCTGGGCATCGAGACGCTGGGCGGCGTATTCACCCGGCTGATCGAGCGCAACACCACGATCCCGACCAAGAAGAGCCAGGTGTTCTCCACTGCCGACGACAACCAGCAGGCGGTGACCATCAAGGTCTACCAGGGCGAGCGTGAGATGGCCGCCGACAACAAGTTGCTCGGCCAGTTCGACCTGATGGGCATTCCGCCGGCGCCGCGCGGCATGCCGCAGATCGAGGTGACGTTCGACATCGACGCCAACGGCATCGTCTCGGTGCAGGCGCGCGACAAGGCGACCGGCAAGGAGCAACAGATCCGCATCCAGGCGTCGGGCGGGCTGTCGGAGCAAGACATCCAGCGCATGGTGAAGGAGGCCGAGGCCAACGCCGAGACCGACAAGCAGCGGCGCGAGACGGTCGAACTGCGCAACCACGCCGACGCGATGATCCATCAGGTCGAGAAGAACCTGCAGGAGTTCGGCGACAAGATCAGCGCGCAGGAGAAGGGCGAGGCCGAGGCGGCGCTGGCCGCGGCCAAGTCGGCCATGGAGAGCAACGATCCGGCGGCGCTGAAGCAGTCCACCGAGCGGCTGAGCCAGGCGGCGATGAAGATCGGCGAGGCGATGTACAAGGAGCAAGCGGCAGCGCAGGCGGCCGGGGCCGCTGGCCAGGCGGGCAGTGCCGGTCCTGACGCCGGGCCTGGTGCCGGTTCGGGCGGGGGCCCTGGCGGCACGGGCGCCAAGCCGGACGACAAGGTGGTCGACGCCGAGTTCGAAGAAGTGGACGAGAAGAAGAAGCGGTCCGCCTGATCGCCCGAGGGCGAGACGAATGGCCGCCAAGGCATGACTGGTCGCGCCCGCGCTTCCCATGAAGGCGGGCGCGATTTTATTGCGGTTCGGCGTATGCCGGTCTTATGGTGCGGACGGCAGCGCGGCACAAAGGGCTGAGAATGGCGAAGCAGGATTATTACGCCACGCTGGGGGTGGCGCGCGATGCGAGCGCTGACGATATCAAAAGGGCCTATCGCAAGCTCGCCATGCAGCATCACCCGGATCGGAATCCCGGCGACAAGGCTGCCGAGGGAAAATTCAAGGACGCCAGCGAGGCCTACGACGTTCTGAAGGACGAGCAAAAGCGCGCGGCATACGACCGTTATGGCCATGCGGCGTTCGAGCAAGGCGGGGCCGGCGGCTTCGGCGGTGGGTTCGATTTCTCGGCCGGCGGCGGGCTGAACGATATCTTCGACCAGATGTTCGGCGACATGATGGGCCGCCGCGGTGGCGGAGGTGGTGCGGCACGCCAGCGCACCGGCGCGGATGTTCGTCAGGCGGTGGAGATCGACCTGACCGAGGCGTTTGCCGGCGCCAAGGTGAACCTCCGCGTGCCGACACGGGTGGCGTGCGAGGCGTGCAGCGGCACCGGCTCCGAGGACAAGGCGCGCTCGGCCGACACCTGCCCGACCTGCCAGGGCTCGGGCAAGATGCGGACACAGCAGGGGTTTTTCCTGATCGAGCGCACCTGCCCCACCTGCGGCGGGCAGGGGAGGGTGATCCGCAATCCGTGCCGCACCTGTCAGGGCACCGGCACCGTGCAGCGGGAGCGCAGCTTGCAGGTGGCGATCCCGGCCGGGGTGGAAGACGGCACGCGGATCCGGCTGGCCGGCGAAGGGGAGGCGGGCGGCCAGGGCGCGCAGAACGGCGACCTCTACGTGCATGTCGCGGTGCGGCCGCATCCGTTCTTCCAGCGGGACGGGTCGAACATTTTCATGCGGGTGCCGCTGCGCATGAGCCAGGCGGCGTTGGGCAGCGATGTCGAGGTGCCGGTGATCGACGGCAGCCGCGCCAAGGTGAAAATCCCGCCGGGCACGCAGACGGGCGATCAGTTCCGGCTGCGCAGCAAGGGGTTTTCGGTACTGCGCAGCGCGGCGCGGGGCGACATGTATATTCAGGTCGCGGTCGAGACGCCGCAGAACCTCACCCGCCGGCAGCGGGAGCTGCTGGAAGAGTTTGAGGCCGAGTCGCAGAAACACGCCAAGGGCAGCCCGGAGCATGAGGGCTTCTTCGCCAAGGTGAAGGAGTTCTTCGAGGGCGGCCGGGGTTAAGGCGGCTGGAGAGCGTCTGGTTCAATCGCGATCCGGACACAGGACCATCGCATTTGTCTTGATCGGCGCTCCGTGAAACGCCTGCATGGCAGGTTCACGTGGGCAGCACCGCCAGGCTTTTAACACGGAGGCAGAATGAGAACCGCGGAGGGCCACGGAGGCCGTGTGCCTCTGCTTGGCAGTTTGAGAGGCACACGGTCTCCGTGGCTCTCCGTGGTTCTCGTTCTGCCTCCGTGTTAAAGGCTTAGTTTCTGCCGACGGGCAAGTGCGATTGCCCTGAATACGAACAAGAGGTCACCGCAGCAGCCTGAGTTTTCACCTGACGGCAGTGGCCCGTTACTGATATCGAGTGGTTTGCCAATTGCATGGTGAGAATATTGCTCGTGTATCAGGCGTTTTTGCGTCCGCGCTTGCATCGGTTGTGGCTGCATGCGGCGCTTGCCGCGGGCCGGGATTTGGCGGCGGCGTGGCCGGCGCGCCGGTTGCGGCTGGCATCCGGCAAGGACGCCCGCCGTCCCGGGCGCTCGGTCGCCGCCTGGGTCCATGCGGTCGTCTCCGGTTTTGCCGGCGCTGCGTTCCTGGTCAGCCTCGCCGGCGAGTGAGACCTTCAGCCATGTCCTGCTGCCGCGCTATGACGGCCGCCGGCGCCGAATGCGGGTGCGCGCCGCGCGGATGTTGCGTCTCCGGCGTGGCATGACAGCGGTGTGCGACTGTGTGGGCTGCCGCCCAGGTACTGCGAGGGTTTGGTAATGGCTCGCCGGCCCGATGGTTCGGTGATGGGCCGGGCGGTGCGCGGTTTCGGCTGGATCTTTGCCTGGCGCATGGCAACACGCATCATGGGCGTGGCCAGCACGCTGGTGCTCGTGCGCCTGCTGGCACCGTCGGATTTCGGGCTGGTGGCACTCTCGTTCTCGTTTCTTGAGGTCATCGACGCATTTTCGGCACTGGGCGTCGAGGACGCGGTGGTGCGCACCCCGCACCCCGGCCGCGCGCTGTACGATACCGCCTTCACGATGATCGTGCTGCGATCGGCTGCGGTGGCGGGGCTGATTGCCCTCGGAGCAGTACCGGCGGCGGCGTTCCTCGAGGAACCGCGTCTGGTGCCGGTGATCCTGGCCACGGCCGCGATCACGTTTGTCGGCGGCTTCGACAATGTCAGCGTGCTGGATTTCCGGCGCGAGATGCAGTTCGAGCGGGAGTTCCAATTACAAGTGGTACCGCGCGTGGCCGGCGTGGTGGCGACCATCACGGCGGCGGTGCTGCTGCATGACTACTGGGCCCTGGTCATCGGCACGGCGGTGCAACGTCTGGTGCGATTGCCATATTCCTACTTCATTCGGCCGTACCGGCCACGTCCGACGCTTGGTGCGTGGCGTGACCTGGTCGGCTTCTCGTTTTGGACCTGGATGGTGTGCGTCGTCCGGCTGGCGCGTGGCCGGGTGCATGTCTTCGTGCTGGGCCGCGTTCTCGGTACCGCGTCGGTGGGTATGTTTTCGATTGCCATGGAGATTGCCGCGCTGCCGCAGACCGAGTTGCTGCTGCCGATGGGCCGGGCGTTGTTCTCGGCAATTTCGGTGGCGCTGCGGACAGGTGGCGAGCCGGAGGCGATCTGGCTGCGCGTGGTCGGCCTGGTCTCGTTCGTGTCGTTTCCTGCCGGGATCGGTCTGGCGCTGGTCGCTGAGCCGCTGGTGCGGCTGATGCTGGGACCACAATGGATGGCGGCGGTCCCGTTGGTGCAGATAGCCGCGGCCGCCGGTGCCTTCGCGGTGTTCGATCATTGCTGCCACATCCAGCTCGATGCGTCCGGACTGATCCATATCGACTTCCGCGCCATCTGCATCACCGCGGCCGTGCGCGTGGCGGCGGCGGTGGCGTTGGTGCCGACGTTCGGGCTTGCCGGCGCGGTGTGGGGCGTCGCGGGGGCGACGCTGCTGGATCAGGTCACCTACCTGACGATCAAGCGCATGGTGCTGACGCTGCGGCTGTCGTCGCTGTTGCGCCAGGCCTGGCGACCGACCGTGGCGACCGGCGTGATGGCGGCTGTCGTGGCGTGGTCAGGACTGGCACGGCTTCCGGCGGAGGCGGACAATTTGGGTGCGGCACTGCACCTGGCTGCGCCGGCGTTACTTGGTGGCGCGGTCTATGCCGCTGCGGTGCTGCTGATGTGGATGCTCGCTGGGCGGCCGGACGGCACGGAGACCGATATCCTGGACAATCTGCGGCAGCGCTTTACACGGCTGCGAGTCATCTCGCGCGCGTAATGCGGCGCCCGATCTGACGAACGAAGCAAGGCCAGGGGCAAAGCCCTGGCCTTGCTTCGTTCGTCAGATCGGGCAGACCCCGCTCGCGCATTGCAAATGCACGAGGTCCACGGCCTCCCGCGCCTCTGCCCCATCGATCGCTGCAACCAGGGTAGCGAACGCATCGGCGGACACGGTCTCCTCCGGCAGGTACTCGTAACCGAGCGCATGGTCCGGCCGCGTCGGGAGGACTGCGCAGCACCGCACCTCCGATTGCTCGCGCAGGACAATCGCCCGGAAGCCTTC
>DATHNI010000012.1:0-15851 GCA_035486135.1 Acetobacteraceae bacterium
GTCCGCCAGCACGCAGGCCAGCATCGCCTCGCCCACCGGCACCGCCCGGATGCCGACGCACGGATCATGGCGGCCTTTCGTGCTGATCTCGATGTCTGCTCCGCTGCGATCGACGCTCTGTCGCGGCGTCAGGATGGAACTTGTCGGCTTCACCGCGAAGCGCGCCACGATCGGCTGGCCGGTGGCAATGCCGCCCAGGATGCCGCCCGCGTGGTTCGACGCGAACTGCACCACGCCATCGGCCATGCGCATCTCGTCGGCGTTCGCCTCGCCCGACAGCGCCGCGGCGGCGAAGCCTTCGCCGATCTCCACGCCCTTCACCGCGTTGATCGACATCAACGCGGCGGCGATGTCGGCATCCAACTTGCCGTAGATCGGCGCGCCAAGGCCGGGCGGCACACCGTCCGCCACCACCTCGATCACCGCGCCGGCGGACGAGCCCGCCTTGCGCACCGCGCCCAGGTAGTCCTCCCATTGCGCGGCCACCACCGGATCGGGGCAGAAGAAGTCGTTTTGCTCCGTCGCGTCCCAATCCCAGCGGGTCCGATCGACCTTGTGCGGACCGATCTGCACCAGCGCGCCGCGGACGCGCACCCCGGACCCCAGCACCATGCGCGCCACCGCGCCGGCCGCGACACGCATCGCGGTCTCGCGCGCCGAGGACCGGCCACCGCCGCGATAGTCGCGGATGCCGTATTTCAGTTCGTAGGTGAGGTCTGCGTGGCCGGGCCGGAACTGCGCCGCGATCGCAGAGTAGTCGCGCGAGCGTTGATCCACGTTGTCGATCAGCAGCGCAATCGGCGTGCCGGTGGTCAGGCCCTCGAACACGCCGGACAGGATCCGCACCGCGTCCGGTTCCTGGCGCTGGGTGGTGAAGCGCGACCGGCCGGGACGGCGGCGATCCAGCCATGGCTGGATGTCTGCCTCGGACAACGCCAACCGGGGTGGGCAGCCATCGACGACGCAGCCGATCGCTGGGCCGTGGCTCTCGCCCCAGGTGGTGACACGGAACAGGTGGCCGAAGCTGTTGTGGGACACGGGGATCAGCCGCTCAGCAGTTCATCCAGCGTCATCGGACATGTGTCAGGCAAAGGCTGTGGCGGCTGGCCGTCCATTCTCTCGGGCAGTGCCTTGAGTGCGTCGGCATAGACGCCAGCGAGGTCGATCGTTTGTCGCATGGACGGAGCGAACCGGCGCCGCGCCTGGGCGACGAAACCGCGCGCGTCGCCGCGACAGGCGTCGACATCGCGTGCGTCAGGCCAACCCTCGGCCTTGAGCATGTGCCCGAGAGCCTGCAACAGCAACGATTCGACTGCGTGGAGTTGCTCTCGTCCCACGCTCTCCACCTCTTCGACAATGTTCGGCCAGTCGGGTTGTTCCTTGACCGGCTCACCCGAGGCGATGCGGCGCAGCAGGGCGCTTTGGTGCTCGCTCCAGCGCAGTATGTCTTCGTCGTAGAGGTCGCTCATGCGCCCATCCTTCCGAGTCACCCCTCCACGATCGCGATGTCCGGCGCGGCGGGGTTCTTCATGCCGACGATATGGTAGCCGCAATCGACGTGGTGCACCTCGCCCGTCACGGCGCCGGACAGGTCGGACAGCAGGTACACGCCGGCACCGCCGACCTCCTCGATGGTCACGTTGCGCTGCATCGGCGAGTTGAGCTGGTTCCAGCGCAGGATGTAGTGGAAGTCGCCGATGCCGAACGCCGCCAGCGTCTTGATCGGCCCGGCGCTGATCGCGTTCACCCGGATGTTCTGGCCACCCAGATCGGCCGCCAGGTAGCGCACCGACGCTTCCAGCGCCGCCTTGGCGACGCCCATGACGTTGTAGTGCGGCGTCCAATGCTCCGCGCCGATATAGGTCAGGCTCAGCAACGATCCGCCCGGACGCATCATCGGCACGGCGCGCTGCGCCACGGCGACGAACGAGTAGCAGGAGATGTCCAGCGCCTGGAGGAACGCGGCGCGCGGCGTATCCAGGTAGCGGCCGCGCAGATACGCCTTGTCGGCGTAGGCGATGGCGTGCACCAGGAAGTCCACCCCGTCCCAATGCTGCCGCAGGCCGGTAAACGCCGCATCGATGCTGGCATCGTCCCCCACGTCGCAGGGGAACAGCAGGTCGGAACCGACCGAGGCGGCGAGCGGCCGGACCCGCCGTTCCAGCGCCTCGCCCTGGAAGGTAAAGGCCAGTTCGGCGCCCTGGGCAGCGCAGGCGGCGGCGATGCCCCAGCCGAGCGAGCGCTCATTCGCCACTCCCATGACCAGGCCGCGCTTGCCCTGCAGCAGGGAGCCTTTGATCGGGGGCGGTGGGTGGGCGCTATCGGGCATCAGAAACCTCGGGTTTGCTCTGCTCCCGGATCGGATGCACCGGGTCGTGCCGCCCGGCAGAGCGCCCGGCGGGAGAGCGTTTGTAGCGTGGTGGCACAGGGTTGCCGCGGCGGGCAAGGGGGCAGTGCGGACCGGCCGTCCGCGCGGGCCGCACAACCCGGGGGCCAAATGTCATGCCGGCCACCGGGTGATGCGCGGGACGACGGGTTTGGGCCGTGTGACCTTGCCGGTTGCTCCCGGCCGGCCGTTGCTCCCTGTTTTGCCGGCCGCGCTTTCCCCTGCGCGGGTCATGGCTTCCGCCCGGCAACCCCCCAGCGCGGACCGGTCCGAGCGTCCGGGGCCGCCCGGCGGTTCCACCGGCACGAGAGCGAATTCGTTTGACATTTATACTAACTAACTGCTATGCTCCCCGGATGGACCTTGCAACTGAGCCCCGGCCGCCCGACCCCGTCCACCAACGCCAGCGCGGCGTCTATCGCCTGGCCGCCGATACCCTGCGCCGCACCATGCCGCGGCCGCCCCCCGATTCGCCCGAGCTTTGGGACGACCGCATCCACGTGGCCCTCGTCGAGGTCGCCGCCATGGCGCCTGGCAACGCCAAGGAAGCGATCCTCGCCGCGCGGTCGGTTGCGGCCGGCGCCCATGCCAGCGATTGCATGGACCAGGCCCGGCGGTGCGTGAACGATCCGAAGTCGCTGCGTCTGCTCTATGCCCAGGCGGCCAGCATGGGGCGCGAGGAACGCGGCTTTTGCGGCACGCTGCTGCGCATGCAGGCGGCGCGGGGGAAGCGGGAGGCGGACGACCCCACCCGTGAAAGCGCCGCCCTGACCGAGGATGGCGTGATCGGCCTGCTGACCGAGGGACTGGAGAGCCTGCCGCCTCTGCCGCCGATCGTGGCAGCGCCCGCGCCGGAAGCGGCGCCCCCGCCGGCCGAGGTGCTGCCGCCACGCCCGTTGGCCTGGTCGGACCTGACCGAGGAGGAGCAGCGGAAATCGCGACTGCGGACGGAGGCTGACCAATTCGCGATCTACAACACGGTGCGCGCCAAGCAGATCCGCCAGCTCGGCGGGCTGCCGCCGGATTGCGACTACGAGCCGCCGAGGCCCGAGATCCTGGACCTCATCATCAATGGCGATACCTCCAACCTGCGTTTTGCGGACACCTACGAGGCCTGGGTAGCACCGCCAGGGTATGTGCCTGAGCCGTGACGACAATCACCACGGGGCACGACAGCGCCAGGATTGGCGTTGGTGGCTGGCTCGTACCGGCGGCTGGTGCGGGGTCTGGCAGTGCAAGGATTGCCGCCACTGGCGCGGCTGGCTCGTCGCGATTGATGCGTCCCGGCCACCCATGCGGCACGCGACACCGCAAGGATTCTTCGCTCGGAGACAAGATCGGGGACCACGGGGAACACAGGAGGTGCGCCTTGTACCGCGAGCGGGGGTCCATCCGGATGATCTTGACGGTCAAGGCAGCGCACGCGACTGCCCAGGCCCCGGCTCCCGTGTTCCCCGTGGTATTCGCTCTTGCCTCCGTGCGAAAAATCCTTGCAGTGCCACGGATTGGCACCTGCGATCGGCATGTCGCACCGCCGGACGATGGTGAATCTCATGCCATGCGAGTCCATCTCGTGCGTCACGAAACGAGACGCTGGCGAGACGTCCCGGGTTCGGGTGCTTCTCATCCTACGCGTGTAAGCGTCCGGTGTTCCCCGTGTAGCAAAGTATGCGAGACCCGGCGATGTTGCTTATCTCTGGAGCGACCCTCTGGTCTCCAGAAGGAGGCGTGTTTGGCGGACGTAAACATTCTAGAGCCTTCGGATCGGCGTCGGATATGGAGCGCGCAGGAGAAGGCGGCGTTGCTGGCGGAGATCGATGCCGAAGGTGGCAAGGTGCGGTTAGTGGCGCGTCGACTGACTGAGATCGCGGAGAAGCTGTGGATCGGTGTGGCCTCCGTGTATCGGGTGTTGGCGGACGATGCGGCAGGAGCGGTTGTGGTCCAGCCATCCCGATGACCGCCGTCCTGTTCCACCGGTCAAGCCAAGGCTGTTGCGTTCGGTATCTCAACATCCGCAACCACGGTTGCGACGAAACAGTCGAGCGAATGAATTGTGGCCATATCTCAAGGGCGATGATCTGTCGGCCAGCGCGAGGCCGAGACCACGGCACCGCGCATGTCCGACCAGCATGAAGTTCTCCCGAAACTCATCCAGACCTACGCAAATCGAGATCGAGTTCCAAGCGACGATTTCGATCAGGTCGCCTCTGTTCCAGCTATTTGTTAGCGGGTGGCTGAGCACTCGGCGGTGGCATCTGGTTCCAAGTATTGGACCGTATCTTCCAGGTCGATCCGTCTAGAACATCGATCGCGAGGTATGTGCCGGTAACATGCGTGATTGCGCCACCGTGCTGACCAGGGAAATCAAGGGCGTATGTACCGTTGGCGAGTATGATTTTTGGGTCCAACATCGTGGCTTCAGAGATCGTGATTTTGAAATTCTCAGGCGTCGGTCCCGCCACCATTCCGTCAAAGTGCTTGCGGATGTTGGCTTCACCAATGACCGGTTCGGCGACCCCTTGCGGCAGCACACTGCCGCCCTTGGCGTAGAGTGCGGCAAAAGCGGCGGCGTCACCTTTATCTGATGCCGCAACCCACTTCTGATTGATTTGGTTGACGACGGACATGGCATCGTCGGCTGCTATGGCCGGGCCGGTGAGCGCGAATGCCAGCGCAATGGCCGTCAGAGTTGTTTTCATTGTTTTCCTCCCTTTTTTCGCGACTGGACGATGAACGTGAGGTATTTTTCCGTCAACAGTAAAGCCAAAGACTTCACTGCACCGTTACGAGCTACGCGTCATTATCTCGTGCCCCACAACACGAGACATCGGTAAGACGGCCGCCTGCATTAGCCGGATAGGGACACTATCGAGACTGGTCATTCATGCACGGTGCCGGCAGGCTTCATCAGGGAAGGGGGGTATCCGTGAGCCCGGCACAGTAAAGCAGCAGCTCGTCTTGCAGGTTCTCACGGCGGGCCGCCGGATGCACGGCATGCGGCTTCTGATGACGGAAGTACTGGCCGGTTACCGTGGCGGCCGGGTCGTCACTGACCGCCAGCCAGGCCTGCGTGACCGCGCCCAGGGCCAGATCGTCCGGCGCGCCCGCACCGCCCATTTTCGTCGGCACCCAGCCAGGCTCGAGCGCGTTCGACAGCACCGCGGGCCATCGGCGGGCCACCGCGAACGCCAGCACGACATCAAGCAATTTGCTGTCCGAGTAAGCCTGCGATCCGTTCCAGCGCCGTGCCGTCCATTGCGGGTCGTGCAAGTCAGGACCGCCACCGCGGTGCATCCCGGAACTCAGATACACCAGCCGTCGGGGGGGCTCGATCAGCGCCGTCAGCAGGTACGGGGCGAGCACATTGACCGCGAAGACACGGGACAGGCCGTCGGCGGTCTCGACGTGCCGCTCCCGATAGCCGACGCCCACGTTGTGGATCACCGCGTCATACCGGCCCAGCGCGTTCACCTGCGCGGCAACCCGCCGCATGTCGGCGATGGCCGAGACGTCGCCGGTCACCACCGCCTCGGCTTGCGGCAGGGCGCGGCGTGCGTCCGCGGCGCGCGCGTCATTGCGCGCGTGCAGCGTCACCTGATGGCCTTGCCCGGCCAGCAAACGTCCCGCCAGCAAGCCAAGCCCGTCGGATGAGCCGGTGATGAAAACCCGCGACATCGAAGTTCCTCCCACGGTTGACAGGTGCGAGCATCCGGGACCCGCGTGTGCGGGGCGTCGCCCGGGTGCGGCCATGCTGCCCCTCTCGCCAAAGCCCCGCTATAGGCTAGTTTGCCGCCGCGCCACGAGGAACGACAGCCCATGTCCGATGCCACCAGCGTGCTCTTCACCGATCCGTTCGCCCGGTTCAGGGAATGGATGGCGGAGGCCGAGGCACGCGAGCCCGTTGACGCCAACGCCATGACCGTCGCCACGACGACACCGGACGGCCGGCCGTCGGCGCGCGCCATCCTGCTGAAGGGCGTCGATGCGCGCGGCTTCGTCTTCTACACCAACAAGGAGAGCCGCAAGTCAGCGGAACTCGCCGCCAATCCGCATGTCGCGCTGCTGTTCCACTGGAAGTCGCTGGCCCGGCAGATCCGCATCGAGGGCGTGGTGGAAGAGGTCACCGATGCGGAGTCCGATGCGTATTACGCGTCTCGCCCGAGGATTTCGCGGCTGGGCGCCTGGGCGTCCGCGCAGTCGCGCCCGTTGGATGAGCGGCTGACACTGGAGCGGCGCCTGGCGGACTACGAGGCGAAATATCCCGGCGAGGAGATTCCGCGCCCGCCCTACTGGTCGGGCTATCGTGTGCTGCCGGACCGATTCGAATTCTGGCAGAACATGCCGTTCCGGCTGCACGATCGCACGGTCTATACGCGCTCGGCGGATGGCGGGTGGGTGATCGGCAAGCTGTATCCGTGAGCGATCGTCAGAGTTCTGGGGAAACAAGTGCTTCAGCCGATCGCGCAGCAGACACCCCGTGTCATTGCCGGCGCAGGCCGGCAACCCACGTCCTTTGCTGATGCGTGCAGCAAAGTCGTGGGTGACCGGCCTTCGCCGGCCATGACACCGAGTCCGGCGGGCTTTCTCCGTGCTGGTATCTGACCTGTTCGCGGCAAGCCCGGCTCCCGAAGCCCCGGCGCGGCACTGATGCCGATCCCGCCGCAGCAGGCAGCGACCGCCGCCATGCTGGAGCGTCTCGCCGGCGCACCGCCGATCGAGACGCATATCTCGCTGGTGTTCGTCGGCACCGATACCGTGTGGAAATTGAAGAAGGCGGTGAAGCTGCCGTTCCTCGACTTCACCCGCGTCGAGGACCGCCACCGCTTCACCATCCGCGAACTGGAGCTGAACGCGCCGGCCGCGCCGGGGATGTATCGCGACATCGTGCCGGTGGTGCGGCAACCGGATGGGTCGCTGGTGCTGGGAACCACGCCCACCGACGCGCCGATCGAGGACTGGGTGCTGCGCATGGCACCTGTTCCGGCAGACGACTTCCTCGAGGCGATCGCCGCGCGCGGCGGGCTGACGGCGCCGCTGCAGGACGCGCTGGCGGATGCCGTGGCGGCTTATCATCACGCACTGCCGGTGGTGACCGGCCTGCGGCCGCCGATGCGGGACATCGCGCTGGGCAACGTGCCGTCGGCACTCGGCGCCGGTCTGCCAGCGGTCGACGTGGAGGCCTGGCGAGATGCCGTGCTGTGCGCGCTGGACACGATCGACCCACTGCTTTGCCGGCGCGCCGATGCGGGTTTCGTCCGCCGTGCCCATGGCGACCTGCATCTGAGCAATCTCTGCCTGTGGCGCGACCGGCCGGTGCCGTTCGACGCGCTGGAATTCGACGAGTCCCTGGCCACCATCGACCTCGCCTACGACCTCGCGTTCCTGTTGATGGACCTGGACCACCAGGTGGATCGGGCCGCTGCCAACCGGGTGCTGAACCGCTATGTCGCACGGACCGGCGACGTGGAACTGGTGCCGGCGCTGCCTGCCTTCCTGTCGATCCGCGCCATGGTGCGGGCGCATGTCGAGGCGCGCAGCGGCCACGCCACCGCGTGGCAGCCGTATCTCCAGGCAGCGCAGGACTATCTCCGTCCGGCGCCGGTGATGGTCGTCGCGGTCGGTGGCCTGCCCGGCACCGGCAAGTCCACGCTGGCGCGGGCGCTGGCCCCGGGGCTCGGCCGGGCGCCTGGCGCGCTGATCCTGCGCAGCGACGAGATCCGCAAGCGCCAGCACAACTCCGAGCCGGAACAGCGCCTGCCGCAATCGGCCTATAGCGATGCCGCAAGCCAGGCGGTGTTCGCTACGCTCGCGGACGGCACGCGCATCGCCGCCGCCGGCGGGCATTGCGTGGTGGCCGACGCCACCTTCATCGACCCCGCCCACCGGCGCCTGGTGGAGGACGCCGCGCGCGCGGCCGGCGTCCCTTTCGCCGGATTCTGGCTGGACGCCCCGCTGGCCGAACTGGAGCGTCGCATCATCGCCCGCAGCGGCGACGCGTCCGATGCCACGATAGCGGTGCTGCATGCCGCCGCGCGCGGTGCCCCCGGCGCCGGAAACTGGCATCCGGTGGACTCCCGAAACGTTGACGCCGCCCTGGCTCTGGTGCGAACAACACTGCAACGCCATATCGTGCCGTGCTAGAAACGCAGACCTGATCTGCGCCACGATAGGCCAAACGCACGGAGGAGGCTCGCCCATGGCAATACGCAAGCTGTTGCTGCCCCTGACCGGCACCGCCGCCGGGGAAGCGGCTCTGACCACCGCCCTGATGATCGCGCGGAGCTGGGACGCCCATGTCCTGGCGCTGCACGTCCGCGTCGACAGCCGTGACGTCGCGCCGCTGGCCGGCGAGGGCCTGTCCGGCGCGATGATCGAGGAAATGATGTCGGCGACCGAAAAGGAAAGCGGCGACCGCGCCCACGCCGTGCGCGCGATGTTCGACCGCTTCGTGACCCGGCACGAGGTGGTGATCGGCGATGCCCGCCCCGGCGCTGACCACCCCACCGCGAGTTTCGCGGCGGTGACCGGGCGAGAGGAGGACCTGGTCGCACAGCAGGCGCGGCTGGCCGACCTGACCGTGGTGCCGCACCCGGACGCCGGGGAGGACGTGTCTTCGTCCGACGCGCTGCATGCGGTGCTGTTCGATTCGGGACGGCCGGTGCTGATTTCGCCGCAGGTGGCGCCGCCGTCGATCGGCACCCGGGTCTGCCTCGCCTGGAACGGCACCGCGGAGTCGGCTGCCTCGGCGCTCGCCGCCATGCCGTGGATGCAGCGCGCCGAGGCGGTGCGCATCCTCTCGGCCGACGGCTACCAGCGGCGTGGGCCCGGCGCCCCGGAACTCGCCGCCTATCTGGCGCTGCACGGGGTGCAGGCGGATATCGAGATGTTCCATTCGGTGAACAACTCGGTGGGTGCCGGATTGCTCGCGGCGGCACGGCGGTTCGGCTGCGACCTGCTGTCGATGGGGGCCTATTCGCATTCGCGGCTGCGCCAGCTCATCCTGGGCGGCGTCACGCGGCATGTGCTGGAGAATTCGAACCTGCCGGTGATGATGACCCGGTAGGCACTGTTGCCCGCGGGGGCAGATGGACGACGACCGGATCGCTGAATCGCTGCGGGCCTATGTGAAGCTGCTGCGCGCCGGCAAGTCGGTGCTGGCGCGCGTGGAGCCTCGCCTGGCGGCGGCGGGCCTGACGCCGACCCAACTCGGCGTGCTGGAGGCGATCCTGCACAAGGGACCGCTCACCCAGCGGGAGCTGGGCCGCAAGGTGCTGACCAGCGCCGGCAACATGACCGACGTGGTGGACAAGCTGGAGGGGCGCGGGCTGGTGTGCCGGACCCGCTCGCCGCGCGACCGGCGGATCGTGTCGGTGACGTTGACGCCGCCGGGGCGGGCCCTGATCGAGACCCTGTTCCCGCACCACGCGCGCGACATCGCCGCGGCGATGGGCGGGCTGTCGTGCGAGGAGTTGCAGGTGCTGGGCGCGTTGCTGCGCAAGTTGGGACTGGCGGCGGCGGGCGAGGACGGCCCTCTTGCAGAGGCGGCGGGGGCGCACCATCTGCGGCGCTAATCGTTCGATATCGAACGTTCCCACCAACATCGAGGAGGCTCGGCGATGATCGACGTGCGTCCCTTCGCGCAGCTCGGCGCGTTTCGCAATGAGTGGCTGAACACGAAGCATCACTTCAGTTTTGCGTCGTACCATGATCCGGCGCGCATGGGCTTCGGCCGGCTGCGCGTCTGGAATGACGATGAGATCGGGGCGGGGACGGGGTTCGACCCGCATCCGCACCGCGAGATGGAGATTGTCACCTATGTCCGGGAGGGCGCGATCACCCATCGCGACAGCCTGGGCAACGAGGGGCGGACCGAGGCGGGCGACGTGCAGGTGATGCACGCCGGCACCGGCATCGTGCACGCCGAGTACAACGTCGAGCCCGGGCCGACGACGCTGTTCCAGATCTGGATCCTGCCGGATCGGCATGGCGTGGCGCCGGGGTGGGGCGCGCGGCAGTTTCCGAAGATCGGCGGCGGGCTGGCGGTGCTGGCGAGCGGCCGGGAGGCGGATGCCGGGAGCGGGGCGTTGCCGTTGTATGCCGATGCGGCCCTGCGCGCGGGGACCCTGGCCAAGGGCGAGACGGTGCGGGTGCCGCTGGAGCAGGGGCGGGGCGCTTACCTGGTTCCTGCGACCGGAGCGGTGACGGTGAACGGGATCGCGGTGAGCACGCGCGATGGGGCGGCGATCACCGGCGAGACGGAGCTGGCGATCACGGCAACGGAGGATGCCGAGTTGGTGCTGGTCGACGTCGCGGTAGGGTAACGGCCGCGGTTGGCCAGTGATGCGGTTGGCGAGGCGGGGGATGGGTGTGACGTATGATCCTCGCCGCCGGAGGGGAGGTGGGAGAGGGCTGGCCGGGAGTCTTGCGGAATGTTTTCCTTGCCAAATCCCGGGCAACTGTGTTAGTGTAGCACCGCAAACACCAGACCTGCGACTGATTTAGTCGTTTGATGTCGCGTGCCGTGGACGCTTACGCCGCGCCGCCACGCCGCGGTGTCGCAATCAGGCTGGATCTGGCCCAACCCACATGGTGGTGTCTCCCGCCTGGTGTAGCGGTCCTGACGGTTCGAGCTTGCGGCCATCCATGTCATTGCGAGTTGGCTCCTGGCCGCCGGCCGCTGACCCGGCCTGGATGAAACTGCGACGCCGCCGCGCGGAGGACCCTCCCCCTCCCCTTGAGGGAGGGGGCTGGGGGGAGGGGTACGTGCCGCACGTACCCCTCCCCCCGACCCCCTCCCTCAAGGGGAGGGGGAGGACCTTGTTTCTCGCAATGACACCCGAGCATCGAGCTCGAAGCGTTAGAGTCAGAACATCAGGGCCGGACTGCATAGCGGCTGCCTTTGCGGGGGCAGGGCAGGGGCAATGCCCTGCTGGCGGTCTCACCGCAGAGCTCTGTCCTTGCCCTCGTCTTTGCTCTCCTGGCCGGTCAGGCCATAACATCGGCAGCCAGCCAAGGGACCCCATCGCACGTGCCAGACCCCAGTGCAGCGCCGCCGGAATTCGAATTTGAACGCGGCCTGGCACTGCATCAGCAAGGCAGGCTGGCCGGCGCAGAGCCTATCTACCTCGAGGTTCTTCGCCAGCAGCCGTCCCATGCCGAGGCGTGGCACCTGCTTGGTGTGATCGCCTTGCAGACCGGCCGGCCGGAAACAGCGGTCGAGTTGATCGGCAAGGCGATCGCGTTGAACGACGCGGTCGCCGCCGCACACAACAACCGCGCCATCGCGCTGCAGAAACTTGGGCGCACCGATGCAGCGCTGGCGGATTTCGACAGGGCGCTGGCGCTGCAGCCGGACTACGCCGAGGCCCATAACAACCGCGGCGAGTTATTGCGCGAACTCGGCCGGCCTGACGACGCATTGGCCGGCTTCGACACGGCGATCGCGCTGAAACCCGACTATGCGGTGGCGCACAACAATCGTGGCATCATCCTGCGCCAGGCGGGACGGTTCGAAGCGGCGCTGGCCACCTACGAGAACGCGATCGCGCTGCAACCCGATTACGCGGCGGCCCATGCCAATCGCGGCAACGCGCTGTTGGAACTCAGGCGCGCCGAAGCCGCGTTGGCGAGCTACGACATGGCGATCGCGCTGGACGCTGACGATGCGGAGACGCACAAAGGCCGCGGCAATGCCTTGTTCGAACTGGAGCGCCCCGGGGAAGCGCTGGAGAGCTACGACCGGGCGATCGCACTACGGCCTGGCTACGCCGAGGCACACTGCGATCGCGGCAGTGCGTTGCGAACCCTGGAACGCCCCCAGGAATCGCTGGCGAGCTTCGACCGGGCGCTCGTCCTGAAGCCCGACGATCCCGAGACATACTTCCGCCGCGGCGAACTGCTGCGCTTCGAGGGCCGCACCGACGACGCGGTGGCCAGCCTGGAGGCGGGGACCGGCGTGGACCCGCTGCATGCCGCGTGCAGACTCGCCGCCTGCCTGGCGCAGATCCCCGTCATCTATGGCTCGGAAGCGGAGGTGCCGCTGCGGCGCCAGCGCTATGTGGCGGCGCTGGAACGTCTCGAAGCCGCGGTGGCGGAGCCTCGGGTGATGCAATCGGTCGCGGGCATGGCCGGCATTCCGCCGTTCTATCTGCCCTACCAGGGCGAGAACGACGTGGTGCCGCAGGCCATGTACGGCCGGCTGGTTTCTCGCGTCCTGGCGGAAACCCTGCCGCCGGCGGTGCTCGCACCGCGCCCATCGGCTGGTGCTCGCATCCGGCTGGGGATCGTGAGCGGGTTCTTCACTTCGCACACGGTGTTCAAGCTGTTCCTGCAAGGCTGGCTGACGGAAATCGACCGTGATCGGTTCGAGGTGATCGGCTTCCACACCAGCATGCTCGCCGACCACGTGACCGAACTCGCGGCCGGCTTGTGCGATCGTTTCGTCCAGGGCCTGCCGTCCAAGCCGGCGTGGCGCAAGGCGATTTCCGAGGCCGGGCTCGACGTCCTGCTTTATCCCGAAGTCGGCATGGACCCCGTTGTCGGGTGGCTGGCGGCACAGCGGCTGGCCCCGGTGCAGTGCGTGTCGTGGGGACATCCGGTGACCACCGGCATGCCGACAGTGGACTACTTCCTCTCCAGCGACCTGATGGAACCGCCGGATGGGGCGACGCACTATACTGAGCGCATGGTGCGGCTGCCTCGGCTGGGGCTGCATTACACGATGCACGAGGCCGCGCCGCTGGCGATGGAGCGCGCGACGGCCGGGCTGGATGCCGCGATCCCGGTGTTCTGGTCGGGACAATCGCTGTTCAAGTATTCGCCTTGCTACGACTGGATCTTTCCGCGCATCGCACAGGCGGCCGGGGCCTGCCGGTTCGTGTTCGTTACCACGTTGACCGCCGCCCTGACGGCGTTGTTTCGCGAGCGCCTTGGCCGGGCGTTCGCCGCGTTCGGACTGGACGCGGAGCAATACTGCGTGGTGCTGCCGTCGATGCCGCACGCCCGGTATATTGGGGTGGCGGGCCTGGCCGATGTGATCCTCGATCCGCCCGGCTGGTCGGGCGGCAAGTCCACACTCGACTGCCTTGTGCAGAACCCGGCCATCGTGACGCTGCCTGGCCGGTTCATGCGCGGCCGCCACACCGCGGCGATCCTGCGCCAGATCGGTTGCGAGGAGACGATCGCCGGGTCTGCGGACGAGTATGTGGCGATCGCTGCCCGGCTGGCACTGGATGCTGCGTGGCGCGGACAGGTGCGCGAGGCGGTGGCGGAGCGCAAATGTCGCGCGTTCCGGGATCGGGGATATATTCGGGCCCTGGAGCGGTTCCTTGCGGATGCAGTGGCGTTCGCGTAGGGGTCTGTGTGACGTGTGCATGCGAATTTATACCAACCGGCGAAAATGCTGACGTACTGACAGCGTGGCACGCGCCTTCTGTGCCGACGCGCGACGCCGCAGAGGAGGTGGCAGTATGGATCAGGGATACGACGCGGACCTTGTCCTTTGGGCCAAGAGCCAGGCGCGCGCGCTCCGCGATGCTGGGCATGCCGGCACCAACCTTCCGATCGACTGGGAAAACGTCGCCGAGGAGATCGAGTCGTTGGGCAAATCGCAGGGGCGTGAACTGGCCAGTCGAATCGCGGCCATCCTGGTGCACCTGTTGAAGCTGGAGGCATCACCGGCAGGTGATCCTCGCTCTGGCTGGCAGGAAACGATCGTGCAGCAACGCGGCGATATCGAGCGGATACTGGCGGACTCCCCAAGCCTGCGGCCGACGATCCCCACAGTGATCGACAAGGAGTTAGGCAGGGCCAGACGGATCGCCGCGCTCGCGCTGGCCGGTTTTGGCGAGCAGGCGAGGACGGATCCGGGTGGTCTTCGTTATTCGGCAGAGCAAGTGCTGGGGGATTGGTTCCCTGACGACGCATGAACACTCCGGCTGAGTGATCATGTCTCACCCCATCCCCCACCAGATCGCCATGGCCCAGCCCGATCACACCCACCATTTCATCCCAGGTACCGATCCAGCCAGAACGCCGCTGGTCCTGCTGCACGGCTCCGGCGGCAACGAGCATGATCTCGCTTCATTGGCCGAGGACTTAGCGCCGGGATCACCGATCCTCGGTCTTCGAGGAACCGTGGCGATCGACGGTGGCTTTGCGTTCTTCCATCGGTTTCCAGACCGGACCATAGACGAGGCTGACATCGCGACCCGCACGTCGATCCTGGCGGACTATATCGAGACCGTCCTCGCCAGCTACAGCGTCACCAAGACGCCGATCGCCATCGGGTTCAGCAACGGTGCCATCATGGCAGCAGCCCTGCTCCTGACACGTCCTGGGCTGCTGCGTGGAGCCATCCTCTTTCGACCGCTGTCACCGTTCACCGACGATCTGGCGAACCGGTTGGACGCCACGCCGGTGCTGATCATCGACGGCGAGAGGGACAGTCGCCGATCACCAGGAGATGGTCTTCGGCTGGCCGAACGGTTGCGCCGTGCCGGTGCGACGGTGATGCACCATGTACTACCGGTCGGACATTCGATCACGTCAGGGGATCGAGAGATTGCTCTAAGTTGGCTCCCGGGGATCGTGGGCTGAAAGATGAATGAGGACCACGACCTTCGACAACAGCGATGGACGTTCCGAGAACCTGACCGTTCTCTCTCTATGAATCACGCGGAACGATACCGCAGGCTTCACCAAATTCTGTTCACTGTGCGAGCCAGGAGTAGCAGGGTAGGCTATGTGGTATGCCAAAGGAGAATGATGTGATTCGCCTTGCACCGATCGGATTGCTGCTTTTGCTCGCCAGTTGTGTTGACCAGTCGAGAGGGGCCACCCTCAATGCATGCCTCATGAAGTATTATATCGAAAGCCCGACCGTTCAGGCCGTGAAGACATCAGATTGTATGCAGGAGCGGAATTTCCAGTTGATGACGGCATGCAGCCCTGAGAGGACTGGGCAGGGATGGTACTGGCAGCAGTTCGCCTACGCAGATCCTAAGTGCTATCAGCCGATTGGCTCAACCGCTTGGGTAGCCACACTGTTGTCACCCATGTGAAGCGTCTTGCTAGCGATGTAAACGCCAAGGCGAGCGCGTCTTGGAGGTCAAGCGTCCAGCATTCGTCATCTTTGCATGCAAGGCTTAGGTTCGTCGGGCGTCCCACAGTTGTTGGGATCAAGCCGGGCCTGGACACCATAACCGGGCCGTACATTGCCGTAATATAAGTTCGGCTGCGGATAGGAAGATGCTGATCCGGGCGAGCCGTAGTAGCTGGGCACAGAGCCGTAGTAGCCGGGCGGTGAGCCGTAGTAGTTGGGCGCAGAGCCGTAGGCATAGCCCGGAGGGTATGGATAGCCTCCGTATCCGTAGTACGGTCCGTACGGATAGGAGTACGGCGATGCCCCATAATAAAACCACGGCGGAGCATACCCAAAGTAAATATCTGGTCCCCAGCCCCAGCC
>DATHNI010000013.1:0-10948 GCA_035486135.1 Acetobacteraceae bacterium
CTTTTCGAGCGGGTGGAGGTCGAATGGGAAACCCGGCCGACCGTCGAATCGCTCGGCGACTACGATTGGTGTATCGATAATCTGCGCGTCGCACTGGACTGGGCGTTTTCGCAAGACGGCGATGCGCAGATCGGCGTGGCGCTGACGGCCGCCGCGGTGCCGCTTTGGATTCGACTGTCGCTGCTCGACGAATGCCGCAGCCGCGCCGAGCAGGCGCTTGCCGTTTGCAACACAGGCCAGGACGGCGACCCACGTCGCGAGATGAGGCTCTACTTTGCGCTCCCCATGTCGTCTCTTTGGGGCACTGCTGGCCTACATGATCAAGTCGTTGGTCCGGAGCTGGCCGCCCTCTGGGAAAAGCCTCTCGCAATCGCAGAGAGTCTTGGTGATGCCAAATACCAGTTGCGCGCACTCCGGAGTCTATTTTCTGCTCATTTCGGCAGTGGACGGTATCACGTTGCTCTGGACACGGCACAAAAGTATCGCACATTGGCGGCACGACAGCAGCGGCGGGACGAGGAACTGGTCGGCGAGCGGCTGATGGGGTTGGCACAGCACTTGCTGGGTGATCAAGCCAGTGCACGCCGACACACCGAGCACATGCTCGCCAATTTCATCATCTCCGATCAAAGATCCCACGAAGCTATTCGATTTCAGTTCGACCAGCGCGTGGCGGCGCGCATCTACCATGCGCGGATTCTGTGGTTCCAGGGATTTCCCGATCAGGCAACGCGCACCGCCGAGCGCGCCGTTGACGAGGCTCGCGAGATCGATCAGGCGATTCCGCTGTGTCGCGCACTGGCCAATGCGGCCTGTCCGATCATGCTATGGGTTGGCGATCTTGCCGCCGCGGAGCAGTACGTCGCAATGCTTGTTGACCACTCGGCAAGGCTTTCGCTGTCCTCCTGGGGCAGCCTGGGCCGACTCTTTCGGAGTCTGTGCGTGCTCATGCGCGGCGACACCGGTCATGGTTTAAGGCAACTGCGCGTCGCTCTTGACGAATTCGTCGCGATGTCCGACTTGATTTCCTTGACGTTCCTCAACGAACTCGCAGCAGGTTTTGCTCGCGCCGGGCAGGTAGCCGACGGGCTCGCCGCCGCCGAACAGGCAATTGAGCGAGCCGAGCGTACCGAAGCACGCTGGCTGTTTCCTGAGTCGCTTCGCATCAGGGGCGAGCTTCTGCTCTTGCAAGCTGCAACCGGCGCAGCGGCCGCGGCGGAGGACCACTTCCGGCAGGCGCTCGATTGGGCGCGGCGGCAAGGTGCTCTGTCCTTGGAACTGCGTGTCGCCGCGAGCCTTGCCCGACTGTGGCGAGACCAGGCTCGGAGCAAAGAGGCACGCGAGCTTTTGGCGCAGGTTTATGCTCGGTTCACCGAGGGCTTCGCGACGGCTGATCTGCAAGCGGCAAAGTCGTTGATCGACGAAATGTCGTAACTCATCATTATAAATTATACCAACCGTCCGAAAGACTCACTCTCGAATTGGTCGCACCGGCCGCCCCAGCCGTCATGGCCGGGCTTGACCCGGCCATCGATCGCGGCACCGCGGCTGCATAGGTGGCCGGGTCTAGCCGGCCATGACGGTCGGGGCGGCCGACGCCGGTACGTCAACCTCTAAGGCGTCTGCTATTGCAGCCGTAACGCCTCGATCTGCCGCATCAGCGACGCCGCCAGATCGCGCCAGGCCTCGCGAGGATCCACGGCCGGCAAGACAGCGGTGTCGCGCAGCGCGTCCAGCAGGCGCCGCAGCCCGGTCGTCAGGCTGGCGGCGTCCGGCTCGCACAGGATCGCGCCCGGGGCATCCGCCAATTGCTCTTCCAGTCCGCCCACCCGGGTCGCAAGCACGCGCCGCCCGGCCGCGAGGGCCGCCGCCGCGACGCCGCTCTGGCTGGACTCGCGATACGGCAGCACCAACGCGTCGGACCAGCCGAGCAAGCTGCCGATCTCGTCCTCCGGCACCCAACGGTTTTCCACAGTGACGCCCGGCAGCGCCCGCAGCGCGTCCAGCGTGGGGCTTTCCGGGCCGGAGCCCACCACGCGGACGACAAGCCCCGGAACCGGCCCAAGCAAGGCCAGCGCTTCCGCCAGCAGATCCAGCCCCTTGTAGGGCAGCAGCCGCCCGAACGAGAGCAAGTGCTGGGCGTTGTCCGGACCGGGACGACGCGGCGGCACGTCGAACGCCACCGGAGGATGCGACAGCGGCAGCAGCTTCCGGCTGGATGTCCCGGCCAACCCCTGCGCCCGCAATCGCTCGCCCACATGCGCGGTCAGCGCCCCCACGGCGGCGGCACGCCGGCACAGCGCGCGCTGCAGCCACATTTGCAGCGGTAGCCCGTCGCCGGGATGCGCGTCGGCGTCATGCACCAGCACGACGAAGGGGACGCGCAGCCGCCGCAGCGCCGCCACCATCAGCAGGTCGAGCAATCCCGGCTGCGCGCACACTGCCAGGTCGGGCCGCAACGCCCTGATGCGGCGCGCCAGCCCACGCACCGCGAACGGCGCGCCCGTGGCACGGAGAGCGAAACCCACCTGCCCGCGATAGGTCGCCACCGGAAGGTCGCAGTATGGCGGCGCCTTGCTGTGCAGCAACTCGGCGCCGCTGGACAGCGACAGCACCGCCTCGGTTCCCGGCAGGCTGCCGATCGCCTGAGCCAGGGCGGCGGCGAACCGCGGGGCCCCACCGAAGCGGCCCCATTGCCAGACCAGCACTCTCATGCCGGCAGCCCACCGACCGCGGTGTCAGCCCGTGTCATGGCCGGCGAACGCCGGCCATCCACGACTTTCCTTCGTGCAGCGCTGCAAAGTCGTGGGTGGCCGGCCTGCGCCGGCCATGACACGGAGGGTGTCTTCATGCCGGCAGCCCAAGGTCCCGCACCGCCGCGGCCAGCGGTGCCACGCCAAGGCGCTCGAACGCCGCCTCGCGGCCGCGTGCCCCCAGGGAGGCGCGCGCGGCGGCATCGTCCGCCAGGCGGCGCAGATGCGCGACCGCGTCGGCCTGGTCCGGTTCGGCCCAGCAGGAGCCCTCGTAGACATGACGCGGGTCGGTGGCCGGCACCAGCCGATAGCCGACCAGGGCCGCGCTGCTCGCATCCATGAACGCCATGTTGCCCGACCACCCGGTGGCGATCACCGGCTTGCCCAGCAGCATGGCCTCGGCAGGCACCAGGCCAAAACCCTCGCTGCGGTGAAGCGACAGCACAATGTCGCAAGCGGCGGTCAGGGCGTGCAGGTCGGCGGTCGGCAGCGTCCGCGTCTCCAGGCGGATGTTCGGCGCCACGGCGGCCGCGGCGAGGCGGCCGTAATCCTCGGGGAAATGACTACGGTTGCCGATCTTCAGCAGCAGCAGCCGGTCCGGCCGGTCGCCGAACGCGGCCCGGAACGCGGCGATTGCCGCCAGCGGATTCTTGCGCTCCATCGACGACGCGAGGTTGAACGACACCAGCACCACCACCGCATCCACCGGCAGCCCAAACGCGGCCCGATCCAGTGCCGAGGGCCGCGGCGGCGCGATCGCCATCGGCGGCGGCACCACGCGCACCCTGCCCGGCAGCAACGGCTCCAGCGCGGCGGCGACGAACGGCGTCAGCGCCCAGACCTCATGCACGAACCGGGCGCCCACGCGCCAGTCGGACGGCGCGGTGGGCAGCTCCCAGCTCCAATAGCCGACCACCCGGCGGCCCTGCGCCAGGCCGCGGCGCAGGCGCAGCAGGGTCAGCGGCAGCAGCGGCGGATTGACGTGCAGGACGAGCGGCGCGCCAGGCGGAGGCTGCCCGTCCGCCGCGACAGGCAGGTCGGCGGAAGCGCCGGGCAGCAGCGGGGCGACGTCGATCGGCCAATGCGGGACCCCCAGATGCTGCAACCCCAGCAGCATCAGCCGTGCGTTCTCGCCCAGGCCGGACGCGCGGGACAGTTCGCCCGCCACGGCCAGGCCGTCCCGCGCCGGCGGCGGCTGGCGATCGATCCGCGGCGCCAGCAGGGCGGTAGCCGAGGTCACCAGGCGACGGCGCTGGCGTGGCGGCAGCAGCCGCCACAGCCGATGCAGCGGTGACAGCCGAAACGGTGTGGCCTCCGTCATGCGTCGTTCAGATGGCAGGCGCTGCGGTGGCCGGGGGAGATGTCTCGCAACGCGGGCGCCTCGACACTGCAACGCGGCATGGCGTGCGGGCAACGCGGGTGGAAGTGGCAGCCGGAGGGCGGCGCGAGCGGGCTGGGGATCTCGCCGGTGATGGCGGTGAATTTCCGCCCCCGCGCCTCGATCCGCGGGACTTCGGAGAGCAATGCCTGGGTGTAGGGATGGTTGGGGCGGGCAAAGATCTCCTCGGCTTGCGCCGCTTCGACGATGCGCCCGAGATACATGATCAGCACGCGATCGGAAAGATGCTCCACTACGCCGAGGTCGTGGCTGATGAACAGGTAGGTCAGGTCCAGCTCGCGCCGCAGGTCCATGAAGAGGTTGAGGATCTGTGCCTGAATCGAAACGTCGAGCGCCGCCACGGCTTCGTCGCACACCAGGAACTCGGGTTGCACCGCGAGTGCGCGGGCGATGCCGATGCGCTGCCGCTGACCGCCGGAGAACTGGTGCGGGAAGCGGCGTTTTGTTTCGGGGTCCAACCCGGCGCGGCGAAGTTGCGCGTCCACGTAGTCGTCGAAGCCGGCGCGGGTGACCATGCCGTGCACCAGCGGCGCCTCGCCGACGATGTCGGCCACGCGCAGGCGCGGGTTAAGCGAGGCATACGGGTCCTGAAAGATCATCTGGACCTTGAGTTTCGCCTGTTTGGCGGCGGCCGGCGGCAGCGTGGTGACATCGGCGCCCTGGAACAACACCTGGCCCTCCGACGGCCGCATGATGCCTGCGACCATGCGGCCGAGCGTCGACTTACCGCAGCCGGATTCGCCGACCAGGCCGACCACCTCGCCGCGTGCGATCGCCAGGTCCACTCGATCGACCGCCAGCACGGTCTCGTTCTTCTCTGGGCGTCCTAGGCGCCGGCCGAGGCCGCGGGCCATGCGGGCGGCGGCGTCGTAGGTCGGGCCGAAGCGCTTGGAGACGCCGCGCAATTCGATGATGGGGGTCATGACAGGGGCGACTTGACCACGTTTCGCGGGTCATGGCCGGCGCCCATGGCGTCCAATGTGTCCACTGCGTCCACTGCGTCACCGCGGCCCCCACCGTCATGGCCGGGCTTGACGGTGGGGGCCATGACGGTTGGGGCGCCATCGCTGCCTGGCATCACACCCCTACCCCCGCCACCGGATGAAAGCATCGCACCACCTGCCCCGGCACCGGTTCGCTTTCCGCCGGGTCCTGCTCGCACGCCGCATCCGCATTGGTGCAGCGGGTGCGGAAGGCGCAGCCCACCGGCAGGTTCAGCAGGCTCGGCGTCATCCCGGGAATCTGCCGCAGCTTTTCGCCCCGCTTGTTGCGGCTGGGCACGCTGCCGATCAGCCCCTGGGTGTAGGGATGCAGCGGGCGATCCAGCACCGCCGCCGCGTCGCCGGTCTCCACCACGCGCCCCGCATACATCACCGCGATCTCGTCGGCGAGGCCGGCCACCACCGCCAGGTCGTGCGTGATCCAGATCAGCGCCGTGCCGTGCTGCGCCGCCAGCTTCTGCACCTCGGCGAGGATCTGCGCCTGGATGGTGACGTCGAGTGCGGTGGTCGGTTCGTCGGCGATCAGCAGGTCGGGGTGGTGCAGCAGCGCGATGGCGATGGCAACGCGCTGGCGCATGCCGCCGGAGAACTGATGCGGATAGGCGGCGAGCCGCTCGTCAGGACTGGGAATGCCGACCATGCCGAGCGCATCGCGAGCCCGCGCCCGGGCCTCGGCGCGCGAGACGCGGTCGTGCGCCTGGACCGCCTCGATCATCTGCGTGTCGATGCGCAGGACCGGGTTCAGCGTCATCATCGGATCCTGGAAGATCATGGCGATGCGGCTGCCGCGCAGGTCACGCATCTCCCGTTCGGACAGGTGCGCGAGGTCGCGGCCCTGGAACAGGATCGAGCCGCCGACGATGCGGCCGGGCGGATCGACGAGGCGGATGATGGAGAAGCCGGTGACCGTCTTGCCCGAGCCAGACTCGCCGACCAGCCCCAGCACCCGGCCGCGCGATACCGCGAGCGACACGTCGTCCACCGCGCGCACCACACCGGCACGCGTGAAGAAGTGCGTGCGCAGGCCGCGGAGTTCGAGGGTTGGCGCGGTCATGCGGGGCTCGTGTGAAGGAAGCAAGGCCAGGGGCTTTGCCCCTGAAACCCCACCAAGGGGCTCTGCCCCTTGGATCCCCGCCGAGGGCGGAGCCCTTGGAATCCTTTACTGGAAAGATTGGACCGCAAAGGCTGCGCCTTTGCTGGGGGTTCAGTGGGCAAAGCCCCCTGACGGGTCCAGGGCAGAGCCCTGGCCTTGCTTCCTTCACTCGCGCCAGCATCACCGTTTCAGCCTGGGATTCAGCACATCGCGCAACTGGTCGCCCACCAGGTTGATCGCGACGATCGTCACCAGCAGCGCAATGCCCGGATAGAAGCTGATCCAATACTTGCCCGACAGCATATATTGGTAACCGTTGGCGATCAGCAGCCCAAGCGACGGCTCGGTGATCGGCACCCCCAGCCCGAGGAACGACAGCGTCGCCTCCAGCGTGATCGCGCGCGCCACCTGCTGCGTGCCAATGACGATCAGCGGCGCCATGCAGTTCGGCAGCAGATGCCGGAACAGGATGCGATGCCGCGGCAGCGCGAGGCATTCCGCCGCCTCGATGTATTCGCGCCGCCGCTCCACCATCGCCGAGGCACGCACCGTGCGCGTGTAATACGCCCATTCGACGATCACCAGCGCCATGACGACGTTCATCACGCCCTTGCCCAGCACCGCCAGGATCATCAGCGCGACAAGAATGGAGGGGAAGGAAAGTTGCAGATCCACCAGCCGCATGATCACCGCATCCAGCCGGCCGCCGACATACGCCG
Source organism: Acetobacteraceae bacterium (assembly GCA_035486135.1). Taxonomy (GTDB): domain Bacteria; phylum Pseudomonadota; class Alphaproteobacteria; order Acetobacterales; family Acetobacteraceae; genus JASHVB01. Next base: position 6,966 of record DATHNI010000013.1, read on the forward strand.
CAAGCAGCCCGAGCGTTGCGCCGATGATGCACGCAATGAACGCCGAGCCGACACCAACTCCAAGGCTGATGCGCAAGCCATAGAGGATGCCCGACAGCATGTCGCGGCCCTGGTCGTCGGTGCCCAGCCAGTAGGTATAACCGGCATCCCCCGCCGTGCCCGGCGGCAGCCGTCCGTCCATGATGTCGAGTTGCGCCAGGTCATACGGATTCTGCGGCGCGATGACCGAGGCGAAGATCGCCGCGAGCGCGATCAGCACGGCCGCGGCAAGACCCACCAGGGCGAGCTTCGATGTTGCGAATTCCGCGATAAAGCGACGGAAGGGCGTTTCCTCGCGCGGCGGCGCGGGGGTGGGAAGCGCGGTGGTGCTCATGGCAGGATGGCGAGGGGAGCAAGGGCACGGACGTTGCCCCTTTCGTCATGGCCGGGCTTGACCCGGCCATCTATGCCGGCACCGGCCTTACGACCCTTTTCACCACCAAATTCGCGAACCGTTAACCAACCGCATTGCAACCTGCGGTCATGCAAGGCGGCTGGGTCTTCATCCTGACGAACCAACCTTTCGGCGTTTTGTACATCGGCGTGACAAACAACCTGTTGCGACGCACCTGGGAGCATCGCCAGCGCACGACCGAAAGCTTCACCAAACGCTACTATGTGACGCGGTTGGTCTACGCGGAGTGGCACGACGACATTCGCACCGCGATCCAACGCGAGACCAGTATCAAACGCTGGCCGCGGGCCTGGAAGCTGGACCTCATCACGGAACAGAACCCGCAATGGGAGGACCGGTACGCTCAGTTGACCTGATGTGCGATGACTTGCGCCGACGGTGCCGGCATAGATGGCCGGGTCAAGCCCGGCCATGACGCGTGGCGCAAGACCGGCGATGACGCGTGGCGCAAGACCGGCGATGACGCGTGGCGCAAGCCCGGCGATGGCGCGTTGGTCAAGCCCGGTCATGGCGTTAGACCGCCGGTGCGCTCTCCCACCGCTCATCGCGCGGCCGTTCACTCCCTGCTCTCCAGCCGCACGCGAGGATCGAGCACCGTGTAGAGCACGTCCACCACCAGGTTGATCGCGATGAACAGCAGCACGATCATCATCAGATAAGCAACGATCACCGGGCGGTCCAGCACGTTGATCGAATCGATGATCAGCTTGCCCATTCCCGGCCAGGCGAACACGCTCTCGGTTACCACCGCGAACGCGATGGTCGTTCCCAACTCCAATCCGACCACGGTCACCACCGGGATCATGATGTTCTTCAGCACATGCACGAAGATCACCCGCACCGGCGACAGCCCCTTGGCACGCGCGAACTTCACGAAATCCATCGGCAGCGTCTCGCGCACGCCGGCGCGCACCAGCCGCAGCACCAGCGAGATATTGAACAGCGACAGGTTCAGCGCCGGCATGATCAGGTGCTTTAATCCGTCCCAGGTCAGGAACGACCACTGCACGCCGAACAACTCCGCCGTGGCGCCGCGGCCGGTCGAGGGCAGCCAGCCAAGCTGCACCGCGAACACCATGATCAGCATCAGCCCGACCCAGAACGTCGGCAGCGAGAACCCGAGAATGCCGCCCGCCATGATGGTGCGCGCCGCGATGCTGTCCGGATAAAGCCCCGCATACAACCCCAGAGGAATGCCGAATACGATCGACAGCAGCACGGCGGTCACCGCCAGCTCCATCGTCGCCGGCATGCGCTGCGCGATCAGCGTCAGTGCCGGCTCATTGAACACGAAGCTGCGTCCGAGGTCGCCGTGCAGCGCGTCGTTCAGGAACAACACGTATTGCTTCCATAACGGCTGATCGAGCCCCAGCGAGGCGATGACCCGTGCCCGCTCCGCCTGGTCGGCTTCCGGCGAGATCAGGATATCAACCGGGTTGCCGATGACGTGCACGCCGATGAACACGATCACCGTCATCGCCAACACGACGAACAGCGCCTGGATCAGCCGGCGGATCAGCCAGGTGGTCACCGGCGCGGCACCCGACACCAGCCGGCCCGGCCGATTGCTCTCCAGGTCAGCACGTGATCACCCGCCGGAGGGGCTTCATTGCAGTGCGGCATGCCGCGTTGGGATAGCGCGGCGACTGCGCTGTGTCACGCCGACGGATGGCGCGGCAGGGCAATCGGATGAAGCAAGCAAGGCCGGAGGCAGAGCCCCGGCCTTGCTTGCTTCACTCGATTGCCCTGCCGCGCGTCACACCGGTTGGGTGAACATCGGCAGCCGCTCGCACAGCCAGCGCAACGGCGCGCTCACCCGCCAGGATCGTGACTCATACACCGCTGCCAGCCGTCGCTCCGCGCTGATGGCGCGGCGCGCGTCCTCCGCCAGCGCCGCGGCCTCGGCGCACACCGCGTCCCATCGCACGATCGTATCCAGGCCCGCGGCATGCACCGGACTCGTGCCGACCAATGTGGCATAGCTGAGCATGGCACCGAGGCGAGCCAGCAGCGGCGCGTCGGCCCAGGCCTCGCCGGCACGTTCTGCCAGGAACGCCGTGGCGGCATGATGCGCCTGCCAGAGGCCGGCGCGGTACAGACCGGACGTGGCCACCATGCTGGCGTCGCGGCCCGACCCGCCGTGCGCATCGCCAAGATCGACAGAGCACCCGGTCAGCGTCGCCAGCTCGATCTCGCATTGATGCCGGTAGTCCGCCGAGGTGGTCAGCAGATCGCTGTCGATCACCAGGTCGATCGTGTCCGGGATGCTGGCCGCGGTCGCCATCCAGAACGCCAGGAATGCACGGTACCACTCGGCCGGCTCGCGGTTCCGCAGATGCGCCTTGCACACGGCCAGGCAGGCCTGTTCCGACGCACCCGGTGGCAGCGAGGGCAACGCAACCGACAGGTGCCGGACCGCCGCCGCGACGTCGGGCACGTCCCGGTGCATCGCCAGCAGCAGCAGCGGCATCGCCAGGAAATAGTCGTTGTCGTCGCGCTGGAACTGGCGTTGCGCGGAGAGGAACTGGGCGAGCGGATTGCGCATCAGCACGACATGGATCGCCTGCGGAAAGTTCCGCTGCATCCAGCCGATCCGGCCGAGCGAGCGGCAGAATTTCAGTACCGGCTGGCCGCCCTCGGCATGCGCCGTGCGCAGCAGCAACGCGATGTAGTCGCGCAGTTCGGGCATGGTGGCATCCGGCTCCGCGAAGAATCCGGTGACGGCAAATTCCTGGTCGTAGTTCCGCACGCCACGCGCGGCGGTCTTCAGCAACGGACGAAACTCGGCAAAGTAGGGCCGGTGCAGCGATGGATGGCCCGATGACCAACTGCCTGGGTTACGGGCTTCGATCGTTGCCTCGTTGAGCGAAGCCAGCTCCTCGATGAGCGGCTCGTAGAAACAGGTGGTGCCGGCCAGCGTCCGGAAGCGGCTCCACAGCCAAGTACCTCGGGTGCGCCATCCGGTGTGCAGGAATACCGGCGTCAGTTGGGACACGCCGGAGGACAGCAGGGTGGGACCGCCGGCCTCACCCTCGCCGGGTGCCGGGCACAGAAGTTGCCTTTGAATCATTGCTAGACCGTCTAGTTTGCAAGGGCGAGCCTACCTACCACCGCATTTCGGCCGTAATGCGCGGGGGTAACGGAATGAAACGCGCTGGGTCACGTCGCCGAGTACCAGCGTCGGATTGGCGGTTCCCCTTGCACCGCGGCATCACGATTCCCGCCACCGCGATTCCACAATGGCCTCCCGTCGGGCCATGGCTGCGCAGGGACGCTCGGGCCAGCCGCCGCGCCTCGCGCGCGAAATCGATCGCGTGCCGGCCGCTTACTCTGCCCCGTGTGTCACCGCCCGGCGCTGTAACGCCCGGCGCTGCAATGCTCAGTGCGTCCATCGCATCGGCGCGCCGCTGATGCGCCGGGCGTTGATGGCGGTCTTTCCAGCAATTGGCGTGCAGCGCGCACAAGTCTTGGCTCGGCAGTCCGCGTTATCTCCAGCCGCCCCAATAGCTAATCCGAAACGCCATCGAGG
>DATHNI010000014.1:0-20343 GCA_035486135.1 Acetobacteraceae bacterium
AGGTAGCTTTGCAGGTCCTGCACGGTGACGGCGGACGGCGACATGTCGGTCGCGGCCTGGCCCGTCAGTTCCTCCATGGCGATCATCGGGTTGCCGCCGTTGGCGATCGAATTGTAGCCGCCGCCGAGCGTGGCCACAGCCTTTTCCAGGACCTGGACCCAGATCTCCTTTTCGCCGTTGAGCACGTCCTGCGTGGCGCCGTTGTTGACGCTGTTGCCCGGGAACGTGTTGTTCACGGTTATCTGGACGCTCTCGAAGGCGGTCGTGCCGTAGGTCGGCAGGGAGCCGTTGGCGGCCAGGTAGAGCGTTACCGTTTCGGTGCCGTTGGCGTTGGCCTGGATCATGTTCGTGATCCCGCTGGGGTGCCACAGCGCGATCTCGCCGATCGACGACAGCAGGAAGCAGTCGCCGATCTGTCCCTGGTTGATGTCGTAAACGCTGATCAGCGAGGTTTCGCCGGCCTCCTGCAGGTAGAGCACGTTGGTGAGCGTTGCCGACGTGCTGACGGGCGACGCGACCGCTGTCGCAGCCGTGCCGGACACCAAGGCAGGGCCGCTGCAAGCAACAGTCGCCGTGTAGTCGAGGCCACGTACCGTGACGAGGGCCGTGCTGCCGTATGAGCCGGTGAGTGCATTGGCAAAGTACCAGCCGGACAGCGCCGCGCCGTCGTCCGGCAGTGGCGTCATGCCGGATGGCCCCTGGTCCTGCGGATCGTCCCAGGTGGCCACCGGCAGTGAACCCGCGTCGTCCCGGGTTGGCGCGGTTGCCGCGAAGCCCGGCTGCGTCGCCGTCGTCGCGTCGTAAAGCCAACCGGCGGCATCGGCCTGCGCCGTCATGCTGGCATCCACCGCGAAGGCCGCAGCCTGGGCGGAACCGCTGCCGTCGAACGGCGATGGATTGATCAGGTCGCCAGGGCCGGTGGCCCCACCCTGGTTCGACCGTTCGACGGTGCCACGGGCAATGTTTTGGTTCCGGCCTGGCAACGCCTGCGAGGCGGTGAGCGTCCCGGCGGTTCGCTCGTGGGCGGCGGCATTGCCGTGATTTGCCGCGTTGCCGCTGCCGGACAGACTGCCGGCCGTTCCTGAGGCGCCGCCGGCGTGGTCATGTCGGCTATCAGCGGGACGGCTGAAACGGGTCCAATTGGCACTGCCGGTTGTTGCGCTAATGACAGTGGTCGTCGCGTCGGTCATGGCTCTCTCGCGGTTTCATGCGAAACGGGGCTTGCGCGCCATTCGCAGGGCTTCTGGTGTCGCGAGTTTTTCGCCAGGCTTCGATCGTGCGGAGCATCGATCCCCTCGATCCCCTGGGAACCGCCAGTTTTCGTCGGCAGTGATCAGGCTACCCCGAATTCGTGAACGAAGAGTGAACGGGCGTGTTCGCCATTGCCCGCCTGACCTGGACCCCGGCGTGCCGCAGGGAGCGTCGCCGGATCCGGCGAAGGGTGCCTTTCCGGCCGGCGACGGACCCAAATAACGGACAATTCATTAGGCTCGACACCACGGGTTGTGCTGGGGCTGATCCAATCGGTAAAGGCGCGGGCCGACGCTTCTCCTTGCGACGGCCGCGGGACAGCCATCCAACGCCAGAATACCAGCCGCCCGGCCGCCGCCTCGCCAGAGTAACGCTTTGAGATGCTGTCAAGGTTGACCCCGCCCGCTTACGAGGGCCATAGAGATCGCCGCGTTGCAACACTTCGGGAGATTCCGTCACCGATGACCGCTGTTGCCGCCGCCGTATTTCCCGACGGGGCCGATCTGGACGTAGCGCGCTCGGTGCTGGCGATCGAGGCTGCCGGCCTGCGGGCGCTCGCCGCCGCGCTGGACGAACAGTTTGGCCGGGCGGTGGACCTGCTGGACGGCATCACCGGCCGCGTCGTGGTATCGGGCATGGGCAAATCCGGGCACGTCGCACGGAAGATCGCCGCCACCCTGGCCTCGACCGGGACGCCGGCGCTGTTCGTGCATCCGGCGGAGGCCTCGCACGGCGACCTGGGCATGATCGTCGCCGGCGACGCGGTCCTGGCGCTGTCCAACTCCGGGGAGACGGCGGAACTCGCCGACCTTGTGGAGCATACCCGCCGCTTCGCCCTGCCGCTGGTGGCGATCACCGCCCGGGCAGGATCGACACTTGCCACCGCCGCCGACGTTGCCCTGCTGCTGCCCGCGGCGGCCGAGGCCTGTCCGATGGGCCTGGCGCCGACTACATCCACCACGATGCAGATGGCACTCGGTGACGCTCTCGCCGTCGCGCTGTTCACCCGCCGGGGCTTCACCCCTGCTGATTTCCGCCGCTTCCATCCCGGCGGCAAGCTGGGCGCCCGCCTGCGGCGCGTGCGCGAACTGATGCATACCGGCGACGCCGTACCGCTGGGGCCGCCGGACATGCCGATGGACCGCGCCCTGCTGCTGATGACGGAAAAGCGCTTCGGCTGCCTCGGCGTGTGCGGCGCGGACGGGCGGCTGGCCGGCATCGTGACGGATGGCGACCTGCGCCGGGCGATGGGTCCCGACCTGCTGTCCCGCCAGCTTGGCGCGATCATGACGGGGTCGCCGCGCACCATCGGCCCCGACGCGCTCGCCGCCGAGGCGCTGCACGCAATGAACGCCCGGGAGCGCCCGATCACCGCGCTGTTCGTGGTCGACGCGGCGCAACGGCCGGTCGGCATCCTCCATATCCACGACCTGTTGCGGGCGGGGGTGGCATGAGTTTGCAACCCGCCACGACGGTCACGACGCAACGCCGACCCGGCGCCAAGCTGGTAGTCGCCGCGGCGGCCCGGATGCGGCGTCTGCCGTCGTCGCGCCACCTCGCCCGCCGGCACATCGCCATCACCCTCACGAAGTTGCTGCTGCCGGCGCTCGCGCTGGCCCTGCTGGCCAGCATCGCGCTCTGGCCGGAGTTCGACCGCACCAAGCAGCAGGCGATGCAGGCCTTCCGGCGTGTCAGCAGCGAGATCGAGGGCGCGCAGTTGGTCGATGCGCGCTACCACGGGACCGACGAGAAGGGCCGGCCGTACACACTGACCGCGTCGACCGCGCAGCGGGACGGGCCGGTACGCGTCAACCTGACGATCCCGAAGGGCGATATCACGCTGCAGGACGGCACTTGGCTGATGCTGCAGGCAAAGCAGGGCGTGTTCATCCAGCACAGCAACTTGCTCGACCTGTCGCACGACGTGACGCTGTATCGCGACGACGGGACGACGCTGGTGACCGCGAGCGCCTCCATGGACCTGAAGAACGGCGCGGCCGCCGGCTCTGAGCCCGTGCACGCCGAGGGGCCATTCGGCACGCTGGACGCCCAGGGTGGCTTCACCTTGCTCGACAAGGGCTCGAGCATCCAGTTCGCCGGGCCCGCGCACCTGCTGCTGAACGGGTCGAACGCGGGCGGTTCGCCGGCCGCGTCGCAAGCGACGCCTTCAGGAGGAGCGTCGCAAGCGACGCCTTCAGGAGGAGCGTCGCCCGCCGGGACATCCGCTGTGACATCCCCTTCCGCTGGGACATCCCCTGGGGCACCGACTGGGCCCGCCGGCAGAACATCCGATGGGACGCCCTCCGGGGCGCCGGTTGCGGCCGCCCGGCCGGGGGCAGTCCACGCCGGGGCGGCCAGCTCCGGGCCGGTCCGATGACAATTGCCAGCAACGGGCTGGTGCCTGGGCCGGGCAGGGCGGCTGGTGCCGCGCTGTTGGCAGTCTGCGCCGCGGTCCTGGTGGCCAGGCCGGCGGCGGCGCAGCAGATCGACATGTCGCATGGCGGCCCGATCGCGATCACCGCCTCTGACGGGATCGAGTGGCACCAGATGCAGCAGGAGGTGATCGCCCTCGGCAACGCCAAGGCGGTGCGAGACAACGTCACCGTCACGGCGGACCGGCTGATTGCCTGGTATCGCAAGAAAGGCACCGACGCCGGCACCGCGCCACCCGCGCCAACCGCGCCAACCGGCCTGACCGGGGACGCCGACACCGGCGGCAACGAGGTCTACCGCGTGCGGGCCGAGGGTCACGTGCACATCTTCACCCAGACCGACGAAGTCGTGGGCGACGTGGCGACCTATGACCTGGACCAGGCGGTCCTGGTGGTCACCGGGCACAACCTCAAACTGACCACCCCGACGCAGGTGCTGACCGCGCGCGACGACCTGGAGTACTGGTCGCAGCGCCACATGGCCGTGGCGCGCGGCGACGCGGTGGCGGTGACGAATGATGGCCGCCGGCTCCAGGCGGACACGCTGGTGGCCTACACCACGGCGGGCACATCGCCGCCGTCCCAGGGCGCAGCGGCGCAAGGCTCTCCGTCCCAGGGCTCGCCATCCAGGGGCACCGTCTCGCAGGGCACCCCGGCGGTGACGCCGGTGGCGGCGAAGACCGGTGCGCCCCCTGGTGCGCCCGCGCCCGGGGCAACCCCGGATGCCTTGGCGAGTTCCGGCAAGCTGGAGAAGGTCGAGGCGTACGGTCATGTCGTGGTGCGCACCGTCACCGACACGGTCACCGGCGACCGGGCGGTGTATGTTCCCGACACCGGCATTGCCCGGGTTGCCGGGGTGGTGCGGATCACGCGCGGCGACAACCAGCTCGATGGCTCAGAGGCGGAGGTCAACTTGAAGACGGGCATCTCCCGCTTGCTCGCCGGGAACACAGGCCGGGTCCAGGGCCTGGTGGTGCCGACCAACCAGGCTAACCAGCCTGGTGCGGCCACGCCGGCTCCGGGCTCGCCGGCCCCAGCGTCGGCAGCGTCCGCACCGGGCAGCGGGGGAAATCATCGATGAGCAGACGCGCCCTGGAACGCAGTGGCGTTGAACGGAGTGGCGGGGAACGGTCTGGTGCTGAACGGACCGGCGCCGAGCGGCTTGGCGCTGAACGGACCGGGGCGCCGGAACTGCGCGTGCTGCTGGGTGGCGGCGGCCTGGTGGCGCGCGGCGTCGGCAAGACCTATCGCAAGCGTCCCGTGGTGCGGAACGTCTCCATCGAACTGCGGCGCGGCGAGGTGGTGGGCTTGCTCGGGCCGAACGGCGCCGGCAAGACCACGACCTTCTACATGATCGTCGGCCTGGTGAAGCCGGACACCGGCTCGATCAGCATGGACAACGCCGACATCACCTCGCTGCCGATGTATCGCCGCGCCCGTCTCGGCATCGGCTACCTGCCGCAGGAGGCCAGCGTGTTCCGCGGCCTCAACGTGGAGCAAAACATCAAGGCCGCGCTGGAGGTGGTCGAGCCGGACCCGGACATCCGCGACATGATGTGCGACGAACTGCTGGCGGAGTTCGGCATCGGCCACCTGCGCCGCACCCCGTCCCTGGCACTGTCCGGCGGCGAACGGCGCCGGGTCGAGATCGCCCGCGCGCTGGCCACCCAGCCGTCCTACATCCTGCTGGACGAGCCGCTGGCCGGCATCGACCCGATCGCCGTCAACGAGATCCGCGACCTGGTCGGGCATCTGAAGGACCGTGGCATTGGCGTGCTGATCACCGACCACAACGTGCGCGAGACGCTGGAGATCATCGACCGCGCCTATATCATGCACGACGGCAAGGTGCTCATGGAGGGCCGGCCGGAGGAAGTAGTGGCGCACCAGGACGTGCGCCGCGTTTACCTTGGCGAAAGATTCAGTCTATAGGATGCCGCGGAAGCACAGTTGCACGCTTCTTGCATCTCCAGGCGCCGAATCCCGTTGACCCCGTCCGTCCCCGCCCGATAACTGCTGACCATGGCGATCGTCCCGCGTCTCGACCTGCGCCAGAGTCAGACCTTGGTCATGACGCCACAGTTGCGTCAGGCGATCAAGCTGCTGCAATACTCCAACGTCGAGGTGACGGCCTTCGTCGAGGAGGAGCTGGAGCGCAACCCGTTGCTCGAACGCGACGAGGTGACCGACGCGCCGACCGTGGAACACGCGGCGCCAGACCAGATCGTGCTCACCGGTACTGCTCCTGCCGACGCGGTCGAGGCGGCGAATACCGGCACGCTGCCGTCCGATGGCGCCGCACCGCTGGATACCGACCATGCCGAGACATACGATGCCGGCGGGGTGGCCGACGGTGCCGGATCGCTCGGCCGGATCGACGGCCGTGGCGGCGATCCGGGGTTCGAAACCGACGACCGCGGCATCGACGACCTGGAGGACGGCCGCCGCCCGCTGCGCGAACATCTCGGCGAACAGCTCCGGCTGACCTTCGCGGACCCGGTGGACCGGATGATCGGCGCTTACCTGATTGCCTTGCTCTGCCCTGCCGGCCGGTTGACGGCCGAGCCGGCCGCGGTCGCGGAGGCGATGGGGCTGCCGCTGGAACGGGTCGAAGCGGTGCGCGGGCGCATGATGCGGTTCGATCCGCCCGGATTGTTCGCGCGCAGCCTGAAGGAGTGCCTGGCCGCCCAGCTCGCCGACCTCAACCGGCTCGATCCGGCGATGCAGATCCTGCTGGAAAACCTGGAGCTGCTGGCGCGGCGTGAGACCCGCAAGCTGATGGCGCTGTGCGGCGTCGATTCCGAGGATCTGGCCGACATGATCGGCGAGATCCGCGCGCTCGATCCGAAGCCGGCCGCGACATGGGACAGCCAGCCCGCACAGCTTGTCGTTCCCGATATCCTGATGCGGGCCAGTCCCGACGGCAGTTGGCTGATCGAGCTGAATCCGCTGACGATGCCGCGCGTGCTGGTGAACGAGCGCTTCTATGCCCGCGTCGCTCCGCAGGCGAAGAAGGACGAGCGGGTGTTCCTGACCGAGCGCCTGGCCAACGCCAACTGGCTGGTGCGCTCGCTGCAGCAACGCGCGCAGACCATCCTGCGGGTTGCCGCCGAGATCGTGCGCCAACAGGATGGGTTCCTGCAGCATGGCGTGGCGCATCTGCGTCCACTGATCCTGCGCGACATCGCCGAAGCGGTTGAAATGCACGAGAGCACCGTCAGCCGTGTCACCTCGAACAAATATATCGCGACGCCGCGCGGCACCTACGAGCTTAAGTATTTTTTCACCACCGCGCTGCATGGTACCGACGGGGGAGAACACAGCGCCGAGGCGGTGCGCCACCGGATCCGCAGCATGATCGAGGCGGAGGGTCCGGAGGATGTGTTGTCCGATGACGCAATCGTCGCTGTGCTACGGAAGGAGGGCGTGGACATCGCCCGCCGGACCGTGGCCAAATACCGGGAGGCGTTGCACATCCCCAATTCGGTGCAGCGCCGGCGGGAGAAAGCCGTACCGGCCTGACGCCCGGACCACCCTGGATCTGATCCAGGTCCGGGGCAGGGCCCCGGTGCGTCGCTCCCGTAGTTTCCAGCCAAGGGGAGAGGCACATGCAGATCACGGTTTCCGGTAAGCAACTCGACCTGTCCGATGCGCTGTGCGGAAGGGTGTCGGCGCACCTGGAAAACATCGCCACGAAGTATTTCGGCCACGCGCAGGAGGCGTATGTCACCTTCAGCCGGGCCCGCAGCTTCTTCACCTGCGACATCAACCTGCATGCGGGTCGCGGCCTGCTGCTGCGCGGCGAGGGTGAGGCGCTGGATGCGAACACGGCGTTCGACGACGCGGCAGAGCATATCGCCAAGCGGCTGCGCCGGTATCGCCGGCGGGTGAACGAGCATGCGCGCGACCTGGCGAACCGGGAGCGGCCGGAGGCGGCGCGGCAGTTCGTGCTGGAGCGTGCGGCGGACGGCGAGGCGGCGGAGGAGGTGAACGGCGAGGCCGTGGATGGCTTGGTCGCGACGGTGATCGCAGAGCAATCGGCGGAGATCGGCTGGCTGTCGGTGGACGAGGCGGTGATGCGGATGGACCTCGCCGACCAGCCGCTGCTGATGTTCCGCAATCGCACCAGCGGTGCGTTTAACGTGGTGTATCGGCGCAGCGACGGGAATATCGGCTGGATCGATACAGGGGAGCAAGGCTAGGGCTTGGTCCCCCGGATCAGGTCCGGGGCAGGCGCTGGACCCGTCAGGGGCTTTGCCCGTGGGCGTCAGGATAAGACGGCGCGGGAGAAGAATACTCCCCCTCCCCTTGTGGGGGCAGGGGGGAGGGGTCACGCCACGAAGACGTCGCGTGCACGACCCCTCCCCCCAACCCCTCCCACAAGGGGCCACAAGGGGAGGGGAGTTCTTTCGCGCCGCGCCGCCTTATCCCGACGCCCACGGGGCAAAGCCCCTGACCCTTCCGACGTTTTCTTTATGCTTCAGAATCTGTCAATCCACCGTTACGGCTTCGGCAAATCCGTCCCTCCGGCCTACGGACTCGTTATGAGGTCTCCCCCGCCGCGCGATGCTTAAACTAGGGCGCCAGCGTTGAATCAGGCGCCCAATGAGCATGCCCTCGCACTTCGGCCGTTATATTGTCCGTTCCGTCGTCGCCCGCACCGCGATGAGTTCGGTCTATGAGGCGTGGGATGAGCGCATCGGGCGCCGGGTTGCCATCAAGGCGGTGACCATCGGTGATCCAAACGATCCGGACGTCCGCGCGATGCTGACCCGCTTCGCCCGGGGCGCGCGGGCCGCCGGCATGTTGAACCATCGCAATATCGTCTCGGTCTACGACTATGCGGAGCAAGACGACGTCGCCTACCTGGTGATGGAATTCGTCGACGGCGTCACGCTCAAGACAATGTTGGATGGCGGACGCCCGCTCCGCGGCGCTCGCATGGTGAGCATTCTCGGGGAAGTGCTGGAGGGGCTGTCCTACAGCCACGAGCACGGCGTGGTGCACCGCGACGTCAAGCCGGCAAACATCATGCTGCCGGACGCCGGCGAGGCAAAAATCACCGATTTCGGCATCGCGCGGATTGAACTCAGCGACCTGACGCAGGCAGGCACGTTGATGGGATCGCCGGCCTACATGTCACCGGAACAATTCCTCGGCGAACCGGTGGACCTTCGGACCGACATCTATTCCGTCGGCGTCATCCTGTATCAGATGCTGACCGGGCGCCGGCCGTACGAAGGCGGGCTGGCCACCATCATGCACAAGGCGCTGCATACCGAGCCGCCCATCCCGTCCTCGTTGGGCAGCGCGGCCCCGGCCGCCTTCGATCCGGTCGTGCGCCGTGCCATGGCGAAGCGGCGAGACGACCGCTACGGCTCCGTGCGGGAACTCGCACAGGCGATCCGCAATGCGGCCGCCCGGGAACCGCGCGCCGCGGGCGCAACGATACGCGTTGCACCGCCTGCGAAGACGCCAGTTCGGACCCCGGCGGCGCGGCTTTCCGAACCCCCGCGTGCCCTGGCGCTCGCCTGGCGGGATAAGCCGCGGTGGGTCGTTGCGGGTGGCGCGGCCGCCGCCGCCGTGGTCGTCATAGGCGTGGGGATACGGTTCGTGACGCATGGCGCGGCGACGCGGCATGCGGCGCAGCCTGCTGCCACGGCCGAGGCTATGCCGCCGGCAGGCCCCGCGCCGCCTGGTGCAAATCCTTTGCAGCAAGCCGCGACCGCCGGGGCGAATGGCGGCTCCAATACCGTTTCCGGCACCCCTGCCACCGCCGCCCCGGGCCACGACGGCACCCCTGCCACCGCCTCCTCTGGCTCCTCGGGTGGCACGCCAATTGACGCTCCCGCGCTCGCGGCCGCCAAGGATGCGGACGCAGCGCAGCCGCCGTCCGCCGGTCCGCCTGCTACTCTGGCGTCGTCCGCGACATCGCCGGAAGGCGCGGTGGCCGCGGCGCTGCCGAGCCCCGCGTCCCAGCAATTGGCTGCGGCCGCCCTGTCGGCCCAATGGCCGCCGCCGCCCGAGGCGACGCCACCACGGCGTCAGGAACCGGCGCGGCGCGCCGCGGATCGGGGCGTCAGTCCGCAGCGGCCTGCATCAGCCGACAAGGGGCCGCGGCTTCAGACAGACGCGCGGCCATCCCCGCCATCCGCAGCAACCGGACCCGGCGATGACCAGAACCGTACCGACACGTTGCCCCCGTGGCTGCGGCAGTTGGCTGCCAATGTCCCGGCCTCACCCAAGTCTTCTCTTCCCGCGCCGCCACCGCCGCCGTCCGGCGACGTTGTCCTGCCGGCGACCTGGGGCGCCGCCGCCTCGAGCCCGATCGGCCTGCTGTATCGCGGTTCTTCGGACAGCGGCAGCAACACGCATGAAGCAAGCCTGGAGGTGCTCGGGGTGACGCTGGGCAGCCCGGCGGATGCCGCAGGGTTGCACCAGGGTGACCAGATCCTCGCAGTCAATGGCCGGCCCGTCACCGATCCGTCGGTGCTTGGCCAACTTTCGTCCGGGAAGCTGTCCGGGCAGCCGCCGACGATCAGGATATCCCGGCACGGCAAACCCGAGACCATCACGTTGGTGGCCAGCGCCGGCCCGCGCTGATCCCGGCCGCCGCTGCCGGGCCCTTTGCGCGGAGTCCCCGGCGTGACATGCTTGCCGCCGTCCCGTGAGAGAGAGGGAGACAGCAGACATGCCGCCAATCGTCGCCGTGATCGCGCCAGGCATGATGGGGAGCGGCGTCGGTGGGCGCCTCGTCCAGAACGGCGTCGAAGTGCGCACATCGCTGGCCGGCCGCAGCGAGGCCAGCGTCGCCCGCGCCAAGGCCGCCGGCATGATCGGCGTGCCGGACGACCAGATCGCCGCCGCCGACATCATCCTGTCCATCGTGCCGCCCGGCGAGGCGCTGGGCCTTGCCGAACACCTCGCCCCCGCGCTGCGCGCCGCGCCAAGGAAGCCGATCTATGTCGATTGCAACGCGGTGCATCCCGGTACCGTGCTGTGCATTGCACGCGTCATCGAGGAAGCCGCGGCGACTTTCGTCGATGGCGGTATCATCGGAGGGCCGCCCACGCCGGGCAGCAAGGGTACCCGCATCTACCTGTCCGGCGAAGCGGCGCATGCGGTTGCGGTGCTGCAGCAGTACGGGCTGGAGATGCCGGTGCAACCCGGCCCGATCGGCGCGGCCTCGGCGATGAAAATGTCTTACGCCGGCATCACCAAGGGCTTCACCGCGCTGGGTGCCGCTATGATGCTGGCGGCCACGCGCGCGGGGACCGCCGACGACCTGAAGCAGGAACTGCTGGCCAGCCAGCCGGCGCTGGCCGGCTGGCTCACCCGGGCGATGCCGCGGATGTACTCCAAGGCGTATCGCTGGGTGGCCGAAATGGAGGAGATCGCCGAATTCGTCGGCGAGGATCCGGCGGCGCGTCAGTTCTATGAAGCCGCCGCCAGGCTGTACGAACGCATCGCCGCGGACTACGAGGGCGAGCGCAAGGAATGCGACGCGCTCGACGCTTTTTGCAAGTAAGCGCATGAGCAGGGGATGCGACGCAGGGTGCGCATGATCCCGCGGAGACCCTCCGAACCGTCGGCCTTGTCACGCAAGGGGGCTGTCGCTGCCGGCCGGCGCTGCGCATGCTTGTCCGGCGTTCAGAGGGAGAGGCCGCCATGATCCAGGGCACCCACCGTTTCCCGCCGATGGAGCGGGTGATCTACGGCATCCCACTTGCCGACGCGCTGGCGCACGAGATCGAGCAAACCGGCGTGCACGCGGTCTACGTGCTTGCCAGCGGCACGCTCGCGCGTGAGACCGACGTGGTGGAGACGGTGAAGCGCGTCCTGGGCAACAAGCTCGCCGGCATCTGCACGCAGATCGCCGCGCATACGCCGCGCCCCGACGTGGTCGCCGCCGCCAACGCCGCGCGTGCGGCAAAGGCCGATGCGCTGCTGACCGTCGGCGGCGGCTCGGTCACCGATGCGGCGAAGATGGTCGGACTATGCCTGGGCAACGACATCACCGAACCGGCGCAACTCGACCGGTTGCGAGCACGCACCAGCGCCGACGGCGAGACCGTCCGGCCGCATGTCAATCCGCCGCCAGTGCGATCCACCGCCATCCCCACCACGCTGTCGGCCGGCGAGTTCACCGCGATGGCTGGCTGCACGGATCCCGAGGCGCAGGCGAAACAAAGCTACGCGCATCCGCTGATGATGCCCCGCGCGGTGATCCTGGACCCCGCCGCGTCCATCCACACGCCGGAGTGGCTGTTCCTCTCCACGGGCATCCGCGCCGTCGATCACGCGGTGGAGGACATCTGTTCCATCAACAGCCAGCCGTTCTCCGACGGCACCTCGCTGCACGCCCTGCGCCTGCTGGCGCGCGGGCTGGCGGCGGCAAAGGCCGATCCGGCTAATCTCGAGGCCCGGCTGGACTGTCAGCTTGGCGCCTGGATGTCGATCACCGGCTCGCAGAACGACGTGGCCAAGGGGGCGAGCCACGGCATTGGCCACGTGCTGGGCGGCACCGCACATGTGCCGCACGGCTACACCTCCTGCATCATGCTGCCGCACGTGCTGCGCTTCAATGAGCCGGTGAATGCCGAGCGGCAGGCCTGGGTCAGCGAGGCGCTGGGCCGGCCCAGCGAACCCGCGGGAGACGCCGTGGCGGCACTGATCGCCGGCCTGGGATTGCCCGGCCGGCTGCGCGATGTTGGGGTGAGGCGGGACCAACTCGACCAGATCGCCAGGGAATCCATGCACGACCGGTGGATTCATACCAATCCGCGAAAAATCGACGGCCCGGCGACGGTTCGGCTCCTGCTGGACGCAGCCTGGTAGTCACTCCTCCCTGCTCAGGTCGCTCAGCAGGTTGACGAGGTCGGCCCGGCGGAACGGCTTCCGCAGGACCGATACCTGCCCGCTCTCGTGGAATTTTGCCACGCCCTCGCCGAGCCGCAGATAGGCGTCACTATAGCCCGACGTGAGGATGATCCTGGCCGGAATGCCGGTCAGCAGGATCTCGTTCAGCACGTCAATACCGTCTTTTTCGGGCATGATCATGTCCAGCATCAGGATGTCCGGGCGGTACTCGATGAACTCCTCCGTTGCCGTGGCGGAGTTGTTCAGTGCCTTGAACTCCAGACCAAGCTGCCTGGCGATAAGCCCGACGACCTTGGTGATCCCCGTCTGGTCGTCGATGATCAGCAGCTTTTTGGTCATCTTAGCGCGGCCCTTTCGGCGCTATGCTGTTTTGTCGTCGAATTGAATTCCGGCAGTCACTGTTGCTTCACGTTTAGTTTACCAGAATGGCAGCCGCGCGCAAGTCAGTAACCGACTATTTCTGGTCAGTGCCACGATGATTTGACTTATTCCCGGGATAAGTCTGTTACGCTGGTATTATCGCGTACTTCTAGTTTCGCAGAAGATCATTCGCAAAGAGCGAAATCACTTGCTACGGCACTGCATGCGTTCCCGGAAGTACTGTCGCACCATCCCAGAATCGCCAGTTCATGTTATGATCTGCCGGACCGAGGCAGAGCATTGCCCCGCGCCGCTTGCGGGTGTCGTTATAAGTCAATCATAATTGCGTTAATTGTGACGGCGGCGATCGTTGACAGTCAACATCCCCTGAACGCCAGCGTATCGGAGCATTGCTGGAGACCTGCCCGGCGCGAACCACGCGGCGGCCTCGCCCGGAACGCGGCCGCCGGGGTTGTGGTGTTTGCTGCCACGACCGATCATTTCCTGAGGGGCCGCATTGCGCGGCTCGCAATCCAGGAGATTGCCGTCATGAGCAGTACCGCTACGATCCGTGTTCTCGGCATTGCCGGCAGCCTGCGGCAAGGCTCGTTCAATCGAGCAACGCTCCGCGTGGCGCAGGAGTTGGCGCCGGAGGGGATGCAGATCGACATCTTCGATATCACCCCGATCCCGGCGTACAATGAGGATGTCCGCCAGCAGGGCTTTCCCTCGCCGGTCGAGGATTTCCGGGGCCGCATCAAGGCTGCCGACGGGTTGCTGATCGTCACGCCGGAATACAACTACTCCATCCCGGGCGTGCTGAAGAACGCCATCGACTGGGCGTCCCGTCCGCCGGAGCAACCGTTCGACGGCAAGCCGATCGGCCTCATGGGGGCCTCGGGCGGCGGTTTCGGCACCGCCCGCGCGCAGTACCACCTGCGCCAGTGCTTCGTTTTTCTCAACGGCCTGGTGATGAACCGGCCGGAACTGATGATCTCCGCAGCACATAACAAGTTCGATGCGGCGGGCAAACTCACCGACCAGACGACGCGGGAATCGATTGCCGCGCATCTGGCCGCGTTCAGGGCATGGGTGCTGCGGTTGCGGTGATCCGGTGGGGTCGATCCGGCTGAAGTGCTTCGGTGGGGTCGATCCGGCTGAGGTGATCCGCCCGGGTGACTGGCGTACGATCATCCGCCCGGGCTCATCCGGCTGGCGATCCGGTCAGGACCGCCGCATGATCCATGTCAAGGCACGCTACGCATCGCAGGGCGCAGAGTAGCGGCAGCCTCGGATGGCAGGAGGATGACGATGGCGTTCAAGGATATCCTGGTTCACCTCGACAATGGCCCACGCACGGCGATCCGTCTCGGGATCGCCGCGGGACTGGCGCGGCGCTCGGGTGCGCAACTGACCGGTGTCTATGTGGTCGACATTCCGTCGGCCGAATTCTTCTATGGTGCCGCCATGCCGTTGGCGGCCGGCGGCGCCGAGCGGGTGGTTGACCAGATCCGCGCTGAGGCGATTGCCGCGGCCGACCCGGTAGAAGCGGCCTTCCGCGAATTGCTCCGGCGCGAAGGGCTGGAGGGCGGGTGGCGGCTGGTCGAGGGCAACCTTCCGGCCACGGTGGCGCTGCACGCCCGGTATACCGACCTGGCCGTGCTAGGGCAGGCCAACCCGTATGAGCAACGCGATGGCCTGGGGCAGGAGGCGGTGGCGGTCGCAACGGTGATGGGCTCCGGCCGGCCGGTGCTGGCGGTGCCGTTCGCCGGGGATTTCCCAACACTGGGAGAGCATGTCCTGGTGGCGTGGAATGCCAGCCGTGAGGCGGCGCGCGCGGTCAACGACGCGCTGCCGCTGCTGCGCGAGGCCAAGGCGGTCACCGTGCTGGCGGTCAACCCGAAGCGCGGCATCAATGGGCATGGCGATGTGCCGGCGGCGGACATCGCGCTGCACCTGGCGCGGCACGGCGTGCGCGCCGAGGCGGCGCATACCGTGGCGACAGACATCCCGGAAGGCGAGGCGTTGCTGTCCTACGCGGCGGATATCGGCGCCGACCTGATTGTTTGCGGCGCCTACGGTCATTCGAGGGCGCGTGAACTGGTGTTCGGCGGCGTCACGCGCACCCTGCTGGCCGAGATGACCGCGCCGGTCTTCCTGTCGCACTGAGACTGAGAAAGACAAGGAAACCTCTCCCGCTACGCGAGAGAGGTCGAGGTACGCAGCACCGAGGGTGAGGGTGATCGGGTCGGCACGCTTTACCTGCTGCCTTCCGGCCCGATCATCCTCGACGCCACACGCTTTGACCTCTCCCGCGCGGCGTGCGGGAGACGTCAAATCATCGCCGCCACCAGCCGCGCTTCTTCTGCGCTGGTTCTTCACCGCTGCCGATGATGATCGGCTTGATCGCGGGCTCGGGGGCGGCATCGTTTGCCACCTCGATGGGCGTCGACTCCGGCTCGGAGGCGTGGCCGGCGGTGGGTTGGGCCGGGGTCGCGTCAACAATCGGTTGAGTTGTCGCGGGTTCGCCCGCACCCTCGGCAGCCACCGGCTCCGGCGCGGTCGTGTTGGCGATCTCCAGGTCGGGCGCCGCGGCCGGTGCCTCGGGTTGGGCCAGCGCAGCCGCGCCCTCCGCCTCAGCCACCGGCTCGGCGACGATCTTCGGCTCGGTGCCAGCGACAGGCTCGGTCGCGGCCCTCGACGCGGCCCCAGCGCCCGGCTCGGCCACGGTCTTCGGCTCGGTCCCAGCGTCCAACTCGGCTCCAGGCCCAACCTCGATCACGGACCCCGGCTCGGCGCCGGCATCCGGCTCGATCAGCGCTCCCGGCGACGTCCCGGCCCTGGCCTCGGGCAGCGACTGCCGCGCCGCCGCCTCTGCCGGCTCCTGACGCACCGAGGCACTTGCCTCCGCTTGCTCCAGCACGTCGAAAATATCGAAGGCCTGGCCGCCGAACGGATCGGCCGGGGTCGGCCCGATATAGACCGGTGGCAGGTCCGGTTGCTCCGCGCCCGGCGCGGCAAACGGCGAGCCCTCGCCGTCGCCCGGCTCCCGCCGCCGGCGCCGGCCACCGCGACGGCCACGGCGCCGCCGTGCGTCCTCATCACTCACCGGCTCGGAGTGTTCCGGCACGCCCTCGATATGCATCTCCGGCGGCACAACCTCGTCGTCCCCCGTGGGGGCCGCCGGCTCGGTCCGAACTTGTTCTGGCGTGGTATCGGCCTCAGTCGCCACGGTGCCAGGAGCAGCCTCGGCGGGCGGGGACTGGGCGGCCTCGTCGCGGCGTCCGCCACGCCGCCGCCGGCGCCGGCGGCGGCGGCGCTCGGCTTGCTCCGCGGTTTCGGGGCCTTCGGCCCGCGCGCCGTCGCCACGGGACTCCTCCGCACCGTTCTCATCGTCGCCCGATGCTTCCGCGGCGCCCTCGTCGTGGCCGACCTCATCCAGGTCGGGCTCGTCCTCCACCGCGACGTCCTCGGCCTCCTCCGGTTCCCAGCGCGGGGCAGCCAGGGCAGGGGGCGCATCCGGCGTGATCGCCACGAGCGCTTCGTCGCGCGCCACCTGCGGCCGCATCCGGTCGATGCGGAACTGCGACGCAACCTGCGTGTCGTCGCCCATCACCGTCACGCGCATCGCATAGCGGCGCTCGATCTCCTGCAGGCGCTCGCGCTTGTGGTTGAGGATGTACAGCGCGATCGGCGTCGCCGCGTGCACGACGATCTCCGCCGCGCGCCGCTTCGAACCCTCGTCCTCGATGCCGCGCAGCACATGGATCGCGGCGTTCTCGGTGCTGCGCACATGGCCGGTGCCGCCGCAATGCGGGCACAGAATGAAACTCGCTTCCGCCAGCGACGGACGCAGCCGCTGTCGGCTCATTTCGAGCAAACCGAAATGGCTGATATGGCCGACCTGGATGCGCGCGCGGTCGTTCTTCAGCGCTTCCTTGATGCGCCGCTCGACCATGGCGTTGTGTTTCTTCTGCTCCATGTCGATGAGGTCGATGACGATCAGCCCGGCCAGATCGCGCAGCCGCAACTGCCGCGCCACCTCATCGACGGCTTCCAGGTTGGTGCGCAGCGCGGTCTCCTCGACGTTGCGCTCGCGGGTCGAACGCCCGGAGTTCACGTCGATCGCCACCAGCGCCTCGGTCTGGTTGATCACCAGGTAGCCGCCGGAGCGGAGCTGCACGGTCGGCTGCAGCATGCCGTCGAGCTGTGCCTCGACCTGGTATTTGGTGAACAGCGGCTGGGTGGGGTCGCGCCAGAGCTGCACTTTCTTGGCGTGGCTCGGCATCAGCATGCGCATGAACTCGTGCGCCGCGCGCCAGCCTTCCTCGCCGTCCACCTGGATCTCGTCAATGTCACGCGAATACACGTCGCGGATCGCACGCTTGATCAGGCTGGCTTCTTCGTAGATCAGCGCGGGGGCGACCGATTTCAGCGTGTGTTCGCGGATGTCGTCCCACAGCCGCAGCAGGTATTCGCAGTCGCGCTTGATCTCGGGCTTGGGGCGGTTGGCGCCGGCGGTGCGAACGATCAGGCCCATGCCCTTGGGCATCTCCAGTTCGGCGACAACCTCCTTCAGCCGGCGCCGGTCGGCGGCGGAGGTGATCTTGCGCGAGATGCCGCCACCGCGCGGGGAGTTCGGCATCAGCACGCTGAAGCGGCCGGCGAGGGACAGATAGGTGGTCAGCGCCGCGCCTTTGGTGCCGCGCTCCTCCTTCACCACCTGCACCAGCAGGATCTGCCGGCGGCGGATGACTTCCTGGATCTTGTAGTTGCGCAGGTAGCGCGACGGCGGGCGGCGCTCGCGCTGTTCATCGACGCTGTCGGGCTCGCCGCCGACGGTTTCCGGCGGCGGGGATTCCGGGATCGAGTCGGAATAATAGTCGCCCGGGTCATGCTCGGTATCGGCTTCAGCCGCTGCATCGGCCGCGGCGGGGTGCGTGATCGCATCCGCGGCGTCGCCGTCCGTCCCGGTTTCGACCGGCCCGCTGAGGGTTTCGTGGTCGATCACCATCGGCTGGGCGCGGCGGGTGGGTGGATCGGGTTCATCGCCATGCTCTGGCGCGTCATGCCCGGCCGCGCCCTGCGCCGCTTCCGGAGCGGCAGTCCCGCCGGCCGGTGACTCCGGTGCCAGTGCGGTTGCCTGGGGCTCGACCGGGGCCGCTGCTGGCGCAGCCTCAAGCGACGCCGAGGGTTCCGGAACGATGGCGTCGGCCGGTGGCAGCACCGCAATGGCGGCCTCGGGAGCAGCGTCGACCGGGGCTACCGCGGCAGCGCCGCCGACGTGATTGCCGAGATCGCCGGCCGGGGGGGCGGTCATATCGGCGGGTTCGGCCGTGTGCTCAGCCGGGGCCACTGCCACGGCGCCGCTGACGTTATCGCCCAATCCGCCAGCCGGCGCGGCCTGGCTGGCTTGTATCGTGGCATCGTCGGCCGGTGCTGGCGTGGTGCCGCCCGCAACGCTATCGCCCGGTTCCGGCGGCGCTGAGGCGTCGTCAGGCGCCAGCGCTTGCGGCTCCGGTTCCTGCGGGGTGTTGCGCAGCATTTCGGCGGTGGCGCCAGACGCGTCGCCCGTCTCCACCGGGCCGGTCTCCACCGGGCCGGTCCCCATCTGGCCGGTCTCCAGGGGGCCGGCTTCGACCGGCGCGGTCGCCGCCGATTGGTCGCGGCGCATGAACGGGTGCGGCTCGCCTTCCAGCTCGCGATCGACCTCTTCCTCTTCGCGCTGGGCCTCTTCGGCCTCCTGGTCGATCAGCCGCTGCCGGTCGGCGACGGGGATCTGGTAGTAGTCGGGGTGGATCTCGCTGAAGGCGAGGAAGCCGTGGCGGTTGCCGCCATACTCGACGAAGGCCGCCTGGAGGCTGGGCTCCACGCGAACCACCTTGGCGAGATAGATGTTGCCCTTGAGTTGCCGCTTGGTCGATGTCTCGACGTCGAAATCCTCGAGACGGTTACCGTCCAGCACCACCACGCGGGTCTCTTCCGCGTGGGTGGCGTCGATCAGCATGCGCTTGGTCATTCAGTATTGGACTCCGGTGTGCCGCCTTGTGGCGTGGCACGGCCCCTGATTGGGCGCGCCGCGGTGGGCGGCTGGAAAGGCTTGCGGGAAGGGGCCCGGCCCGCCGGAGATAGGATGCAGCAACGCGCATGCCAGCCGCGCCACCAAAGGTGATGCGCGGGACTTCCATAGCGGGAAGGGCTGGCACGATGATCGGTCTCCGGCGTCGGCGCGGTGCGTTCCAAGGGGAACGCCGCCCCGTGTGAATCAATTGCCTGCCGGTCCGCGAGCCTGGATCAAGTCCGGCTTGGCCCGAAGATTGGCCCCGGCGCGCCAAATGCGGCGCGCGACGGGCGATGACGTGGCTTCGGCGGGCGCGGACCTTCCCCCGATGGCGATACCGGATGCTGTCCGGCCGCCCGATGGATCACGGCGCCCACCGGTTCGGCTCCCCCGCTTCCGCAGGGGTGATAGGGCGCGGCGAAGTGGTCGCCGTGCCCCGATCGCGTCACCGGAGCGGATCGGACCATGAAGCAAACCGGGCGCCGGTGCAAGCAGAAGGCGCCGCTCACGATAAGGGAGCGCATTTTCCTGCAACTATGGCGTGCAACAAGCGAGCTACCCGCCCAGGGCCAGGGGATTGTCGCGACGGCGCGCGTCGCGACATATGAGACGATAGCGCATTCGGTGAGATGACGCGGGGCGAGTGCCGGGCGGGCACTATCAGCCATATCGCTGCTGACGCTCCCGCCATTGCCGGATTCGCCGCCCGGCAAGTAGCCTCGTCGCCACGCCCCAAGGTGAGGACCGCGCCGTGCTGCTCCAACGTCGTTCCGTGCTGACACAGGCCGCGCTGCTGCCGTTCGCCGGTGCCGTGCCCGGCATCGCACGTGCGGCCGACGAGGCCGTTGGCGCCAAGGCGGACTATACCCTGCGCATTGCGACCGGCCTGGTCGAACTGGCGCCGGACCATATCGTCTCCACGACCCTCTATAACGGCCAGTTTCCCGGTCCGCTGCTGCGCTTCAAGGAAGGCCAGCGCGTCGTAGTCGATATTTACAATGACACCGACACGCCGGAACTGGTGCACTGGCACGGCCAGATGATCCCGAGCGACGTCGATGGTGCGGCCGAGGAAGGCTCGCCGTTCGTGCCGCCGCATGGCAGCCGGCGGATCAGTTTCGTGCCGAAGCCGGCGGGATTTCGCTTCTACCACACGCATGTCGCAGCCGGAGGCGACCTGAACCGCGGCACTTACACGGGGCAGGCCGGCCGGGTCTTCATCGAACCGGCGAACAATCCCGGCGCGTACGATCGAGAAGTATTCCTGGTGCTGAAGGAGTTTTCGCCGACCTTCAGCAAGGGCGGCGACATGGCGATGGACGCGCTGGCCGGCGCTCCGATCAAGGCATTGCAGCAGAT
>DATHNI010000015.1:0-89774 GCA_035486135.1 Acetobacteraceae bacterium
ATCGGGACAGCGAGAACAACGCCCGGGCAAACTGCCAAAACCTTCACGCACAGCCCTAACCGCGCCCGCAGCCCCACACCCCCTGCCCCCCCCGCAACCCCCAGCACCTACCGCCCCAACGGCAGCGGCTGCTCCTCCAGCATGTCGCGCAGCACCACCGCGCGTGCCTCGTCCAGGTCCAGCCCATGCATCCCGATCATCGGTGCCGCATCGGCCAGCACCGCATCGACGTCCTGCATCAGCTTCAACCGCTTGAACAGGTCGGGCCGGGTCAGGCCCATGCTCTCGCCGACGAGTTCCAGAAAATTCACCACCTCGAACGGCCAGTCGCGTTCGTGGCTGCACAGCTCGCGATGGCACGCGTGGTAGATGCCCGCCAGCGTCGTGACCCCCGCATCCGCCGCCGCCTGCAACTGGGTGCGATGCACCTCGCGCTTGAACTCGGGCAGCGCGTTCAGCGTGTTGCACATGTAGCCGACGCGCGGCTGCGCCAGGTCGACGAACTCCAGGCCGGGGATCATGCGCAGGATCGCCTCGGCGGCTTGCGGCACGCCGGCGACGCCCGGGTGTTCGTGCAGGCCGACGCGCTTGGGCACCGGATGGCGCAGCAGAGGGCGCAGGTCGTCCAGCCTCTCCGCCAGGAAGCGCAGGAACGGCGTCAACGCCAGAGGGTCCGGCAAACCCGGCGTCACCACCTCGCCGAGCTGCACCTGGCAGGTCGGGCACCAGGTCAGCACGCGGCCTCCCGCGCTGCCGAGCCGCTCCACGGTGCGGTAGGCGATGCGGCCGGACGTCGCCAGGTCGCCGGCGCGGAATTGCAGCACGCCGCAGCAATGCGACGGCCCGCCCATGACGCGGTAGCGCAGCCCCATCGCGTCCATGATGTCGAAGCACAGCAGCGCGATGTGCGGCGTCTTGAGCAGATTGCAGCCGGTGTAGAACACCACGTCGGGCGGCGAGGCGTCCGGCGCGTCGTCGTCCTCCGGCCGGAAGCGCGCCAGCAGCTCGGGCGGCAGTTGCAGGCGGGACAGCACGCGCACGCCGGTGGTCATGCCGGTGAAGCGGGCAAACCCGTCCTTGCGACGCCGCACGGCGTCGTTGCCGCGCTGCATGGCCAGTCGCGCCATGGTCAGCATGAAGCGCGGGTTCACCCCGTGCGGGCAGGCCGGGATGCAATGCCCGCTGCCGGAGCAAACCGAGGCCCAGCGCGCCGATGCATCCGGTGGGGTTTCCCCGCGCAGGATCGCCAGCACGCCGGCGGCGATGCCCGGCGCGTCGGCCGCGTCGAGGCCGGCGGGCCCGGGCATCGGACAGACCTCCACGCAGCGGCCGCAGGCGGTGCAGTTGTCGAGCACGTCCTGCGTGCGGCTCTGCAAGGCTGGCTCGAAACCTCCGTCCATGGTCCTCTCCCCTTTCTCAGCGATTCCGCAGCACGGCCGGTTGCTCGGCGATGCCCGGCAAATGCGCGATGGTGGCAGGCAATGTCTCCGGCCAGATCCACATCGCGTCCGGAAACAGCTCCCGCATCTGGCCGAGGTCGCAGTGGAACGGCGGGCCGCCGGCACGCGTGGACTGCGTGAACAGGATGAAAAGCCCGCCGCCCGGCCGAAGCCAGCGGTGCAGCCGCGCGGTGTAGGCCGGCCAGATGGCGGGCGGCAAGGCGCACAGGCAGGCCTGGTCGTATATCGCGTCGAACGGCGCGGGCGGGTCCCAGAGCAAGAGATCGGCCTGCGTCACCTGGGCTTTGACGTGCAGACGCTCCATCCGGGCGCGCTGGGTTGCTACGGCAGTGGGCGAGGCATCGACCAGCGTGACGTCGAAACCGGCCTCGGCGAGGGCCACCGGCTCGGGACTGCGGCCGGCGCCGGGCACCAGGATGCGGCACGGCGCCAGCGTGCCGGATTCGCGCCAAGCGGTGAAGCTCGGGTTCAGGCCGGCGCGCTCCCAGCCGGCGGCGCCGTCGCGGTAGCGGCCCTCCCAGTCGATTGCCTGCGTGGGTGGCGCCTGAGTGGGTGCGGGCTGGGCGGATGGGGGCTGGGCGGATGGCGGATCGGTCATCGGGAGCCTCCCTCGGTTCCGCCCCTGCGCTGTGGGGCGGGCGGTGGAGCGTAACATATCAGGCGGGCGATGGCCGGGCCGGGTCAAGTCCCATCAGGGGAAGGGCGGAAAGGGAGAAACGGTACCGGCCAAGCTTCCGCCAAGGCGATTGCCGACACCGCCCACCCGGTCAGCACGCCGCCATCCACGCCGCGATGGCATCGCAGATCCCGGCCAGCACCTGCGCATCCGTGCGCCCGGTTCGCGCGGGGACGTGGAACGAGTGGTCGGCGTCGGGAACCGCCGTCAGCGTCGCCCGGCCACCGAGTTCGGCGACAACCCGGGCGACGAGGTCGGGCTCGGCGAGAGCGTCGCGCGTGCCTTGCAGGAAGAGCATCGGGATCCGGACGCTCGCAAGGTGCTGCGCGCGATCGAGCGACGGCCGTTTCGCGGGATGCAGCGGGAAGCCGAGGAACACCAGCCCGCGAACGCCAGGCAGCGGTGCCTCGGCCTGCGCCTGCGAGGTCATGCGGCCGCCGAATGATTTCCCTCCGGCAAAGAGCGGGAGACCCGGCAGCCGTGTGGCAGCCTCGGCGACGGCCGCACGCACCGTCGCATGCGCAATCCCCGGCGCATCCGGCCGCCGCGACCCCTGCTCCATGTAAGGGAACTGGTAGCGCAGCGTGGCAACGCCGCGATCGGCAAGTTGCTCCGCGGTGGCGGTCATGAACGAATGCAACATGCCGGCCCCCGCGCCGTGCGCCAGGACATAGCATGCTCGAACCACCGCCGGGACAAGCAGCAGGCCGGAGACGGTTTTGCCGTTGGGCAGTGAGATGGTGATCTGGTGCGGCTGTGGGTTTGGCATGCGGACAGACTAGCCCACCCGCCCTCGAGGTGAGGAATTGCGCGTTTTTTGAGTGAGGGTCAGTTCGTGTGTCTGCCATCGACGCCAACCAGTGGTGACCGGACCGCCTGGCCCGCACGGCCGGGCCAGAGCGGACGTTGCCGCGTAGCTTCAATCCGGATCCGTCCTATTGATCCCCTCGATAGGTGCTGCTCGCCCGGCCGCCTTGATCCATGTCAATGAAACCACGGCACTTGCGGGCAACAAGAGATCTAACTTTGGGGAGAGCCGAACCGGCAAGGCGATCGGACCGCCGGATTGAGCGCTGCGGCTCGCGTGCCTGACCGATCTTGCCGCCGTAGCCGCGCACTCTTGTCAGGACGTTCAACCAGACACAACGCGCCGGTTCCACGCCCGCTGGAACCTTGCTTCGGGCGCTCGCGCTACCCCAGACCACAATTGAAACAAACGGAGTTATACATGGCAACGAAGAAACCCAACATACTGATACTGTGGGGAGATGACGTCGGTTGGTGGAACATCAGTTACAACAGCCGTGGACAAATGGGCTACCGGACGCCGAACATCGACCGAGTAGCCAACGAAGGCGTGGCCTTCACCGACTACTATGCGCAACAGAGTTGCACGGCCGGACGTGCTGCCTTCATCACGGGCCAGAACCCGATCCGCACCGGTCTGACGAAGGTCGGTACGCCGGGTGCGGATATCGGTTTGTCGGCGGAAGACCCGACCATTGCGGAACTGCTGAAGCCGTTGGGGTACGCAACGGGCCAGTTCGGCAAGAACCATCTCGGCGACAAGGACGAGTTCCTTCCGACGATGCACGGGTTCGACGAGTTCTACGGCAACCTGTATCACCTGAACGCTGAAGAAGAGCCGGAAGACGCCGACTATCCCAAGGATCCGGCGTTCAAGAAGCGCTTTGGGCCCCGCGGTGTGCTGCATTGTTGGTCGGACGGCAAGGGTGGACAGAAGATCGAGGACACCGGCCCGCTCAACAAGAAGCGCATGGAAACCATCGATGACGAGGTCACCGACCTGGCGCTTGGCTTCATCGACAAGCAACACAAGGACGGGAAGCCCTTCTTCCTGTGGTACAACACCACCGCCATGCATTTTCGGACCCATTGCGCCGAGAAGCACAAGGGCAAAAGCGGTCAGGGGGACTACAATGACGTGATGGTTGCCCACGACGAGAACATCGGCCGGATGCTGAACAAGCTCGACGAACTGGGCATCGCCGAAGACACCATCGTCATGTACTCGACCGACAATGGCCCGCACTACAACAGTTGGCCGGATGCCGGGATCACCCCGTACCGCGCCGAGAAGAACACCAACTGGGAAGGCGGCTGGCGCGTGCCGGCGTTCGTGCGCTGGCCCGGGAAGTTCAAGGCGGGCACGGTGCTCAACGGCATCGTCACTCACCAGGATTGGATGGCGACGTTCCTGGCCGCTGCGGGAGAGCCCGAGATCAAGGAGAAGCTTCTCAAAGGGCACCAGGTCGGCGCCAAGACCTTCAAGGTCCATGTCGATGGCTTCAACCTGCTACCGTATCTGACGGGCGAAGTGAAGGAAAGCCCGCGCGAGAGTTTCATCTACATCAGCGATGATGGAGACGTCCTGGCGATCCGGATGAAGGACTGGAAGCTGGTCCTGGCGGAGCAGCGAGCAACGCGGATGCAATGCTGGGCGGAGCCGTTCGTGAAACTCCGCCTCCCTAAGATGTTCAATCTGCGCCGTGATCCGTTCGAGCGGGCCGACGACAATTCGAATACCTACTGGGATTGGCTGATCACCCACGCCTACCTGATCTACGCGATGCAGGCGGTCGTCGCGCAACAGATTCCAGGGTTCGTAGCATTTCCGCCTCGGCAGAAAGCAGCTTCGTTCAATCTGGACGCAGTGATGGAGCACCTGCAGGAGGCCTCTGGCGGCGCCAACCACTGACCTGCCGCCTCGGCATCGATTGAGGCGACGAAAGGGTGAGTGCGCACCCCGCGGGCAGCTTATGGCGCCGCGGGGTGCAAGCCTGATGCGCTGATGTCGCGGATACGACCCTTGTCGTGCCGCGCAACATCGGTGCTCGCACAAGTAGGCTGTGAGCAGCAACGCGGTGGGCGTCGAGACCATCGGACTATCGGGAGTACTCGGCTATGAAAGCGTCAAATGGAGTAACCGCCGCGGCAGCGAAGAAGATAGAACGGCTGCATGAAGGACTGATTTCGACCTCCCGGATCATTCTCCTGGGACTCGGCATGGACGTGATCTATCAGGTTATCGAGCTCAAAGCTTTCTTTCCGGGCGAGGCGGTGATCGTCGCATTGTTGCTTGCCTTAATCCCGTATCTGCTGCTGCGCGGGCCCATCGCGCGAATTGCGCGCTGGTGGTTAGGCGATGTCCCCGCGGACCAGATCCGATGAGGAGGTACCGTGCAAGCGCCCCGGAT
Organism: Acetobacteraceae bacterium; assembly: GCA_035486135.1. Lineage (GTDB taxonomy): Bacteria > Pseudomonadota > Alphaproteobacteria > Acetobacterales > Acetobacteraceae > JASHVB01. The sequence continues at coordinate 5,355 of DATHNI010000015.1, forward strand.
GCGGTTCATTGGGCTGGCCCTACCAAATGGGCGACCTATGGTGCGTTGATGCTGCAACGGCCGAGTGAGTGATTGCCATGGAAGCGTGGCTAACGGTCATCACGAGAATTGTGATCGTCATCTTCAACGCGATGGCCCTGGTGGTCATAACGTATGGGACGTTCGAGGCCTTTCTGAAGGGCCTCCGCGTCATGATACGCCCGTCAACTCAGGATCCGCAGTTTCACCGCGTCTGGCTACGTTATGCGCGCTGGCTGGTTGCCAGCCTGACCTTTCAGCTTGCCGCCGACATCATCGAGACCACGATCGCTCCGGGCTGGGAAGATATTGGGCGGCTGGCCGCGATTGCCGCCATCCGCACGTTCCTCAACTTCTTCCTCGAACGGGACCTGGCCGAAGTGAATGAGCGAAAATGATCGGTACGACGCGGTGAATGGGACGACAAGCGCGGGAACAACTCGTTGCCGAGCGCCAATAAGGTGTTCATTGCGCGAGCAGCATTTTGACTAGACTCTCCGCTAGCGTGTCGATTGGGAATGCGAACAGGACCAACGGCAGCATCGGAAGCAGCGCCGGTATTGCCAAAGCCATCAAAATCCGCCGGCTGATCGGAGCAATGCGCATATTGCGCACGACGCTGACGCTGTTAGACAAGTCGGCCAGGGATTGAATATCGGATGAGCCTAACAGATCAGGCTCACGAGCACCATCGACGCTCACCCACTTCGGTTCGAATTCGCTCACATATCGGGCGGCCACCGCCCCGTAATCCGCCAGGCCTTGCGAGCGGCAATCCTTGAGTTTGAGGGTGAAGATCAGCAAGGTCCCAAGAACAACGCAGCGTACAGGATGAGAAGTACGAGAAGCTCCGGATATACCGCCTTGAGCGGTTACCCATCCCATCCATAACGAACAACGCCAGTTGGACCGCCCAAAGAAACCCGCCGAGCGCGATCCCGATGGCGATCGTGTTGGTTCCACCGCGTACCAGGCCCAGACGGCATCCCAGCCGGTAAACTGGCCCCCCTATGACCGAGAAACCCTCGAACTCTGTACGACAGGACATGATTTTTAGCCTTACCGTCAGCCAGGTAGTCGCGGCATCAAAAGATTCTGGCGATGATGCCAACAAACAATGCTACTCCGCCTACGGACATAAATAGAGCCATGAGCAAAGGCGGTCGCGCAAGCGGGAATCTCCCGCGCGCGGCAAGCTCGTGAAGACACATCACATACTGGGTCGTCCCCATTAATATTGCCAAAGTGCCCGTCCCCGTCAGAAACAGGCCGACGACCCGCGGTGTGTTGATATTTGCACCCGGCAAGACTCGTCCCGCCTCCTCGAATGCCTGGAGCACCTTGTAGATCGTGAAGCCGAAACTGAACAAGGAGAGTGCAGTACGGATCCAGGCCATCATCGTGCGGTCTGCGGCCATGCGGGTGCGCGTTGCCGCGAGGCTCATCGCGGTGTGCGTCGATCGCGTTGGCGAATCCGAATGAGTCGTTGCCAATTCGGCCTCCCTACAGGACTATGGTCTCTGGCAAACGGCGATATTGGTGTGCCGCGTTCAACATCGCACCGCTACAGGGCTTTCGTCGTTGCCGGCTCAACGCCCCATGTTCGCCTCGGCGGGGCCGGAGTGCACTCCGGCCTTCGGCGTCGCATTGACACATGTCAATGGGGCAGATTGCGTGGAACCGGCGGAGAATGACGACCACAGAGTTGGCTCGTGGAGAATGACCACTTTCCACCCATTGCACACATTCAAATCGGCCTCCGTAGCCGCCGGTGCGACCGGCCAATGCGGAGGCTTAGTTGACGCGAAATCTCCGAAATTGCCGTAAGGCATGTGCAGGACGAGCCGGCCTCCCGCGTCGCCCGGTCGACGAGCCAGCGCGGGATCGTGAATGAGGGCCGGAGCCTGACCCTGGCATTTGGCTCGGGAGATCGGCGCGACGGCTGCGCTCGCCGCGCGAAGGCAGCGCGCCGCCTACGCCGACAGCCGCGCCATCACCTCCTCCGGAATGTCGAAGTTGGCGTACACGTTCTGCACGTCGTCGCTATCCTCCAACGCCTCGAGCAACTTCAGCACGGTCGCCGCGCGGTCCTCGTCCAGCGTCACGCTGGTGCTCGGCCGCCATTCCACCTTGGCACTCTCCGGCGGACCGAACCGCGCCTCCAGCGCATCCCGCACGGCGAAGAAGTCATCCGGCGCGCAGGTCACCTCGTGCCCCGTCGCGTCACTCTCCACGTTGTCCGCGCCGGCCTCGATCGCCGCCTCCAGCATGTCGTCGGCCGATCCCGCGGACGCCGGGAACTCCACCACCCCCAGGCGCGCGAACAGGAAGCTGACCGAGTTGGTCTCGCCCAGCGCCCCGCCATGCTTGGCGAAGGCCGACCGGACATCGGACGCGGTGCGGTTGCGGTTGTCGGTCAGCGCCTCGACGATCACCGCGACGCCGGACGGGCCGTAGCCCTCGTACCGCACCTCGGCGTAGTCGGCGCCGCCGGCCCCGCCCGACGCCTTCTTGATCGCGCGATCCACGGTGTCCTTCGGCATGTTGGCCTCGCGCGCCGCCGCCACCGCGGCCCGCAGGCGCGGGTTGGCGGCCGGGTCGGGCAGGCCCTGCCCTGCGGCGACGGTGATCTCGCGGATCAGCCGGGCAAACAGCCGGCCGCGCCGGGCGTCCTGCGCACCCTTGCGGTGCATGATGTTCTTGAACTGTGAATGTCCTGCCATTTTCTCTGCGGTCGGTTGTCGTGGTCGCTGGGCGGTAGATATAGCGTTCCGGCAGGCAACGCACAGGAGGCGCAGAGTGGCGGACGCACCAGGATGGCCCGGCATCGAGGCGCGCTGGACATCGTCCGCGAAGATCGGGGTCGGCAGCGCGCTGTCGCCGGTCAGCCGCGTCTGGTTCACCGTCAGCCACGGCATCCTGAACGAGGTCTACTACCCGCGCGTGGACCAGGCCTGCATCCGCGATTTCGGCCTGGTCGTCACCGATGGGGCCGGCTTCTTCGCGGAGGAAAAGCGCGACTGCAGCTTCGAGATCACGACGATGGAAGATGGCGTGCCGGCCTTCCAGATCGTCAGCACCCATCTCGGCGGCCGCTTCCGGATCACCAAGCGCATCGTCACCGACCCGCGCCACGACGTGGTGCTGCAGCAGGTCCGCCTGGAGGTGCTGGAAGGCCCGCCCCTGCGGCTGTTCGCCCTGTTGTCGCCGCACCTGGTCAACGGCGGTGCGCATAACACCGCCTGGGCCGGCGACTACAAGGGCCTCCGCATGCTGTTCGCCGAGGGCGGTGGCACCCATCTCGCGTTCGCCACCGACCCCCCGTTCGCCGCCACCTCGGTCGGTTTTGTCGGTGTGTCGGACGGCTGGCAGATCCTGCACGCCCACGGCAGCCTGACGGACACCTGGGACCGCGCCGCCAACGGCAACGTGGCGCTGACCGCCGAGATTGCTCTGCAGGGCGAAGAGCCGGTCCACCTGGCGCTCGGTTTCGGCCGCAGCCCGGCGGAGGCGGCTTTCCATGCCCGCGGCGGCCTGCAAGCCACGTTTAACGCCGTGGGGGAGCGGTATATGTCCGGCTGGCGCACCTGGCAGGCGGGTCTGCTCTCGCTGGACCGGCGGGTGGACGGGCACAACACCTATCGCATCAGCACCTCCGTGCTGCGCTGCCATGAGACGCCGAACTTCCCGGGTGGGCTGATCGCCAGCCTGTCGATCCCGTGGGGTGCCAGCAAGGGCGACGACGACCTTGGCGGCTACCACCTGGTCTGGCCGCGCGACCTCGTGCAGACCGCCGGCGCCTTCCTGGCCTGCGGCGCGCATGAGGAGGTGCGCCGCGTGCTGCGCTACCTCCGCGCGGTGCAGGAGGGCGATGGCTCGTGGCCGCAGAACTGCTGGCTGGACGGCAAGCCGTATTGGCACGGTTTGCAGCTCGACGAGTGCGCCTTGCCGATCCTGCTGGTGGACCTCGCCTGGCGCATGGGCGCGCTGAGCCGCCCGATCGTGCAGCCCTACTGGCCGATGGTCCGCGCCGCAGCGGGGTTCGTGGTGCGCACGGGTCCGACGACCAACCAGGATCGCTGGGAGGAGAACGCCGGCTACACGCCCTTCACCCTCGCCGCCGAGATCGCGGGCCTGCTGGCCGCGGCGGACCTCGCGGAACTCTGCCAGGACAACGAGGAGGCCCGCGCCATCGCGGAGTTCCTGCGCGACACGGCGGATGCCTGGGAAGCGCAGATCGAGGACTGGCTCTACGTCACGGATACCGCGCTGGCGCGCGAGGCGGGGGTGGCCGGCTACTACATCCGCGTCGCCCCGCCGGTGCCGGGCGAGGCGCGGGCGGCGACCCATGCGACGGTGGAGGTGCGCAACCGCGACATCTACAGCGCCGACGTGCCGGCCGATTCGCTGATCAGCACCGACACGCTGGCCCTGGTGCGCTTCGGCCTGCGCGCGCCGGACGACCCGCGCATCGTGGACAGCGCCCGGGTGATCGACCACGTGCTGCGGGCGGAGCTGCCGACCGGCCCCGGCTGGCGCCGCTACAACGGCGACGGCTACGGCGAGCATGAGGATGGCAGCCCGTTCAATGGCACCGGCATCGGCCGCGTCTGGCCGCTGCTGGCCGGCGAGCGGGCGCATTACGAACTGCTGGCCGGCCGCAAGGACGAGGCCACCCGCTTGCTCGATGCGATGGAGGCTGCCACCAGCAAGGGCAGGCTGCTGCCGGAGCAAGTGTGGGACGGCCCGCCGATGCCCGAGCTTGAACTGCTGCCCGGCGAGCCGAGCGGCTCGGCGATGCCGCTGGTGTGGGCGCATGCGGAACACATCAAGCTGCTGCGCTCGCTGCACGACGAGGCGGTGTTCGACCTGCCGCCGCAGCCGGTGCGGCGCTACCAGCGCGAGCGCCGCGCTCCGCGCGTGGCGTCCTGGCGGCCCGACTGGCGCACCGAGCAAATCGCGCCCGGCCGGGTGCTGCGGATCGAACTGCCGGCGCCGTCGGTGGTGACCTGGACCGCGGACGACTGGCGCACCCGCACCGAGGCGGCAACGCGCGACACCACGCTGGGCGTGCACGTGGCGGAGCTGCCGGCCGGCACGTCTGGCGGCAGTATCGCGTTCACCTGGCGTGGCACGGCGGACGGCGCCCCGGACGGCGAGAGATTTGTCGTCCGGATCGGCTGATCAGCACCTCTCCCGCTACGCGGGGTTGGGCCGCGAAGCGGACCGACGCAAGACGCGTAAACGTCGAGGGTGAGGGGCACACCGCACGGGCCGCGCGCGCCACACCCCACCTGCGCTCCCCGCCTCGGCTGACCAAGCCAGATCGGAGCAGGATCACACTGCCAGAGCGGTCGTTCCCTGACTGCAAATGCCACGAATTCCACCGTCATTGCGAGGCGCGCAATGACGGTGGCTCACGGTTCCGGTCAGGATGAGCACGCCCTAGATCTTGTACCCCTGCCGCGCCAGCAACCGCCACTTGCCAGCCTGCATCACCCACACCATCAGCACGCCGAATTTCAGCGTATTGGTCTTTCCGTCGCTCACGTTCTCCCCGTTGAACACGAAACGAGCCATTGCGTTGCTGCCGGCGAGCATGACCGTCTGATCCGTCAGCGTGATGGAATTCCACTTCGTCTTGTCGCTGGTCGCATCGGCGATGAATTCGGCCTTGGTCTGCACCTTGCCACTGGAATGGCCATAGGTGAGCTGGTCCACGCAAAGCGCCTCGAACGCCTTGCGGTCGTTGGCGAGCATGGCCTTGCGGAATGCCTCGACGGCAGCGGTGACGGCAGCGTCGCTGCCGGGCGCGGCGGCGAGGGCGGCGTTGCTGCCAAAGGCGGCGGATACGAACAAGCTGGTGCCCGCGACGGCGATGTGGCGACGGCTAAAAGCCATGGTTTCCCCCTGGTGATGCGGACCGATTGTTTGCTGACGGCGGGTCGCGCCGATGCCGAGACTAACGTGCCGCCGGCGTGGCGCAAAGATCTCGCGCGACGGGTCGTGCGCGGTGTCGCTCCGGGCGGACCGCATTTGCCGTGGCATAGGACCGGCGCATCCCCGGGATCGCAGGTGCCCGGGGTCGCAGGTGGCCGGGATCGCAGATGTGGGTGGGCAGGACCGCCAGGATTTTAACACGGAGGCAGAACGAGAACCACGGAGGGCCACGGAGGCAGTGTGCCTCCCGATCTGCCTGCGCAGTTACATGGCCTCCGTCAGCGCAGGCACACGGCCTCCGTGGTTCTCGTTCTGCCTCCGTGTTAAAACCTTGCTTGCTACCGAGCGGCAAAATGCGATTGCCCGGCGGGTCGCTCGCATGCGGTCCCGGCGAATGAGCGGTACCTCGGCAGTATCTCGCCGATTTCCCCCGGCCGCGCCGGCGATGCATCATGCATCCAACGCCGGAGGGAACCATGACCGAGTTGCCGCCACTGGACGCCGATGTGCTGCCACAAGGGCTGCGCGCTCGGTTTGTTCCGGACATCAACGGCCTGCGCATCCACATGCTGGAAGCCGGCTTCGAAACGCCCGGCCGCCCCTGCATCCTGTTGTTGCACGGCTTCCCCGAGCTTGCCTGGTCCTGGCGCAGGCTCATGCCATTGCTGTCCGCCGCCGGATTCCACGTCGTCGCACCCGATCTGCGCGGCTATGGCCGCACCACCGGCTGGGATACCGGCGACGACAACGGGCTGGCATCGTTCCGCCTGCTGAACGCGGTGCGCGACGCGTTGGGTCTGGTGTCGGCGCTTGGCTACCGCTCGGTCGCCGCGGTGGCCGGGCACGATTTCGGTTCGCCTGTCGCGGCATGGTGCGCGCTGGTGCGGCCCGACGTGTTCCGTTCCGTCGCGCTGATGAGCGCACCGTTTGCCGGCCCCCCTACCCTGCCCTTCGACACGCTGCGCACCACCCCACCCGCGCCGGCGCCCGACATCCACGCGGCCCTCGCGCAACTGGATCGCCCGCGCAAGCACTATCAGTGGTATTATTCGACGCGTCCGGCCAACGCCGACATGTGGCACTGTCCGCAAGGCGTGCACGATTTCCTGCGCGCCTACTACCACCACAAGAGCGCCGACTGGCGGCAGAACCAGCCATTCAAACTAGGCGGCTGGATCGCCGAGGAACTGGCGAAGATGCCGACCTACTACATCATGGACCTGCACGAGGACATGCCGGCAACGGTGGCACACGAGATGCCCTCGGCGGCGGAGATCGCCACCTGCCAATGGCTGCCGGATGACGAGTTGCGTGTCTACAGCGGCGAGTATCAGCGCACCGGCTTCCAGGGCGGGCTGCAATGGTACCGCCGCGGCACCGGCGGGCTGGATACCGCAGAACTGCAGGTGTTCTCCGGTCGCAGCATCGATGTGCCGGCGACATTCATCGCCGGCAGCAGCGACTGGGGCGTCTATCAGAACCCCGGCGCGGTCGAACGCATGCAGCACAGCGCGTGTTCCGACTTCCGTGGCTGCCACCTGATCGATGGCGCGGGGCATTGGGTGCAGCAGGAACAACCGGCGAGGGTGGCGGACCTGCTGCTGCAGTTCCTGCGTGAGCAAATGGCCGGGACCGCCTGATCGGCGCAGCGACATGGCGGCCGCCCGCGTCATGCCGCCGCATCGCGGCGTTCCGCATCATAGCGAGGAGATCCACGGTGATCCGGTGCGGTGAGCTCGCGGCGGGATGGCGCATGTTGCCAAGGGTCCGCGGGGGAATCACTGGCCTGACCAACCCGCTTCAGCCAGCACGCAACCGGGCGTACGTCACGATTTCATAAAACTTTCCTGCCTTGTTCGGGTACATCGAGGCGGCCCAGTAGTTGAAGAACCAGTATCTGAACGCGGTCGTCGTCGGGAACCAGAACTCGCCATAATTCGGGTCAAAATAGGTTACATCCTCGCCCACCCAGGCAGCGCAGGCGTGGCCTCCGCCCGGTCCGGTTATGTTCAGCTCTTTATAGCAACCGCCGCCGCCGAACCTGTCGGGGGCGAGTTGACTCGCCAGGTTCGAAGCAGTCCGGCTCAGATTGGATTTGGATACATCTCCACGGTAATGTCGACCAATACCCAATTGGCTCATGAAGCCGTCAATCATACGCCGTGCCATCCTGGCTCCCGTCCGTTTCCCCATTTGCGCGAAGGACAGGTCGGGTGGTGCCACTGTCATTTCATGCATATAGGCCTTTTGCACATCGACAATGAAGCGACCACTGCTCGCCAGCAGTCTTTCATAGTATTTGTTCGGCTCCGGCGTTTCATGGCGTTGCATAGGTTCGCCATAAAGCCAGCCCCAGAAATCTCTGTCCCATGCATGGTGCGCGATCCAAACAGCCGAAAGCGCCACACACACGCCCGTCATCTTAGCCGCGGGTTGGTCTGCGTTATATTTCGCGACGCTCCTGACAAACCCTTGTCCTCTTTGCCTCGCCCCCTGATCGAATTTTTTGGTGCAGACGCCTCCCTGCCTGAGGGCGTGACTGACCATCGTACTTAGCGCCGCGTCGTTGGAGGCGTGCTGCCAATTGGTGTCGATCTGCTCTGCGTTTGCAAGGGGTGGCTTCGGAATGGCGCGAATCCTTCTGATAAGCCGGGTTGGATGGATCCCCCCGGCGATGGATGTGCGGCCGGGGCAGTCGCCAAACCCGGCAAGTTTCGGATGCGCCGAACCCGTTATGGCGTCAAGCGCCGCAGGAAGACCGCCACCGCAATCGCTTGAACGACTTGCCGGGTCCGATTGTCGTGCACGAAGCGTGCGACGACGCGCCGGTTGATCCCGGGCTACGCTGCTGCCAGCCGCGTGCTTCTGCTTCGATGAGGCGCCCGACCTGTCGTTCCTCCTCCGCCGACAAACCGAGCGGCACTACGTCCTGTGGCATGACCGGGCGTGGCCCGATCACCCCGGCTCACATACTGTCGGCGCATGCTCGTCGCATGCGCCATGCAGACCGTGCGGTGCGCGAACGTGGTGAAGCACATCGCGGAGAATAGGCGGAGGAGCGCTGAGAGCCGCAGAGGGCGTGTATCGCCCCGGCTGCGGCGACGGCATGCGGCCTCGGCGGCTCTCGGCGGTCCTCCGCATCTTCTCCGCGATGAAAGCAGCGGATTGCCGGGGCAGACGGTGTCACCGCGAAATGCACAGCGTGGCAAAAGCACAGCCGGAGCAGTGTCCGCGCAGATTTGGCACGCCGTCTTTGTGAGCCCTTGGTTCGTAAATCCTTGCTCGATGATCCCTTGCTCAACGTCCTCAGCTGTGGGCGAGACGCCAGGCTTGTCCCTCCGAAACGATGTAGCAATGCCGGCCAGGTAGACACCGCGCTCGACCTCGGGCGACCGCGCCGCCGCCAATGACAGCGCGCCTTGTCGTCCAACAATGGCCGGCGCGCCTTGTCGCCCATTGATCAGCGCACCCTGTCGCTCCCGCGCCTGTGACGACTCAGCCGAGGCACTTACGCAACACAAAAAGTTGATCCGGGACCTCTCGCCGCTAACCGCTGGCCGGCAAAGCCTGGCCCTCGGTCTGCCGACGACGGGGCAAGCGCGCGTCATTCCCGGGCGGCGCCAAACCGGGCCTTCGTCCAAACCGGCATTCGTCCAAACCCGGCACCCACAACACCCTTTGCCCCCGATCCTGTCGCAGACGTGGCGAACGACCGCATGACCGCCAGGCCAGCGGCGTACCGGCCCGACGCTGGCATCGGTACGTTGCGCGGCCCGACGGCCCGACGGCGCCGACCCCCGGCCTTTCTCCGACCGGCCTGTCGCCCTATCGCCCTGTCGCATGAACCGCGACAAGGCCCACGCGCTTCGCTAGGATCGTTGCGGAGGTCATCAGGGGGACGGAGTTCCGCAGTGCAGGCCCAGCGCGAAATCGTGGGTTTCCTGTCGGCATACCAGGAAATCTGGCATAAGTTCTTTCCGGACCTGCATCGCCGGGGCCAGTGGCATCTGGTCAGCCATCTGTGCGTCCGCGCGCGGGGCGGGGCACCGGTCGGCGAGCTGTCCGGCATGGTCAAGCAGGTGTTCCTGCTGGACGACGCCACCGTGCGCGAACGCCTTGCCGAGTTGTACCGGCTCGGCTTTTCCGCCATCGAGCCGGCCGACCGGCCGGTCTCGGCCCGCACGCTCGTGGTGCCGACGCCACTGCTGACCGCGAAGTTCGACGGCCACATGATCGAGACGGCCCGCCGCCTGCTGGAGACAACGCTCGCCGGCGGCCCACAGCGCTACCGTACCGCGCCGGCGCAGATCGATGCCGAGACGCGCCGCAAATTACTCATGGCCATCGAGGCCTGCGACCAGGCCTGGGTGGCGGCCCTGGAGCGGGTGCTCGAATCGATGGGCCTGTCGGTCGCGCGCCGGCTCGAGGCGCGGCGGCACCTGCTGTCGCCTTCGCACCGCCTGCTGACCCTCATCGCCCTGGGGAACTGGTACGGCCTGCCGCCGCAGGATGACGGCGAGGGGTTGCTCGCCGACGACATGGCGGCCGAATTGCTGCGGTTGCAGCGGCAGAATTTCCAGACCACGCGCGACCACATCGCCGGGCTGTTGCAACTCGGGTTGCTGGAGCGCCGCGCCGGACGGGCGCTCCGCGTGGCGCTGGCGGAGAGCGCGGCGACCGAGCTGGACCTGTCCCTCGCCGTGGCCGCGGAGGACCTGGCGGCGCTTGCCGCCTCACTCCGCGGCGGCGAGGCGGACATGGACAAGACCGGCATATCGCACATGCCCGTCGAGCCATCGGCGGCGCGCGTTCTGGTGGTGACCCGCGAGGGCGAGCCAGAGCAACGGGTGGCGCTGGGGATCGAGCCGCTGGTGATTGGCCGCGCCCCCTCGGCCGGGCTGATGCTGGTGGCGCACGAGGTGTCGCGCGCGCATTGCCGCATCGCCTGTGTGGGAGAGGCGGTCAGCGTCGCCGATCTCGAATCGACCAACGGTACCTTCGTGGATGGCAAGCGGATCACCGGCACGGTCGCGATGCCGCTGGGCTCGGTGGTTCAGATCGGGCCCTTTCGCCTGCGCTGGGAACAGGTGGAGGACGTAGAGGGGACGAGGCCGGGAGGCGGCGCACCGGCTGTCGCCGGCCAGGCCGCCGGGCAGGCCCGGCGCCGTGGGTCGCGCTGAACGAAACCGGAAAGTCCGGGATTCACGGCAGGCTGATTTCGCGAAATGTCCCGGGCCAGGCGCTGGAAAACTGCGCCGCACGATACCGCAGGATTGGCGCCCGATACTTCCAGTGGCGTGACATTCTGCGAAACGTCAATCTCCGCCGCGTGCCGCATGGTGTGGCACATTTCCCGGAACCCAAGCCCAACTTTCCGGGGACGGCAGCCCAATGCCGGGGAGGACTTCCCGCCCGTGGCGGCGAAGAGCGAACCGGCAAAGTCTTTCCACGCGGATGCCGTCCTGGGAGCGAAGTGAGCCGCATGGCGACTCACTTCGCACTTTTTTGGTTGGGCCGGGTCACGCCGATCCGTCTCGTAGAGAGAGTGTGACCCTCGGCGACGTGGCACGCGCTTCCCGTGTCATGGCCGGCGAAGGCCGGCCATCCACGTCTTTCCTTTGTTGCACACGGCGAAGTCGTGGGTGACCAGCCTTCGCCGGCCATGACACGGGCAGTGCGTGCCACGGTGTCCGTACGACAGCCGATTCGGGCGGCCGCCGCTGGGCGGCCTGCGTTACAACCCCACCAGTCCTAGCGCGAACTCCGCCGCATCGAACGGCCGCAAATCACCCGCTTGCTCGCCCACGCCGACCGCATGCACCGGCAGCCCGAAGGTCTCCGCCAGCGCCACGACAATGCCGCCGCGCGCACTGCCGTCCAGCTTGGTGACCACCAGGCCGGTCACCTCCACCATGTCCTTGAACACCCGCACCTGCTGCACCGCGTTCTGCCCCGTGGTCGCGTCCAGCACGAGCAAGACCGAGTGCGGAGCCGTCTCGTCCTGCTTGCGCAGCACGCGGATGATCTTGCGCAGCTCCTCCATCAGCGCCGCCTTGTTGTGCAGCCGCCCGGCGGTGTCGATCAGCAGCACGTCGGCGCCTTCCGCCTTGGCGCGGGTCAGCGCGTCGAACGACAGGCCGGCGGGATCGGCGCCGGGGCCGCCGGCGACCACAGTGGCGCCGACGCGCTCACCCCAGATCTGCAATTGCTCCACCGCCGCGGCGCGGAATGTGTCGCCCGCCACCAGCACCGGGCGTTTGCCCTCCGAGCGGAATTGCTGGGCGAGCTTGCCGATGGTGGTGGTCTTGCCGGTGCCGTTGACGCCGACCACCAGCACGACATGCGGCTTGTTCGACGGATCGAGCTCGAATGGCCTGGCGACGGGAGCCAGGATGGCGGCGATTTCCTCCGCCAGGGCCTGCTTGACCTCGGCGTCGGTGACTTCCTTGCCGAAGCGGGACCGGCGGAACGCTGCGATGACGCGGGACGCGGCGTCCGTGCCGAGATCGGCGGCGATCAGGAGTTCTTCCAGTTCCTCCAGCGCGGCGTCGTCCAGCCGGCGTTTCTGGAAGACGGTGGTGATGCCTTCGGTGAGCTTCTGCGTCGAGCGCGAGAGCCCGTCCTTGAGCCGCCAGAAGATGCCGCTCGCCATGACTACCAAACCTCTCCCGCCTGCGGCGGGAGAGGCCGGCGCCCACTGGGCGCCGGGTGAGGGTGATCGGGTCGGCACGCAGCATGAAGGAAGAGCGGGGCGACCCGATCACCCTCACCCTCGCCGCTTCGCGTCTCGACCACCGGGTCAAGCGCCCGGTGGCATGCCTCTCCCGCGCAGCGGGAGAGGTTTTCAACTCGCAGCCCCTCATCCGTCGCTTCCGTGACGCGTGCCGCAACCAGTCTCCCGGCCTCCACCGGTTCCCCCATCCGCACCGGGCAGAAGTGCTCGGAGTGCCCCGCATCTCCGTTTTCGGTCAGCACCGCGACCGTGCGGCCCACCTGGGCCTCGAAGAACCGCCGTGCCGCGTGCCGGCCCGCATCGCGCAGCCGCGCCGCCCGTTCGCGCCGCTGCGGCACCGGCACCGCCGGCATCCGCGCGGCAGGCGTTCCGGGGCGCTCGCTGTACGGGAAGACGTGCAGGAACGGGAGCTCGGCCACTTGCACGAAGGCCAGCGTTTCGGCGAACAGCGTGGGCGTTTCGGTGGGGAAGCCGGCGATCAGGTCGGCGCCGATCGCGATGCCCGGGCGCAGCGCGCGCGCCCGTGCGATCGTCGCGAGGGCATCGGCGCACCGGTGGCGCCGCTTCATGCGCTTCAGGATCAGGTCGCTGCCGGCCTGCAGCGACAGATGCAAATGCGGCATCAGGCGGGGCTCGTCGGCCAGCACGTGCCACAAATCGTCGTCGATCGCCGCCGGGTCGAGCGAGGACAGGCGCAGCCTCGGCAGTTCCGGCACCAGTGCCAGTAGCCGGCGCACAAGCTGGCCAAGCCCGGGTGAGCCCGGCAGGTCGGGACCGTACGAGGCGATGTCCACCCCCGTCAGCACCACCTCCTGGTAGCCCGCCTCGACCAGGGCGCGCACCTGCGCGACCACCGCCCCCACCGGCACGCTGCGCGAGGGGCCGCGGCCGAACGGGATGATGCAGAAGGTGCAGCGATGGTCGCAGCCCTGCTGCACCTGCACGAACGCGCGGGCCCGGCCGGCGAACTCGGTGACGAGGTGGGCTACGGTATCGCGCGCCGCCATGATGTCCGACACCGCCGAGGGCGCGTCCGGCATCCAGCTTTCCGGCCGCAGCTTGTCCTGGTTGCCGAGCACGCGCTGCACGTTGGGCAACGCGGCCCAGGCGGCGGGATCGAGTTGCGCGGCACAGCCGGTGACGACGATGCGTGCGTTGGGATGTTCCCGGGCGGCACGGCGAATGGCCTGGCGGGCCTGGCGCTCGGCCTCGGCGGTGACGGCGCAGGTGTTGACGATGATGGTGTCGGGCTGCGCGTTGCCGGGATCGGCGCTCGCGGCGGTGCTGTCGGCGGCGCGAGAGGTCAGTGCGCGCATCACCTCGGATTCGTAGGCGTTCAGGCGGCAGCCGAAGGTGAGCAATTCGACGGTCATGCGGGCCACGCCTCCAGCGTCACTTCGCCGGTGAAGGCGGTGGCGACCGGACCGGTCATCAGCACGTGCCCATCCTCCTGCCAGGTGATGGCGAGTTCGCCGCCATCCACCAGGACCGCGGCGCGGCGGCCGGTCAGGCCTCGGCGGTGCGCGTTGACCAGGGCAGCGCAGGCGCCGGAACCGCAGGCCAGCGTCAGTCCCGCGCCGCGTTCCCAGACTCGCAGCCGGATGCGGTCCGGCGCCAGCACCTGGGCGAAGCCGATATTGGCGCGTTCCGGAAACAGCGCGTCGTGCTCCAGGGCTGGGCCGAGCAAGTCGATCGGCAGGGTGTCGAGGCCGGCGATGAAGAACGTGGCGTGCGGGTTGCCCATGCTCGCGGCGGCCGGATCAGCGACGGCACCGAGCGCCAGGTCGAGGTGCAGCGTGTCCATCGGCCGGGCCAGCGGGATGTCCGGCCAATCCAGCCGCGCCGGTCCCATGTCCACCTGCACCCGCCCGTCCGGCAGCACGTCGGCGGGCAGGTTGCCGGCGACGGTGCGGATCACCTGGTGGGCGCGGCCGGTTTCGGTAGAGAGCATGCTGGCGACGCAGCGGGTGGCGTTGCCGCAGGCACCGGCTTCGCTGCCGTCCGGGTTGCGAATGCGCATGAAGGCGTCGGCGTTCGAGCCCGGCGGCGGCGGTTCGACGGTGATGAACTGGTCGCAGCCGATGCCGGTGCGCCGATCGGCCAGCGCGGCGGCACGGGCTGGGGTGAAGCCAAGCGCGCCGGACCGTTCGTCGAACACGACGAAATCGTTACCGCAGCCGTGCATCTTGCGGAAGGGGACGCGCATCGGCCGGATATAGAGCGTGATGTGCCGATACGCCATGCAAGGCGCGCGATGCGTTGGTCCTTTACCATTTGATGGTCTGCTGGGCGCGTGGCCCGGGCGTTCAAGGGCCTGCCGCCCGGTTTCTGGGACAAGCCGGGCAAGCAGGACGTCCACATCCGGCTGGATTCGGACGTGTTGCTTTGGTTCAAGCAACAGGGACGCGGCTACCAGACCCGCATCAACGCCGTGCTCCGCGCCTTCGTTGAGACCCAAAAGAGACCCACCTCCTGACGGTGCCGGAACGCGGGCCTGAGGGGTAAACCGGCATCCTGGGCGCGCCTCGCCAGCACCACCTCGGCACTGTCGCGCGCTTGCGCCACTCCTGCCCCACCGTTATACCCCCGCCCCTGTCTGCGCGCCGGGCCTGGAAGGGCATGCCCGGCCGCGACCGCTTGCCAATCCTGGCCCATTCTCGGGCCGGCAAGCCCGACCAGAAGGAGATCAAAATGCCCAAAGTGAAGACCAAGTCGTCGGTCAAGAAGCGATTCAAGATCACCGCGACCGGCAAGGTTCTGGCCGGCCCCGGCATGAAGCGCCATGGCCTGATCAACCGCTCGCAGAAGGCAAAGCGCAGCAACCGCCGCGCGCAGGTGCTGACACCCGAAGACGGCCGCACTGTGAAGCAGTGGGCCCCCTACGGCCTGCGGTAAGGAGATCACGCCATGGCACGCGTCAAGCGCGGCACCACCACCCACGCCCGGCACAAGAAAGTCCTGGAGCAATCCAAGGGCTTCCGCGGCCGCACCTCCACCACCGTTCGCGCGGCGCGGGAGCGGCTGGAGAAGTCGCTGCAATACGCCTACCGCGACCGCCGCAACAAGAAGCGCGAGTTCCGCGGCCTGTGGATCCAGCGCATCAACGCCGCGGTGCGCGAGCACGGCCTGACCTATTCGCGATTTATCGCCGGACTGAAAAAGGCCGGCATCGAAATGGACCGCAAGGTGCTGGCCGCGATCGCCTACGACGATGCCGCCTCCTTCGCGGAGATCGTCAAGAAGGTGCAGGCCGCTCTCTGAGACCTGATTGCCAGGTTTCAGGCTGATGCCAGCAGCCAGAATCAGCGAAGCGCGAGACGGCGGACCCTTGTCGTGTGGTCATTGCGGGGCGCGCACCGTCGAAGCAATCCTCCGCCTGACAAGCGCTCTTCGGTTCGTCAGGCGGGAGATTGCTTCGGCGCCGCGCGCCTCGCAATGACACGCGGAGCCGGCGTGGGATTGACCGGCAAAGCGGGCCGGATATATCTCGCGTCAGTATATCCAAAAGGTCCGCCATGCAGGTCAGCAGATGGGGCAACAGCCTGGCGGTTCGCCTGCCGGCCGCGGTGGTCGAGCGGCTCGGCCTCCAGGAAGGCGACGAGATCGAGATCGAGGTGGCCGATCCCCGCCACTTCCGGGTGGCGCGCGACCCACGCCGGGACGAGGCACTCGAAACGCTGCGCACCCTTGGCTGGACCCTGCCGGAGGGCTTCCGCTTCGACCGGGACGATGCCAACGCGCGCGGCGCATGAGCGACCCATTCTTTCTCGATACCAACGTACTGCTCTATGCCACGCTTCAGCCCGATCCGCGTTCCGACGCCGCCCGCGCGCTGCTGGCACGGCGCGGCACGATCAACGTTCAGGTCCTGAACGAATTCGCCAATGTGGCTTCGCGGAAATTGCGCCGCCCCTGGCCGGAGATCACTCGCACGCTGACCGCCATCCGCACGCTCTGCGCTCCGCCGCTGCTGCTGACCCTGGCAATCCACGAGGCTGGCTGCGCTATCGCCGGCCGCACCGGCTATCGACTCTATGACGCTCTGATCATCGCCGCGGCGTTGGACGCCGGCTGCGCCACCCTCTTCTCCGAGGATCTGCACCACGGCCAGGTGATCGACGGCCGGCTCACCATCCGCAACCCGTTCGCCACACCCCCATGACCGCACCTCCCACAACCAGCCCGAGCGAATCGGGCCGCCTGACCCGGGTGGCCCTTTGCATGTGCGAGAGACCATGACCGACGATCTGCAAGCCCTTCAGGCCGAGACCGATGCCGCGCTCGCCGCCGCCGCCGACCTGCGCGCCTGGGACGCGATCCGCATCGCGGTGCTCGGCCGCAACGGCAAGCTCACCGCGCTGCTGCGCGACATGGGCAAGATCCCCGCCGAGCAAAAGCGCGAACGCGGCGCGGCGCTGAACCGCCTGAAGGATGCGCTGACCGAGGCGATCGAAGCGCGTCGCCGCGCGCTGGAAAGCGTTGAACTCGACGCGCGCATCGCCGCCGAGGGCATCGACCCAACACTGCCGCCCCGCCCGCGCGAGACGGGCCTGATCCATCCGATCAGCCGCACCATCGAGGAGATCGCCGCGATCTTCGGCGCCATGGGCTGCACCATCGCCGAGGGCCCGGACGTCGAAAGCGACTGGTACAACTTCACCGCACTGAATATTCCGCCGCACCATCCGGCGCGCGCCGACCAGGACACGTTCTATCTGCCGCCACGCGGCAACGAGCCGCCACCGGTGCTGCGCACACAGACCTCGCCGGTGCAGATCCGCACCATGCTCACGCAGGAACCGCCGATCCGTGTGATCGTCATCGGCCGCACCTATCGCGCCGATCACGATGCGACGCACTCGCCGATGTTCCACCAGTGCGAGGGCCTGGTGATCGACCGCGACCTGACCCTCGGTCACCTGAAGGGCACGCTGATCGACTTCCTGCGCACCTATTTCGGCATCGCCGATCTGCCGGTGCGCTTCCGGTCGTCGTATTTTCCGTTCACAGAGCCCTCCATGGAAGTGGATATCGGCTGGAACAGACGCACCGGCGAACTCGGCAAGGGCGACGACTGGCTGGAGATTCTCGGCAGCGGCATGGTGCATCCTCGTGTGCTGGCGAATTGCGGCATCGATCCGCGCGAGTGGCAGGGCTTCGCCTGGGGCATGGGCGTCGAGCGCATCGCCATGCTCAAGCACGGCATCACCGACCTGCGGCCGTTCTATGAATCGGATATCCGCTGGCTGCGGCACTATGGTTTCTCGCCCCTGGCACCGACCATGTTGCATGAGGGGGTGTGAGCGATGAAGTTCACCCTCTCCTGGCTGAAGACGCATCTCGAAACCGATGCAGCGCTGGCGGACATCACCGCGACGCTGACCCGCATCGGGCTGGAACTGGAAGGCGTCGAGGATCCCACCGCCGCGCTGGCGACATTCCGCATCGCGCATGTCGTCGAAGCGGTGCAGCATCCGAATGCCGACCGGTTGCGCGTCTGCACCGTGGACACCGGCGAGGGCATCGTCTCCGTGGTGTGCGGCGCGCCGAATGCGCGCACCGGCATGAAAGGTGTGTTCGCCGCGCCCGGCAGTTTCATTCCCGGCACCCAGGCCACGCTGCGCGTGGGAGAAATCCGCGGCGTGCAGAGCGCCGGCATGTTGCTGTCGGCGCGCGAGATGGGGCTCGGCGAGGACCATAGCGGTATCGTCGATCTGCCGGAGGATGCGCCGGTCGGCGTGCCCTATGTACGTTGGGCCGGGCTGGACGATCCGGTGATCGAGGTCAACGTCACACCCAATCGCGGCGATTGCTTTTCCGTCCGCGGCATTGCCCGCGACCTCGCCGCGGCGGGGATCGGCACGTTGAAGCCGTGGCAGCCGGCGCGGATAGCGCAGCGTTTTGACGGCGGGCCGCGTTGGCGGATCGATTGGCCGGAAGCGTGCCCGTGGATCCTCGGCCGCACCATTCGCGGAGTGAAGAACAGTCCGTCGCCGAAATGGCTGCAGGACCGGCTGACCTCGATCGGGTTGCGGCCGATCAACGCGCTGGTGGACGTGACGAATTTCTTCACGGTCGATCTCGGCCGGCCGCTGCATGTGTTCGACGTGGCCAAGCTGACCGGCGACGTGCTGACGCTGCGGCGCGGTGGCGGAGAAACGTTCCGCGCGCTGAACGGCAGGGACTACACGGCGACGCCGGAGGATTGCGTGATCGCCGACGCCGCCGGCGTGCAGTCGATGGCCGGCGTCATCGGCGGCGAGCCAACCGGCTGCGATGCCACCACCACGTCGGTGTTCATCGAATGCGCGCTGTTCGACCCGGTGCGCGTGGCGCTGACCGGCCGGCGGCACCAGGTTGTCTCCGATGCGCGGCAGCGCTTCGAGCGCGGCATCGACCCCGCGCTGATGCCGGATGCGGTGGAGGCGGCGACCGCGATGATCCTTGACCTGTGCGGCGGCGAGCCAGGCGAAGTGACCGAGGCCGGCGCGCAACCCGCCTGGCAGCGCGATGCCACACTGCGTTTTGCCCGCATCGCCGCGTTCGGCGGCTCCGGCATTCCGGCGGATGAGGCGGTGGAGTCGTTGCAACGGCTCGGCTTCATTGTGCGGTCGCGCGATGCGGAAACGGTGACGGTGGCGGTACCGTCCTGGCGCAACGACGTCGCCGCGCCGGTGGTGCTGGACCAGGCACCGGACCTCGATCCGGCGGTGGCAGCGAAGGCCGCGGCGGGTTGCGTCGAGATCGAACCGGAATGCGACCTGGTCGAGGAAGTGCTGCGGCTGCGCGGGCTGGACGCGGTGCCGGCGGTGTCGTTGCCGCGCGCCGCGCCGGTGCCTCTTCCGACGTTGACCGCGCATCAGCAGCGCGCCGAATTGGTGCGCCGCACGCTGGCCGCGCAGGGCCTGGCCGAGTGCGTCACGTTCAGCTTCATGGCCGCGGCCGATGCGGCGCTGTTCGGCGCAACGCCGGATGCGTTGCGGCTGAGCAATCCGATCGCCTCGGACCTCGACCAGTTGCGGCCGACGCCGATCGCGACGCTCGCACTGGCGGCGAAGCGCAACGCAGCGCGTGGCTGGCCGGACGTGGCGCTGTTCGAACTTGGGCCGGAATTCGCGCTGGATGCGCGCGATGGCCAACGGCTTGTCGCCGCCGGGTTGCGCGCAGGGAACACGCCGCGGCATTGGGCGGCGCCGGCGCGTCCGGCCGATGCGTTCGATGCCAAGGCGGATCTATGGACGGCGCTGGGGGCGCTCGGCGTGCCGCTGGAGGCGCTGATGGTATCGGCCGATGCGCCCGGCTTCTATCATCCGGGACGTTCGGGGCTGGTGCGGCAAGGGCCCAAGACGGTGCTGGGGAGTTTCGGTGAACTGCATCCGCGGGTGCTGGCCGCGCTCGACATGACGGGGCCGGTGGCGGCGTTCGCGCTGAATTTGGATGCCGTGCCGGAGCCGAAACGGCGGCGCCGCGCGGCGCCGGAGTTGCCGCAGTTCCAGCCGGTGCGGCGCGACTTCGCCTTCCTGGCGGATGTTGGTGTAACCGCGGATGCGGTATTGCGTGCGGCGCGTGGGGCGGAGCGCACGCTGATCGCCGGTGTGTCGTTGTTCGATGTCTATGCGGGGGAGAAACTGCCCGAGGGCAAGAAGTCGCTGGCGATCGAGGTGGTGTTCCAGCCGCGCGAACGCACGCTCACCGACGCGGAGATCGAGGCAGCGTGCCAGAAGGTTATCTCAGCCGTTGTGAAGGCGACGGGTGCCACGCTGCGGTAGTCTGCGGCACCACGCTTGCCAAATTCTGACCCCCTGTGTCATGGCCGGCGGAGGCCGGCCACCCACGACTTTGCTGCGTGCAACAAGGGAAATTCGTGGGAAGCCGGCCTTCGCCGGCCATGACACAAACGATTCGCGGATTGGTGTCACTTCGCCTCGCCCGGAATAACGGCGGCGAGCGCGCTTGACCGGCTTGCCTGCCATGCGCTCCAGCCGCATCGTTGCTCAATGTACCACCCGCTATCGGACCAGGCCGCGCCGCCCGGCATCTACACCCGCCACGCGCCGCCGCCGCCCGCCACGCAGCCATTGGAACAACGCCGGCATGTCGCGGCCGCGGTGATCGGTGCGGGCTTCACCGGGCTCTCCACCGCGCTGCACCTTGCGCAAGCCGGCGTCGAGGTTGCCGTGTTGGAAGCGAAGGACATCGGCTGGGGCGCATCGGGGCGC
Organism: Acetobacteraceae bacterium; assembly: GCA_035486135.1. Taxonomy (GTDB): domain Bacteria; phylum Pseudomonadota; class Alphaproteobacteria; order Acetobacterales; family Acetobacteraceae; genus JASHVB01. Next base: position 26,265 of record DATHNI010000015.1, read on the forward strand.
GCCTTCGGCCAGGTCGTGCCGTATCTCAAGCAGGGTCACGCGGCGATCCTGCGCCATTACGGTCCCGAACGAGGGCAGCGCATCGTCGATGCCGTTGCCGAAGGCCCCGCGCTGGTGTTCGAACTGATAGAACGATACGGCATCGATTGCTGGCCGGTGCGCTCCGGACTGATCTTCGCGGCGCATTCGCCGGCGGGACGGCGCGACCTGGAGAACCGCACCACGTACTGGCAGGCACGCGGCGCGCCGGTCGAGTGGCTGGAGGGCCCAGCGTGCGGCGACCTGATCGGCTCACGGCTTTACCCCGCGGCGTCGCTGGACCGGCGCGGCGGTCACATCAATCCGTTCGCCTATGTGCGCGGCCTCGCCACCGCCGCCACCGCCGCCGGCGCGACAATCCACACCGCGACGCCGGTCCACGGAGTGCGGCGCGACGGCACGCACTGGGTGCTGGATGCCGGACGCGAGGGGCTGAGCGCGGACGCCGTGGTGCTAGCCACGAATGCGTATAGCGGCGACCTGTTTCCCGGGCTGCGCGACAGCATCATCCCGATGCGCGGCCACGGCTTCGTCACCGACCCGCTGTCGGACAACGTTCGCCGCTCCATCCTGCCCCAGCGCCAGTCGCTGACCGACACGCGGCACCTGTTCTCCGCAGTGCGCGTGTTGCCCGACGGGCGCCTGCACATCAGCGCGCATGGCCCGGCCTTCGGTCCGGAGCGCCCGGCCGACTGGCGCCGCGTTGACGCGCGCGCTCGCCGGCTGTTTCCACAGCTCGGAACGCTGCATTGGAGCCAGGGTTGGAGCGGCTGGGTCGCGATGACCCCAGAGCATTTCCCGCGTTTGCACGAGCTGGCGCCAGGGCTGTTCGCCGGCCTCGGCTATAACGGACGGGGGATCGCCGCCGCCACGATGATGGGCCGCGACCTCGCCACACTGGTGCGCGGCGGCACCGACGCGGAGACGGTGTTTCCCGTGGTGCCGTTGCGTCCCCTGCCCTGGCATCGCGCCGCGCCGGCGCTGGTACGAGCGCTGGTGCAGGTGTACCGGCTGCACGACGTGTTCGACGAACTGCGCCTGCCACGTCCCGGCGGTTAGCATCGCCCGCGCGGCCGGTGCGGCAGGCAGAGTGGATTTACACACCGATACCAGACGGCGAAATGGTTGACTCTCCGACGCCGGTTCCTCGTCCTGGCGGGCGAAGGCCCGCCATCCACGACTTCTCTGGGTGCGGTCAACGAAGTCGTGGATGCCGACCTCCGTCGGCATGACGGTACGTTCGGTCGAGCGTCAAACTTTACGGCGCCTGCTATGACCCCAACCCACGCGGCACTTCGCGCTGCGTTGCCGGCATGACGAACCCCGGCTCTCCCGTGCCGGCCACGCTGAAATCTGCGCGGCCGCGGTGTTCAGGCCATCTCAGGTCAATTCAGATGATCGCCAAAGACTTTACGGAACTGTGTGCGCACAGTGCAGCCTGACGGCAGTGAACAGTGGAGGCCAGCCATGGTGTCTCGTGCTACCACCACAAACTCCGAATGCATCTGGACCCACTCAACGAACGGCATCAGCACCCTGGCGGTCACGTCTCCGGTGCCGATCACGATAGCTCGATCGTGCGGTCCCAGCCCGGGTTTGCGCAGGCACTCATCTCCGCCAGGTTTCGTGAGGCTCACATGACCCAACAAGCCCTGGTCACTCTCGATCGCCTGGACCACGAACGGCTCCCGGCGATCTATTCACCTGGCGATGTTGTGGCAGGTCCTTGGCCCTCGCCGCAAAAGACAGCTGCCGCTGATCAAACGATCGTGCCCCAGGCAACAGCGATATCGTTCGGGTGCTTCCACGTCCTTCCCAGCCAACGCCTTCTTCTGGAAGGAGACCGGCCACTTCGCCTCGGCAGCCGAGCGTTCGACATCCTGGTCGCATTGGTCGAGCGGCCCGGTCGATTGGTCAGCAAGGATGAACTGAGGAACCTCGTATGGCCGGATACCTTTGTCGAAGCTGGCAACCTCAAAGTCCAGGTTGCGACGCTGCGACGCACACTGCGGGACGGCGAGGATGGCCATCGTTACATCTCGACCGTGGCAGGCCGTGGCTACTGGTTCGTCGCTCCCGTGGTGTGGTCGAAGGATATCAGCGGCGCGCCCGGCTAGCCCGGTAGAAGCCCCGGTAGAAGCCGGGTCCGAGCGGAGGAATTGCTTCCATGGACACGATCCAGGCGCTGCGCACGTTTGTGAGGGTGGTGGAGACCGGCTCATTCACGGCGGTCGCCAGCGAGATGAACACCCGCCAATCAACCATTGGCAGGCAGGTCACCCAGCTCGAACAGCATTTCGGCCTACGGCTGCTGCACCGGACAACCCGCCACCTGAGCCTGACTGATGACGGAAAGGACCTCCACGAATACGCAAAGACCCTGCTCGAGATGGTGGACGGCATGGAGGCATACATCGGCCAACACAGGTCGTCGCCGGCCGGCCATGTGCGCGTCGGTATTGTGGTTTCGTTGGGCCTGATGTTGGTGAGTCGCTTGCCCATATTGAAGGCGCGCTATCCTGACATCTTGGTCGAACTGGTGATGGAAGACGATCCTGGGGACATCATCGAGGATAGGTTGGATGTTGCCGTCCGTATTGGTGAGGTCACGAACCCGACCCTGATCAAGCGAAGCCTCGGCACGGTCGTACGCATCGCCGTCGCCGCGCAAGGTTATGTTGAACGCCGTGGTTCGCCGCGACATCACGACGACATGGTCGGGCACGATTGCATCGTCCGTGTACCCGGCGATGCCGCGTGGCGGCTGATCGGTCCGGACGGTCCCGTTGATATCGCGGTCCATGGCAGCTTCAGCGCGAACAACCACGAAGCTGTACGAAGTGCTGCACTTGGCGGCCTTGGGATCGCTCTGCTGCCCGAATACCAGGTGGTCGACGACATACAAGCCGGCAGGCTGCAGCGCGTATTGCCAGACTATGCCTCGGCGAAACAGGCGGCGTATGTCGTTTACCCATCCCGGCGCCATTTGGCACCGCGGACGCGGGTCGTCATCGACTTCCTGATTGAGGAAGTGGGCCGGCTTCGCTCCCGCCGGACCCAACATGACATACCGAATGCAAACGAGGCGGATCTGCAAGATCAAGAGGTGGCTGCGTTAGCAGCCTGACACAGCCAGAATCAGTGACGCGCGAGACGCCGCACCTGTTTGTCCTGTTGTCATTGCGAGGCGCATAGCGCCGAAGCAATCCCCCGCCTGACGAGCCGAGGAACGCTCCCCAGGCGGGGGATTGCTTCGGCGCTATGCGCCTCGCAATGACAAATGGGACCGGCGCGACGCACGCTCGACCGATAGATAGTGGATGCCAGAGGCCGAACCTGTTCGAGGGAGACCGGCAACGGTCCAGGAATCACGCCTGCGCCGGCAGTCCGCCAAGCACCTTGTCCAGCGTAATCGGATAATTCCGCACGCGGACACCGCATGCGTTGTAGATGGCGTTCGCCAGCGCCGCCCCGGCACCGCAGATGCCGAGTTCGCCGATGCCCTTGCTCTTCAGCGGATTCGCCTTGTTGTCGAGTTCCGGCAGGAAGATCGCATCGATCGCCGGAATGTCGGCATGCACCGGCACAAGATACTCGGCCAGATCGTGGTTCACGAACATGCCATAGCGCTTGTCCAGCACGATCTCCTCGTCCAACGCCGCGCTGACGCCAAACACCATGCCGCCGATTGCCTGCGACCGTGCCGTCTTCGCATTCAGCACGCGGCCGGCGGTGAACACCCCCAGCATGCGCCGCAGGCGGATCTCTCCGGTGTCCATGTCCACGCCCACTTCGGCAAAGTGGGCACCGTAGGATTGCTGGGAGTATTCCTTCAGCGTCGCCCCGGGCTGGATCGAGCCGTCGGCTTCCATCCCCGCGTTACCCACCAGAGTCCGGAGCGATTTCGAATCGTTGCCAAGGGTTATGTTGCCATCTGCAAAGTTGGCGGTGTTCGGATCCATCCCGGCGGCACGTGCCAACTTGGCACGAAGGTTCATGCAGGCTTCGAACAATGCGGAACCCGAACTCGCGGCACCGAACGAACCACCGGAACCCGAGGCCATCGGAAACGCCGTATCGCCGAGCTCCATGCGGACGCTGCCGGGCGGCACGCCCAGCATCTCGGCGGCGATCTGCGTCAGGATCGTGTAGGTCCCCGTTCCAATATCCGTCATCGCCATGCGCGCCGTGACGATCCCATCCGGATCGAGCCTGACACTGGCGGTAGAAGGTTGCAGCGGATTGCCACGCGTTGCGGATGCAACACCGATGCCGACCAGCCAGCGACCGTCGCGCACCTGACCGGGCTTTGCCTGGCGCTTGTCCCATCCGAACCGCCGCGCACCTTCCTGCAGACAGGGGATCAGGTGGCGACTGGAATACGGCACATGCCGTTCCGGATCCTCGGTGGGTTCGTTGCGTACACGCAATTCGATCGGATCGAGGCTCAGCTTCTCCGCCAGCTCGTCCATCGCGCATTCGAGGGCGAGCAGTCCCACCGCCTCGCCGGGCGCGCGCATCGACGAGGCAACCGGCACGTCCAGCGGCACAAGGCGATGTCGCGTCAGGCGGTTGGCGCCCGCGTAGAGCGTCCGGGTCTGCAACGCGGCCCCTTCGAAAGTCTCTTCAGTCGGCAGATTGCCGGAGTACACCTCGTGGCCGATCGCCTGGATGCGTCCGTCCTGGTCAGTACCGATCCGGATGTGCTGGATCGTGTCGGAGCGATGCGTCGTCACCATGAAGATCTGCGGCCGCGCCAGCGCGGTCTTCACCGGCCGCTGGAGCTGCTTCGCGGCGATGGCGGCCAGGATGGCATCGGCATTCACCCACAGCTTCCCGCCGAACCCGCCACCGATGAAGGGACTTACCAGCCGCACGTTCGCCGGCGGCATTTTCAGGGTCCTCGCCACCGACGCAACGCCCTGGTTCAACATCTGGTTCGACGTGTGCAGCGTCAGCTTGTCGCCATCCCATATCGCGAGCGTCGCATGCGGCTCCATCATCGTGTGGCTCTGCAGCGGCGTCGTGTAGGTGACGTCGAGCCGCACCGGAGCGGCGGCAAACGCCGGTTCGAAATTGCCGACTGCGCTGTCCGGCGGCGTGGTGCTGCCCGTGGGAACGTGGGCCCGCGACAGGCCGTCCGGCAGCGCATAGTTGCCCTGCGCGGTTTCATAGCTGACCCGCACCGCGTAGGCAGCGGCGCGCGCTTGTTCGAATGTCTCGGCCACCACGAATGCGACGGGCTCGCCATAGTACGACACGTCCGGGCCAACCAGGACCGGATGCGCCTCATGATGATTTCCCGTGCCCTGTTCGGGAGCATTCAGATGCGTCAGTACCAGGAGCACGCCCGGCATTTTCTCCGCGACGCGGCTATCGATCGAGCGGATGCGCCCCTTGCCGATCGATGCCTGCACGACATAGCCATATGTGGTGCGCGGCCCTTGCTCTACCTCGTAGGCGTACACCGCGCCGCCGGTGACCTTCAGCCGGCCGTCGACACGATCGAGCGGCTTGCCGACGACGCCATTCGGCTGATCGTCGAGCGGCGTCTTCCCGATGGGGTTGTTCATCTGCATGGAACAAGCTCCTTCAGGCGCGCGTGATTTCGGTCAGCACCGCGGAAAGGCTCCGCCGCGCCAATGGAATCTTGAAATCGTTGGAACCGTGGCCGCGCGCGCCTTCAAGCAATGCGGTCGCCGCGGCATCGAAAGTGCCTGGGTTTGCCGGCGCACCGGTCAACGCGGCCTCCGCCTGGTTCACCCGCCACGGCTTGGGCGCCAATCCGCCGCAGGCAACGCGCGCCGAGCGAATGCGCCCGCCAACCGTATCGATCACCGCGGCGACGGAGACCAGCGCGAACGCATAAGATGCCCGGTCGCGGACTTTCCGATAGATCTGCCGGCCGGGCGGCGGCGGCGGCAGTGTCACCGCGGTGATCACTTCGCCCTGCGCGAGGTTGGTGTCGATCTGCGGTGTGGTTCCCGGCAGACGATGGAAATCGGCAATTGGAATAGTGTGAGCCTTGCCCGCGGCATCGACCGTCTCCACGGTTGCATCCAGCGCGCGCATCGCCACCGCCATGTCGGAAGGATTCGTGGCAATGCATTGGTCGCTGCCGCCAAGCACCGAGAGCATGCGGTTGAAGCCGGCCAAGGCCGCGCAGCCGGAGCCGGGCACGCGCTTGTTGCAGGGCGTGGTGATGTCATAGAAATAAGGGCACCGGGTACGCTGCAGCAGATTGCCGCCGGTCGTGGCCTTGTTGCGCAGTTGTGCGCTGGCACCCGCCAACAGGGCACGGCTCAGCACTCCGTAGCGCTTGCGGACCCGGTTGTCGGCGGCAAGGTCGCTGTTGCGGACCATGGCGCCGACGCGCAGCCCGCCATCCTGCGTGTCTTCGATCCTGGCCAGATCCAGGCGGTTGACGTCCACAAGGTGGCCCGGCGTTTCGATCTGCAGCTTCATCAGATCGAGCAAATTGGTACCGCCCGCGATGATGCGGGCGTTGGGTTGCGCGAGAGCAACGGCGGCCTCGACCGGCGTGTTTACGCGCTGGTAGGTGAAGGCTTTCATGCCCGCACTCCCGCCGCCTGCTTGATGGCAGCTACGATGTTCGGATATGCGGCGCATCGGCAAATGTTGCCGCTCATGCGCTCGCGGATTTCCACGTCGGTCAAGGCGGGATGCACGACCGACAAGTCCTCCGTCACGTAGCTCGGCATGCCCTCGTGGCTCTCGGCCAACATGCCGACCGCCGAACAGATCTGCCCCGATGTGCAGTAGCCGCATTGGAAGCCGTCATGTTCGACGAAGGCAGCCTGCATGGGATGCAGCGTGTCGCCGTCGGCCAGGCCCTCGATCGTGGTGATCGCCTGGCCGTCGTGCATGACCGCGAGCGTCAGGCAGGAATTGATGCGCCGCCCATCCAGCAACACGGTGCAGGCGCCGCATTGGCCATGGTCGCAGCCCTTTTTCGGACCTGTCATCGCCAAATGCTCGCGCAATGCGTCCAGCAATGTGGTGCGAGGGTCAAGCTGCAATGCATGGGAATGGCCGTTGATCTGCAGCGTAACCTCCACGAGCGCGCCCGGCACGGAGCCGACAGGAGCCTCGACGTGCGTCGGTGCCGAACCGGCTGCATTCGCCGTCCCAGGCAAGCCGGATAACAGCAAGGTGCCCGTGACGGCGCCGCCGGTCCCAAGTACCTGCCGCCGTGTCACGGCCGGGCGTGTCTGCCCATCCTCATCTGTCATCGTGCAAGACTCCTCACGTGTCGTCCGGCAGGGCTCACCACGATGGTCACGGCCATGCCGCGCGCCACGGCTCACCCAATGGATCGCGGTCACGGCTCACCATGTCGCCCGATCGGCGATCTGCCCTGCTGCGCGATAAATGTGCTGCCTGTGGCCCGTGCCAAGCGTGAGTTACAGAAGATCAATACTCACATCCATTTGATCCCCATCGGACCGGCGCCGCTGAGTCGATAGACCGGCTGTGGGCGACTGCCCCGGCTGCGGGTGGATTCCTGAGTTCTCATGAGACGGTCTGAGCGCGGCAGACGAATCGATCGGCATTGTTGCCTTGCGCTCATCGCATCTCATGGAAACTCAGAGACAGGCCCAGGAATGCTCCGCCCTGCCGGCAGCGGGTTCCGGCCTCCATCGCGACGGCCAGTCCCAGCATTCGCAGTTGGTGTGTCGATTTTAGGTCTTTTCATAAGAACTCAGCGATGCGCCAAGGACTGCGCCCCGCTTCAACCAATATGCTCCATCATCGGTTGCCGGCGACTGCGCGGAGTTCGGCCATGCAAAACGATTTGACGATTACGACGAGTACAGCGGCTTCGATTATCGGCAACCTGCGTTCGACCGGGGTCGATTGGCACGGTTTGCCCCTGCTTGTTGATGGTCAGTCCCGATATCCCGGATGCGAGTCCGGTTCTCCTCCCCCGGATTCGTCCACGGCCGTATTTCCCTTCCCATGACGGCCGTACTTACGGCCGGCTCCCTCCGGGGGCCGGCCGCTTTTTTCCCGGCACCAGTGAGAAATACCATGTATCAGAAGCAAGATACGCTGTGCGACCGGATTTGCCTGAAATCGGCTGCCTTGCCTGATTTCCACTTGGAAGTTGCCATCGATTTCCGTGCCCCGGCGCCGCAGGGACCTTGGACAATGCGAGGTGCGAGCTTCATCGCCGTACACATTCCCTCTGACGAACCAACGCCGGCAGTCACGGACCATGCCGACCTTTTGCTGGAACGGGCAGGAGCGCTGGGTATCGTGATCGGGGACACACCCGAAACGTCAGCGACCGCCTTTTTCGTGAGGCCGGATCCCCTGCAACAGTTGGATTGCCCGTCCCTCGTCAGAGCAATCGGAGAAGCGCTCGCGACACTTCGAGCTCGCGTCGGCGCCGCAATAGAGCAAACCGACGATCTCGCCAGGATCACCACGCCCGAGATCTTGTCTGTAGCATCACGCAGCGTCGATCAGCTTCTCTGGCTTGTCAGGTCGCATATGAAGCCGCTCGCAGTGTCCACCAACGGCGTTCAAATGGCGTCATTGAGTCCCAACGTCCAAACCGGACATCCTCGTGCACCGATCATGAGCCACAATAGCCGGACCATATATCCACACGCGTTGCGGCAAGGTCCTGATGATCTGCGTTTCAGGGGCGTCGAGCGACAAGGTTGCCGCCGCGTTGGCTTACGTCCGCTCGGGCAACTTCAGCTCAGCGCGTCTACTGACACCGGCGTGGTGGAGCGGCCGCGCCGGACTGCCCTGCGGCCTTTGCCACAGCCGCCACCGGTTCCAAGAGCCTTCGCGTCCGGCAGCCTCATGGCATGGCAGGTGAATCGCGTCCTTGCGTATATCGAGGAACACATCGAAACGTCACTGCGGGCGACGGAGCTGGCGGCGCTCGCGCGACTCAGCAGCGGTCATTTCTCTCGCGCCTTCAGGGTCAGCATCGGCCAGTCGCCGCACGCTTACGTTCTATGCCGGCGCGTCGAATGGGCGAAGCGCCTCATGCTGTCAGAGGACTCGCCGCCGTTGGCGGAGATCGCTCTCTGCTGTGGCCTATCGGATCAGGCCCACCTGTCGCGGTTGTTTCGCAAGCTGGTCGGCGAAACCCCCAGCGCATGGCGCAGAAAATTCCGAGCGCTACCGTCAGTCCGCGAACAACCGGCCACGCTGCAATGAGGCAGGGGCCGTTGCCGCTTCATAGCGCCGCAAGCAGCGTATCTTGAGCATCCCGCATATCGTCTGCAAGCAACTCCCCACCGGCGCGTTGCTCAAAAATGAAAGCGGACCGAACGCGACGTCCTGAAACCTTCGATGTAGTCTGGGTCAGCGAGTTGGTTTGCGCGGTGCCACAGATCGGTGGTTTCCCGCCCCGGGCCTGCGCCATTCTGCATTGCGGTCGCAAGCGCAACTCACGGTGGGCGAGGTCTATCTCCCATTCGCCGGCCGCGTAGATTGGTTCTCGGGCCGGTGCGGCCACCGTGGCAGCTTCATTTCCAGGTTTTCAGTATTATTCAGAAGCCGGCGCAGCCACAAGCCGTCGGCCAATTCAGGGCCCGGCGCGTGACAGAAATTCTATGAATCAACAGGTTATACCGCCATGCTCAAGTGCGGCATCAAGTAAGCGGAATCCGCAGCCTGATGCACCTTTCAGTACTGGCTCAAGGATTCTACCTGCCAGACCTCGTAGGGTGCTCTCAATGGAGGAGACCAACGCGATGCTCACAGCGACGAGATCGGAGCGTCTGGTCCAGATGAAAGTTTCAGCGTCGGATCCGACTGGCCGATTTGCCGCGGGTTGGCGCAACGCAGGAGGTGGGAAGGACCAATTCAGGCCGCATCCACGTGATCGGCCAACGAGATCAACAGCCGTCAGGCTGGGTAGTCTCCTCAGGAGGGGCCATGATGAACATATCCACCCATGATGTTCCGGCAACGCTGCGGTTCGGCCGCTTTCTTCTGGACCCGCATCGACGTGAGCTTCTTGCAGACGGTGTGCCCGTCACAATCGGCAGCCGAGCGTTCGATGTTCTTCTCGTACTGACCGAGGCAGGCGGCCAACTCGTCAGCAAGGACGAACTCTTGAGCCGTGTATGGCCGGGAATGTTCGTCGAGGAAAATACCCTCCAGTTCCAGATATCGGCATTGCGTAAGGCACTCGGGCCTGATCGCGACTTCGTAAAAACCATTTTTGGTCGTGGCTATCGCTTCACGGCAGACATCTCGATGGACGCCGACCCGGGTGCCGGTCCACTCGCGCGCCTGCGTGATTCAGCACCGTCCACAAACCTTTCCGTGCCCACAGCCGACCTGGCTGGCTACAAGGCAAGCCTGTCGGAGCTACGGTTGCGCTTGCTATCGCAGTTCGCCGACGAGGCGTGGGTCGCCGCACTGGGGCCGTTGTCCGATTCGGATGGCGTCTTGCCCACCGTCGCAACTGCACTTGGGCTGACCGAAGCTCGCACGACCACACCCCAAGACCTCGCGGCCGTGCTTGCCCGGAAGCCCGTACTGGTATTGTTGTCAATCGGCGTGTAACGCGAGTTTACTTATGACTTGGGTCAGCCTTGTGAAATCAGCTTTTTTCACCACGCCCCGACCGGGTCTTGCACGCGACTCGAATGGTCATAATCCGGCGCGACGAGCCTCGGCTTCGGGTCAGGCGGGCTGAGTTGCCTGCCAGCTCGGCCACTCAGCGGCGCATTGTCCACTACGGGCGTATAGCCCATTCGCGCTGCAAACCATTGCTGTGCTGCAAGCGCCAGCATCGCATCGAGGTATCGGAACGCGTTCGCCCTGTCGGGCGCATTGCCCGGGGCGACCATGCCCGATTCATATATAATACAGCCTTGGCGGGGGAACGCGGCGGCCATGGCCAGGCCATCGTTTTGCCGCAGGATGACGCGCGCCATGCCCATCATGCAAAGAACGATCTCGCCGGATGCAAAGGCCGCGGCAATCGAATCAATCGTAGGATAAAGCCGGAGCCCGCTTCGACTCGCAGTGCTCAGATGCTCTCAGAGCAATTCAGGCAATCCCCAATGACTTTGTGAACCGGTCTGCGCGATCTTGTGCGCGACGAAACGTCTCTTCGGAGTTTCCGCCATGAACACTGGCATCGCAAGAACCATCCCCGAAAGCGGGTCCTCCCGGTATCTCCAGGAGATCCACAAGTTTCCTATGCTGTCCCCCGATGAGGAGCGGGAGCTTGCAGAGCGGTGGCGTGACCAGCGGGACTCAGATGCGGCACACAAGCTTGTCACCTCGCACCTGCGGCTTGTGGCCAGGATCGCCAGCGCATATCGCGGCTATGGCCTGCCGGTCGGAGAATTGATCAGCGAAGGCAATGTCGGCCTGATGCAGGCAGTGACGCGGTTCGATCCGGATCGTGGCTTCCGCTTGTCGACCTACGCCATATGGTGGATCCGCGCCTCTATCCAGGAATACGTCCTGCATAGTTGGTCGCTGGTGAAAATGGGCACCACCGCGGCGCAAAAGAAGCTGTTCTTCAAGCTGCGCCGCCTGAAGGGCCAGATGCAGGCGATTGAGGACGGCGATCTGACGCCCGAGCAAGTGGCAAGGATCGCTACGTTGCTGGATGTGCGGGAGCACGAGGTCGTGAGCATGAATCGCCGGTTGCTCGGGCCGGATTACAGCCTGAACGCCAAAGTGCAGTCCGATAGCGAAGGCGAGTGGCAGGATTGGCTCGTGGACGAAACCGTGAGCCAGGAAATCAGTGTCGCCGATCGCGAGGAACTGAGCGGCCGCAAGGCTCTGTTGGCCAGCGCGCTGAAAACCCTGAACGAGCGCGAGCGCCATATCCTGGTCGAGCGACGGCTGAAGGATAAGCCCGCCACGCTCGAGGAGCTATCGCAGCAATATGGCATCTCCCGCGAACGCGTACGACAGATCGAAGCCCGGGCCATCCAAAGGTTGCAAAAAAGGATGGACAAGCCACGCGCGGACGTTGCGGTGCGGCAAATCTCTTTTGGTAACTCAGTGAAGCCGCATGCTGATGCTGTCAATAGCCGGTACGCCGCGGTGAAGCGTGACGCATGGTGCTACGCGGAGGCAATGGCCGCTTCGTAGTCATGTGCAGGCGAAGTAGCGGTGCGCTTGCCGTACTTTCTCTCCAAAAGGGATGCGTGTGGACCGCAATCGAGGACTGCAGATGCTGGCTCGTCTGTTCCAGGTGTTCGGTATCGCCGTGATCGTCTTCGGATGTCATTTCTTGCCAGTCACGATGGGCCACGCTGCCCTTGCGGCGTCATTGTTCGGTTTGGACAGCCGAACGCCCCCGCAAATGGTGATGGTGCACCCCATAGATGCCACGCCAGAGCAGATGCCTATGCCCGCGCATCTGGAGACACCACGCGCGGTGCGGGCCGGGGCGCAACTGTTTCGGGACAATTGCGTGGTCTGCCACGGCGCACCCGGCATTGCGCCATCGGTACACGGATTGACGCCTCCGCCACCGGACTTGCTCGGTGCTCATCGACGCAACGAACCCGTGGATATCTTCCATAAAGTCGCAAACGGGATTGCGGGAAGCGCCATGCCGTCGTTCCATGGCCGGCTCTCCGACCAGAGCATTTGGGAGCTTGCGGGGTTCCTGCACCACTCTCGCGGCATCATGGCGCCTGACTTCGCCGCGCTCAGCGCCACAAGCGCCACTGCGCAAGGCAAATGACCCCGGTGGGCTGGCCGCTTATGTCGGCCGAGCCTGGGTAGGGTCTCCCTAAGCGGCGCTCAGGGCGCCCGTCGTGCGGCGCCGGCGATCCGTTGCCGATGCCCCTCACCGCATGCACACCGCCTGTGGGAGGCGGCGGCCCAAGCGGCAACAACAACGGCCAACCGCCACCATTCCAATCTTACATATCCCTATACCCCCGACCCGACGTCAGAGTTCGCTGGTGCAACGCAATATGACGCGTCGGCAACGCGAGCCGTTGTCACAGAGCAATCGCGTCCGGCATCCGGGCGCGGCTTGGTGAAGCACTGGAAAGGACGGCGACATGGTCAAAACCCTTAAACGCGAGGCCGGTATTCTGCCAGGCTCCACCGCGGTTATCACGATGGCGTTGCTGGTCGGACTATGCGGCCACGCCTGGGCTCGGGATACCGGCGCGGCTTCCGCGTCGGTGACACAAGTGGCATTCGTTGACTCGCAAGGCCCCTCGCTCGGCCAGCCGGTGTTCACACCGCGGGGCCCGGCATTCGTGACCGGCCAGGTCGGCTCATTCGCGACCACCACGCTTCCGGGCAGGGGCGGACAAGGCTTGCTCATGAACAATGGCAACGGCACGAGCACGCTGATCGTGCCGGGTGGCATACCGCAGACCGTTGCAACGCCAAGATGATGGGGTGGTCTGGGACTAATCGTGTGCGGCGGCAATTCCAGTCTTGCCTCTGAAGACGTAGTAGCTGATCGCGGTATAGACCAGCATGAGTGGGAAGATGAACAGGCCCTCTCCCCAGAACATGAAGGCCAGGCTGGAATGCGGTGCTGCCGCCTGGTCGACCGTGATGACAAAGGGGATCATGTATGGCCAGAAGGAGATCGCCAGAGTTCCAAACGCGGACAGGAACATCAAGGAAACCATGTAGAAGGGCCATCCATCCCGCCGGCCACGGATGCTGACGGCCAGCACGATCGACGCCACCGCAGCGATCGCCGGAAAGACGAACAAATACGGCCGGTCGATCCATCGGTGCATCAGCGGAAGGTCCTCGGCCAACGCGTAAATGAAGACAATGGCCAGAAAAACGAGAGCGGCGATCGCGAGATAAGGTATCTGGCGCCATGCAGTCTCTCGCACGTCAGCTTCACACTTGTTGACCAGCCAGCCGGCACCAAGCAGTGCATAGCCGACGCATAATCCCACGCCACAGAGCACGGCAAACGGGCTGAGCCAGCCGAAGTCGCCACCTGAATACTGGCCATTCGCCATCGGCAGGCCTTCGACGAGAGCACCGACGGTCAACCCCTGGATGAACGTCGCGGCGAGGGATCCGCCAGCGAAGCTCCAATCCCAAAGCCACCGCGCTTGTTCTGTCCTGTGACGGAATTCGAATGCGACCCCGCGCAATATCAGCCCAGCCAGCATGACAAGCAGCGGCAAATAGAATGCGGACAGCAGTGTCGCATAGACCCATGGAAAGGCGCCCCACAGCACGACGCCGGTGACGACGAGCCACGTCTCATTGCCATCCCAAATGGGCGCGACCGCATTCAACATGGCACTGCGCTTTGCGTTGCCATGCGCCAGGCCGAACAACATGCCAACGCCCAGGTCGAAACCGTCGAGCAATACGTAGAGCAAAATGCTGACGGCCAGAATGACAACCCAGAACATGACCATGGCTATTCTCCTGCGACGGCAGTCGGGGGTGGTCCCACAACCGACATCGGCCGGTTCGGTACGGCGGTGGCCGGAGGTGTCACCAGATCACCGACGGGCCCAGCCCACAGCAAGCGGTAGATGTAGAGTGTTCCGAACGAGAATATGAAGACGTAGACCGCGCAAAAGACGATCAGCGAGACCGTCGCTTCCCTTGCCGTCAGGAACGGTGTCATTGCGTCGGCGGTTCGCAACACCCCGTAGATCGACCAAGGCTGACGACCCACCTCTGCCGTGAACCAGCCCGTCAGTGTCGCGATGAAAGGCAGCGGGAAGCTGAAGAAAATCAGCCAGAGCAACAGCCGGCTTTCCTCGATGCGCCGTTTCAAGTTCATGTACGAGCCGATCCAGGCGAGGGCCAGCATGGCCAATCCGCAACCGACCATGATGCGGAACGTGAAGAACGGGATCAGCACCGGCGGCCAATTCTGCGGCGGAATGCTGTCGAGCCCAACCTCCGGCGCCGTGAGGCTGTCGGAATCGATCAGGCTGCCGAACGGCGGCGGCAGGGTGATCGCGAACAGGTTCCGCCGGGCATCGACGTCCGGCCAGGCAAGCAATACCTCGGATCCCGGTTGCTGATTGTGCCACCGCGCCTCGATCGCGGCCATTTTCGAGGGTTGATGGTGAACGACATATTCACCGTTCAGGTGCCCGAACAGGAGCTGGATTGGCATGAGCACGGCAGCGAGACCCAGGCCCATGCGCAGCATGATGTGCGCCTCGACAGTGAATTGTCTCCGCAGCAGGTACCAGGCGCCCGTGGCCGCGACACAGAAGGCGCCCGTTATATAGGCGGCGAGCAGCATGTGCGGAAACCGAACCCACAGCACTGGACTGAAAAGGATCGCTCCCCAGTCATCGGGAACCGCGACGCCGTGGTCCATCACATAGCCAACCGGATACTGCATCCAACTGTTGTTCACCAGGATCCAGAAGGCAGAAAGCGTCGTCCCCAGGCCCACCATCCCGGTTGAGAACAGATAGAACCCGGGCGCGACGCGTGTGCGGCCGAACAGCAGGATTCCGAAGAAGCTGGCCTCGAGGAAAAAAGCGGTGAAGGTTTCGTATGAGAGAAGCACGCCCTGGATCGGCCCCGACATTTTGGACAGCACGCTCCAGTTTGTGCCGAACTCGAATGCCA
The DNA here is from genome assembly GCA_035486135.1 of Acetobacteraceae bacterium. GTDB lineage: Bacteria > Pseudomonadota > Alphaproteobacteria > Acetobacterales > Acetobacteraceae > JASHVB01. The sequence goes on from DATHNI010000015.1 coordinate 41,871, forward strand.
TCACGATGCCGGAGACGACGCCCAGTCCGAACGCCACACCGAAAATCTTCAGCCAGAATTCGAACACCACACGATAAGCCGGCCGTCCGGTGGCAAGATGCAGCGCCTCCAGAACCGTGAGCCAGGCCGCGAGGCCGATCGTGAAGGAAGGAAAGATGATGTGGAACGACACGGTGAACGCGAACTGCAGGCGCGACAGCAGGAGGGCGGTAAGGTCCATTGAAAACCTCGCGTGATCAGCGCCAGAGATTCGTTCGGGCGAGATCGACCAGTTCGTCACCCCGCCCGCTCATCACGGCCTTCACCATGTAAAGCGAAAAGCCCTTGGCCATCTCCGCGGTGACCGCAGGCGGCATGGCGAGTTCCGACCGGTTCACCACGGCGTCCACCAGCACCGGCCCGTCATGCGCAAGCGCATCGGCGATGCCGCCTGCAACCTCCGCCGGATCCTCCAACCTGATCCCGCGCACACCGACCGCTTCCGCCATCGCCGCGAAGTTCGGGTTCTGCAGCTCCGTGCCGGTGGCGAGGAAGCCGGTCGATTTTTGCTCGAGTTCGATGAAGCCGAGGGCACCGTTGTTGAAGACGACAATCTTCGCCGGCAGATGCAGTTGCACAAGGCTGAGGAAATCGCCCATCAGCATGGCAAAGCCGCCGTCACCGGATAGCGAAATGACTTGCCGGCCGGGGAATGCCGCCTGTGCGCCGATCGCCTGCGCCATCGCATTGGCCATCGAGCCATGCCAGAACGACCCAAGCAGCCGCCGCTTGCCGTTCATCGCCAGGTAGCGGGCGGCCCATACCGTGGGCAGACCAACGTCACAGGTGAAGACCGCGTCGTCCGACGCATGGTCGCTGATGGCCTTGGCGACCTGCTGCGGATGGATCGGCCGCCTGCCGGGCTTGCCGACAGCCAACTCATCAAGCGCCCTGCGTGTCTTGCGATAATGGTCCGTCGCTTGCTCCAGGAACGAGCTGTTGCGATTTTGCTCCAGCATCGGCAACAGGGCATCGAGCGTCGGGCCGATGTCACCGACGATGCCGAGGTCAACCGGCGCGCGGCGCCCGATGTTTTCCGGCCTGATATCGACCTGCGCAATGCGCGCCGAACCCTGCGGATAGAACTGCCGGTAGGGGAAGTCCGTTCCCAGCATCAGCAGCACATCGCAATCGAGCATGGCGTAATAGCCCGACGAGAATCCGATCAGCCCCGTCATGCCGACGTCATAAGGGTTCTCCCACTCGACATGCTCCTTGCCGCGCAGCGAATGCACCATCGGAGCCTGCAATCGCTGGCCGAGTGCGAGCAATTGATCGTGGGCGCCCTGACATCCCGAACCACACAGCACAGTCACGCGGCGCTTGCCGTTCAGGAGTGCCGCCAGCTTGTCGAGATCCGCCCGCGCAGGTGTCACGATCGCGCGGCGCGGCAGCAGGCCATCCACCTTCGGTTCCGGCGCTGACAACGCAGGCTGCAAGGCCACGTCGCCGGGTATCACCACAACCGACACACCGCGCTTGCCCACCGCCTCGCGGATTGCCACCTCCAGCGTGCGGGGCATCTGATTGGCACTCGACACCAGTTCGCAGTAGTGGCTGCACTCCTTGAATAACGTCTGTGGGTGGGTTTCCTGGAAATAGCCCGCGCCGATTTCCGCCGACGGTATCTGGGCCGCGATCCCAAGCACGGGCACCTGTGAGCGATGGCAGTCGAACAGGCCGTTGATGAGATGCAGGTTGCCGGGTCCGCAGCTTCCGGCGCACACCGCCAGCTCTCCGGTCAGGTGCGCTTCGGCCCCTGCCGCGAAGGCGCCAGCTTCTTCATTCCGTACATGGACCCATTCGATCTTGCCCTGGCGCCGCAGCGAGTCGGTCAACCCGTTCAGGCTGTCGCCGACGACACCATAGATACGCTTCACCCCTGACGCGGCGAGTGTCGCTGCGAACTGGTCGGCAACCGTTGTCACCATTGTCGCGCTCCTTCAATCGGTTCTTGCAGGGCGATCACCTGGCAGGTTCATCTTCGAAGCGGGCAACATAATTCAACGCATGGTAGTTCGGAACTTGCCGAACTCGCCGATCGCGGCACCGGACGGCAATCTTCGATCGGAAGACCTCTACCGGGCCGGACGTCGATTGGCACGGATCTGGCTGCTCTGCTTGACTCCACACCGTGCCGTTATCGGCGGCGAGTATTTAACAGCGCCCAACGCCTGGACAGTCAATCCGCGTAAGTCGCGGTTAAACAATCCGTCAGGTGCCGAGGATGGCTTTGCCTAAAAAACCCCACCCCGATCGCTGCCCATGAGACGTGGGCGGCGACCGCGACCACGGGCTGCGGCGATCGTCCTTGCCGCTATTGCGGCGCCTGGTCCCTGAGCGATGCTTGTGCGCCCACGTGGGACAGAACGAGTTCCAGCGCAGCCTTCACCCGTTCGATGACGCCGGCCCAATCGCCGCGGCTGGTCTGGCGGAATTGCAGCATGCTGGGATACCACGGCGTGTCATCTCGGTTCAGGAACCAGCGCCAGCAGGAATCGAACCGGTTCAACATCCAGACCGGCTTGTCCAGGGCACCCGCCAGATGCGCCACCGCGGTATCGACCGCGATCACCAGATCGAGCCCGGCGATCAGCGCCGCCGTATCGCTCCAGTCCTGCAGCCGCCCGGACACATCATGCAGCACCGCGCTCGGCGGCAGCGTCTGCATCTGCGCCGCCGGCGGCCCAAGCTGCAGCGACACGAAGCTGCATCCCGGCACCGACAGCAGCGGCACCATGTCGCCAAGCCGCATCGAGCGGCGCTTGTCGATCGCCACCGCGTGCGGTTGCGCGGTGCGCGATTTGCCGGCCCACACCAGCCCGACCTTCAGCCCCGGAAGGCCGGCGAGGAAATCCGCCCAGGCCGATTGCTCTGCGCGCAGGTACGGGGTCTGCGCCGGGATCGTCGCCATGGTCGTGCCGAAGGCGAACGGCAGGCTCAGCAACGGGCAGTAATAGTCGAACGAGGGCAGCGGATCGTCTTCCTCGGACAGCAACGTGGCCACGCCGTCCAGCGTCGTCAGCAGGCGGCGCAGCGCTCTCGGCACCACCAGCACGATGCGGCCGCCGGCCGCCGCAACCATCGGCACATAGCGGCAGAACTGCAGCGTGTCCCCGAACCCCTGCTCTGCGTACAATAGTATGGTGCGGCCCTGCAGGTCCTGGCCGGTCCAGCGAGGCTCCGGCAGCACCGAGGCGGGCGCGGCCATGCCCTCGACCGCCCAGCGGGATTCGTATTCCTGCCAGCCTTCCTCCAGGCGGCCCGTTGTCAACAAGGCCAGGGCCAGGTTGGCACGCGCCTCCTTACAGTCGGGCTGGATAGCCAGGACCTCCCGGCAGCAGTGTTCCGCATCTTCCGGCCGCACTTGCTCCAGCAGCGTCAGCGCCAGGTTGCTTTTGACCCGGGCCTCGTCGGCACCCAGGGCCAGGGCGCGGCGGAACAGGCCCTCGGCTTCGTCAACGTGGTTTAGCACCTGACGCGTGGCGCCGAGGTTCAGCGTGGCACAGGGATGTGCGGATGATAGCCGCAGCGCGGCCCGGAAGCTGTTTTCCGCCTCGGCGATGTGGCCCTGGGCGTAGTGGGCCATGCCCAGGTTGTTGTGGGCGTCGACGTTCTCGGGATCGAGGCGGAGCGCCTCGCGATGGCTGGCGATGGCCTCGTCCAGTCGGCCTTGACGGACGAGCACGAGGCCAAGGTTGATCCGGGCCTCGATGAACTCCGGATCGAGCGCGATGGCTCGGCGGTAGTGGGGCTCTGCCTCCGCCATCCGGCTTTCGCGATGGAGCAGGAGACCGTGGTTGTGTGCGAGTTGTGCTGCGAGAGTTGCCATGGGGTCGGACATGGCGGGGATAATAGTCCTACACAAGTCCCAGAAGCGGAAATTTTCCATGTCCAGAGCATTTTCTCGCCCCGCCTGGCCGTCGCGGCCTGCCCGGCGGGAACAACGACGTCCGCTCCCCCCAACACAAGCCGTGCCCGCGTCACGCCACGATCCAGATGCGATTGCCCCGGAGTCGGGTGCGGCACCAGGGCAAGCGCATTTGACGGGGAAGAAGTCGCACGTTTTGGCGGCAGCTTGTCTGGCTGGACAGGTACCGCCGCAAGGCAGGAAATGTCTCACAAAGTTCAGCGAAGATCAGGAAGGATTCACAAAGAGGAATTTCTGTTGACGCCGCGCATGGCAGGAACCGGGGAACGCACGAAAGATTTGTGACGCTTGACTGTCCTTCCTTCGGCTTTGTGAGACAGGTCCTTTCCTTGCCTTCGGCCCCGCCGGCGTTGCGCAGCTTGCTGGCCAGATGCGATTGCCCTGAACTCCCGTGCAGCACGCGTCGGGCTATGACAAAGCCACGGACCGTGATGCAGTGCCATCAACCCCAGGAGGTACCATGTCGATTGCAGGCAAGGTCGTACTGATCACCGGCGCGGCGCGCGGGTTGGGCTTCGAATACGCCCGGGCATTCGGCACCGCCGGCGCGTTCGTCGTGGCCGGCGACGTGGCCGACTGCGGCGGGGCCGCGGCGGCCGCCGGCAATGGTGCCATCGGGGTCAGGCTGGACGTCACCGACCCAGCGTCGGTCGAGGCGATGTCCGCCGCCGCGGTCAAGGCGTTCGGCCGGATCGATGCGTTGATCAACAACGCCGCGTTGTACGGCTCGCTGCGCGGGGGCCGCTTCAACGCCATTCCGGAAGCCGATTGGGACGCCGCGATGGCGGTGAACGTCAAGGGCATCTGGAACTGCTGCAAGGCGGTGGTGGCGCCGATGCGCGCCGCCGGCGGCGGGTCCATCGTCAATGTCGCGTCGCTCGCCGCCACCTACGGCATGCCCTATGCGCTGCACTACACCACCTCGAAGGCCGCGGTGATCGGGTTGACCCGCGGGCTGGCCCGCGAACTGGGCCGCGACAACATAAGGGTGAATGCGCTCGCGCCGAGCGCGGTGATGACCGAGGGCACCCAGGAGTTCTTCGCCGACAAGCTCGACCGCGCGCTGGAGACGATCCGCGCGGGGCAGGCGCTGCAACGCACGCTGATGCCGGCGGATCTGACCGGCACGGTGGCTTGGCTGATCTCCGATGAGTCGCGGTTCGTCACCGGGCAGACGATCGCGGTGGACGGAGGCACGGTGATGCTGTGAGCCTGGGGGCGATCCGCCCGTCATGGCTGGTCGTGTGCACGCGCAATTTGTGAAATGCGAGTCACGCCGGCCCCCACCTCGCAAGAGACAACCGGTGGTGCTCGCCCCTCGCGTCATGGCGGGCGAAGGCCCGCCATCCACGACCTGCCTCGCCACACGCAGCACGGTCGTGGGTGGCGGCCTTCGCCCGCCATGACGTGGGAGGCGGGGTCGCTGCGCCAGTTTCATTCAGGGCGGGTCGACCCGCCGGCCGGTGGTCAACTCGCAATGACCACATCGCGGCCGAAACCGCCGTCTCGCGCGCGGATGTTGCCGCGCGGCGGCGAGCCACTATGATAACGCTGGCGTGAGCAGCATCGCGCGCGGCAAGGGAGACGTCCTATAACTGTCATCGATCCGGCACCGCGACTGATCCGCTCGGTCCACATCCGCGCGGCTTGGGCTGGGTCGGCTTGATGAACCTTCGCCCTGTGGCCCTGCTCGCTCCTGCCCGGACGATCGCGATCCTTCCCGTGCGGCCGCATCCCTGCCATGCTCCGATCAGCCTGGGCCGCACCCGCGCGATTGCCTGGCGGCCGGATTCTCCCCCCCAGGAATCCCGGTTGTGACCCCGCTTGGTCATTCTGCTATGCTAACGCCGAGGCCGGGTTGCCCGCGCACTGCTTGAGGGAGATAGGAAACGGTGAGCATCGAACGTCCAACGTCCGGCACGGCGGCATAGCCCATGCCCGCATGGACCCGCGCCAATGCCTCGATGGCCATGACGTCGCCGCTCGGCACCGACGTCCTGATCCCGATCTCGCTTACCGCGCACGAGGCGATCAGCCAGCCGTTCCAGTTCGAGGTCGTGGCGATTTGCCAGAACGGAGTGATCGACCCGAACACCTTGCTCAACAACCCGGCCTGCGTGATCCTGCAGGACGCTGGCACGCCGGTGCGCTATTTCCACGGCATCGTCCGCACCGTGACCGACGAGGGTCCGGTGCGCACCGACAGCACGGCGGACACGTTCGAGTCATACCGCCTGACCCTGGTCCCGAGGCTGTGGTTCCTCTCCCAGACCACCGATTGCCGGGTCTATGAGCTGAAGTCGGCCGGCGACATCCTGTCATCGATGTTCACCGACGCGGGGCTGACCGACCTTTCCGGTCCGCCGGCAAGCGTCACGCGCCAGTACACCATCCAGTTCAACGAAACCGACCTGCACTTCGCCACGCGGCTGATGGAGGAAGAAGGCTGGTTCTACTTCTTCCAGCACACCGCAAGTGCCCACACACTGGTCATCGCCAACCAGAACACGGCGTTCACCGCCATCCCCAACGCCACGTTGTACCTCCGCGGCGGCGGCGACACGGCATTCCAGTTGATGAATTTCGATCTGACCGCCACCACCGTGCGCGGCCAGATGACACTGCAGGACTACGAGCCGGTCAGCCCCGACGCCCTGCTCCAGAGCGTGCAGAAAACCGTGCTGGCGACCGGCGGCGCGGCGGCGCGCGACGATTTCCGCTGGCCCGCCGCGGTAGACTACACCAACGAGAGCGCCACCGACCCCTCGGCCAACGCCAGCGACAACATCCAGCAGGATGGCACCGTCGTCGCCAACCGCGCGAAATGGGAAATGGAAGCGGCCGAGGCCGTGGCAACGCTGTTCAACGGCGCATGCTACTTCGGCGGTTTGGTGCCGGGCGGGACGTTCACCATCGCCAGCCAGATCGCAAGCGCGCTCGACAATACCTACGCGGTGCGCAGCGTGACGCACCAGGCGTCGGACGACACGTGGTTGAACCAGCACGGCAACGCGTCCTACTCGAACCAGTTCACCGCGTTCCTCTCGACGACCACCTGGCGCCAGCCGATCACCACGCTGCGCCCGCGCATGAACGGCATCTATACCGCCCTGGTCATGGGTCCGCAGAGTTCAGCGCAGTCCACGATCAGCGTCCAGAGCGGCGAGGAGATCTATACCGACGACATGGCGCGGGTGAAGGTGCGGTTTTACTGGGACTGGCGCCAGGACTCCACCGGCAGCGACGCGGTCTGGGCCCGCGTCATCCAGCCCTGGGCCGGCAAGGGCTGGGGCGTGCAGTTCACCCCTCGTGTCGGCACCGAAGTGGCGGTGGCCTTCGTCGACGGCGACCCGGACCGGCCGATCGTCATCGGCGGCCTGTACAACGGTGCGCAGGCGCCGATCTATCTGACCACCGACAAGACCAAGAGCGGTATCCGCACGCGCTCCAGCCTGTCCGGCAGCACATCGCAATTCAACGAGCTCACATTCGACGACAAGGCGAACAGCGAGCTGATCTTCATGCATGCCGAAAAGGACATGTTCACGGAGATCGAGAACAACCAGACGCTGACCGTCGATAATTGCCGCATCGTGACGGTGAAGCAGAACGAGACGGTGTCCATCCAGAACAACCAGACCATCACGGTGACGCAGGACCGGTCGCTGACCGTCAGCAACGGCAACAGCACGTTCGACGTCGGCACCGGCAACCACACCGTCACGATCGACAAGGGCAACCAAAGCGTCACGATCAGCAAGGGCAACAGCACGTTCGAGGTCAGCGCCGGCGACCACACGGAAACGATCGACAAAGGCAACTACACGATCAATATCAACACAGGGCAGCTCAGCATCACCGCCAAGCAAGGCATTTCGCTGACCGTCGGCCAGAGTTCGGTGTCGCTTTCTCCATCGGGCATTACCCTCAACGCGCCGCAGATCAGCTACAAAGCGTCAGGGACCGGCTCGTTCGACGGTGGCGGGATGCTCACGCTGAAGGGTGGCATGGTGAAGATCAACTGACATGTCGCAGACAATGACCAAGCTCGCCGGCAGGGACCTTGCCGGATTGCGCGCGGTCGTGGCGCTGCCCGCCGCCGCCGCCGCCGAGGTGAAGGACTGCCGGCTGGCAACCGACGCGCTCGCGTTGCTCGAGGCCAAGGGTTTCCTGGTCGAGGCCACGCGCGTGCTTGCCCACGCGCTGCCGAAGCGGGAGGCGGTGTGGTGGGCCTGCATGTGCGCCGCCCACACCGCGCCTGCCGATCTGCCGGAGCCTGACCGGCTGGCACGCGATGCGGCAGAGCAATGGGTGCGCCAGCCGAACGACAAGAACCGCCGCGCCGCCGCGCAGCAGGCGGACGCGACGACGTTCGAGACGCCCGACGCGTTGTGCGCCTATGCGGTCTTCTGGACCGGCGACACCATCGGGCCAGAGGACCAGCCGCCGGTGCCGCCGACGCCGCACATGACCGGCAGGATGGTCGCCGCCGCGGTCTACCTCGCCGCCGTGCGCCCGGATGTGCAACGCGAGGTCGCGCGATTGAAGCGTTTCCTCGAAAGCGGGCGTAGTATCGCCGCTGGTGGCTCCGGCCGGCTGCCAGCGGAGGAAGCGTGATGACTCGCATGATAAAACCTCTCCCGCTGCGCGGGGTCGAGCCGCGAAGCGGATCGACGCGGCGCGCAGCGCCGGGTGAGGGTGCCGCGCACCGCACACTGCGGTGCTTCACCTCGCATCGCCCGGCCGCACCCCACCCCCCGCGAACTCCGACAGCAACCCGCCTCTGCATTCATCCCAATCGCGCCTCGAACCTCTCCCGCCGAGGGTGGCAGAGGTGTTAGGATGCTCCAATGCCGTTGACCTTCACCGTCCTCCGCTGTCCTGATTCCGTTCCACCGGAAACCCGCACGGTGTCCGGCGGCGAATTCACCGTCGGCCGCGGCCCCGGTGTCGACTGGGTTCTCCCCGACCCGGAGCGACTGCTCTCCAAGCGCCATTTCGCCGTCGCCTATCGCGGCGGCGCCTGGCAGATCGCCGACACCTCCACCAACGGCACCACGCTGAACCGCGACCCCGCGCCGATCGGCCAGGCCGAGGTGCGCATGCTGCGCGACGGCGACCGGCTGACGCTCGGCAGCTACGAAATCGAAGTGCGGGAGTCCGAGGATGCCATGCCGCAAGCCGGCATGGGGGGCGGGGGGTTCGGCGTGCAGCCGCCGGCGCGCGGCACCAGCCCGTTCGCCGACCCGTTCGGGATGGATCCGCTCGCGCCGCCGCCGCCGCCACGCCACGCGTTCGACGAGGCGCCGCATCCGGGCTTCGGCATTGCCACCGGGGCGCAACTGCCCAGCGACTTCGATCCGCTGGCACCTGAACCGGGCGAGTCACCGTTCCTCGGCCCGACCCGGTCCGACCATTCTTCGGCACTGGAGGATGCATTCCGGCCGCCCGCGACAACCGGCCATATGCCGCTGCACACCGGCGGGACGCTGCCGGGCGACGACCTGTTGCCGGACGATTGGGACAAGGATCTGCTGGAGGGCATCAATCAGCAGTCCGCCCCACCGCCGGTCGCTGCGCCCGCACCGCGCCCCGTGGCGCCGCCGCCACGGCAGCCAGCCGCGCAGTCCTTCGCGCCACCAATGGCGCAGCCCGTTCCGCAGCCTATGGCGCAACCCGCCGCGCAACCGATAGCGCAGCCCGCCGTGCAGCCGATGGCGCAGCCGATCCAACAGGCTATGGCGCAGCCCTTCGCGCAGCCGGTCGCACAGCCCGTGGTGCAGCCAATCGCACAGCCGGTGGTGCAGCCGATCGCACAGCCGGTGGTCCAGCCCATGCCGCAACCGGTGGCGCAGCCGGTGACACAACCGGCCGGGCAACCTGCTGCCCAACTGTTCGGGCAACCCGCTGCCCAACCGTTCGGGCAGCCGGCTGACCTGGACCCGTTCGCCGAGCCTGAACCGGCACCGGCAGTCCGGTCGCGCGCCGCCGAACCTCCCGCCGCCGCGCCGGCCGCTTCGCATGTGCCATCGCCGTTCGACGAGCCGTTCGACCTCGAGCCCGTGGCACCACCGGTGGCGAGCCCATTCACCGCTGCGCGGGCACCCGCACAGGCAGCGCCGGCTCAGCCTGCCGCGGTTCCCGTGGCGGCCCGGCCGGCTGCCGCGGCTGCTACCCCTGCTCCCGCGCCCGCGCCTGTCTCTGCTGACAACGGTGCCTTGCTCAGTGCCTTCCTGGACGGCGTCGGAATGGCCGACGTGCATCCGAAGGATCCGGCCGCGATGATGCGCTCACTGGGCGAAGCGTTCCGCACCCTGGTGTCCGGCCTGCGCTCGGTGCTGATCGCCCGCGCATCGATCAAGAGCGAGTTCCGCATCGAACAAACGATGATCCGCGCCCGCGGCAACAATCCATTGAAATTCTCCGCCGGTGACGACGACGCACTTGCCGCGCTGCTGGGCACCGGACGGCGCACCGACATGACGGCGGCCGCTGCCGTGGCAGACGCACTGAAGGACATCAGGCTGCATGAGCTGGCCTCGATGGCCGCGATGCAGTCGGCGGTGCGCACCCTGCTGGATGGGCTCGATCCGGCGAAGCTGCGCGCCCAGGCCGACCAGGCCGGCGGAATGTCGGTGCTGCCCGCGCAGAAGAAGGCGCGCGCCTGGGATACCTTCGAGGCGTTGCACACCCGAACCGTGCAGGCGCTGGCCGATGATTTCGACAGCGTGTTTGGCAAGGCCTTCGCACGCGCCTATGAGCAGGCGCTGGACGAGGTATCGGCGAGGGAACGATGACAAACGGGCGACGCGAATTCCTGCTGCTGGCGGCAATGGTGCTGCCCGCGGGGCTCTTGCTGACGCGCTGCGGTGCTCCCCCACCCAAGCCACCGCCGGTCCTGACGTTGACCATGGTTGGCGGCGCCGACGAGAATCCCGATCCCGGCGGCACCGCGGCCCCGGTCGCGGTGAAGGTGTATCAGCTCTCCACCACCGCCAAATTCTCCAGCAGCGACTGGACGGCGTTGACCGAGCAGGAGGCGCAGACGCTAGGCCAGGATGAGGCCGCGCCGTCGCAGCAATTCGTCGTGGCGCCTGGCGAAACGCAGGCCCAGACAATCAATCTGAAGCCCGGCGTATCGAATATCGGTATCGTCGCGCTGTACCGCGACATCGACCACGCGCAGTGGCGCGCGATGGCGCCGGCGGCCGATAGCGGGCCGACCAAGCTCACGCTGACCATTGGCAAGCTGGCGATAACGCTGGAACCGACGAAGCCGGCAAAGTAACCAGTGCATCTATCGTGCGCTTGCGCGATGATGCACCGAGCCGGGGGGGATTATAGACGATGAGCTGGACCAATCGCGTGGTCTGGCAGGAAGGCATGTTCCTGCGCACGCAGCATTTCCAGCAGCAGGATCGCTGGATGGAACAGCTTGTGCGCGCGCGCGTGCAGGCGCTGCGACCGCATCCGTGGGGCCTGGTCGAGTACTCGCTCGACCGGGATTTGCTGACGACCGGTCGTTTCGCCGTCGCGTCCGCGGCCGGCGTGTTCGAGGACGGAACACCGTTCGTCATTCCGGGCGAAGCCAGTCACCCAACGCCGCTCGACGTGCCGGACAGCGCGCGCAACGTACTGGTGTATCTCGCGCTGCCGACGCGCCAGCCCGGCGCGGTGGAAGTGGCCGATAGCGCAACGGAAGGCCGTTACACCGCCAATCCGTTCGAGGCGTACGATACGCATTCCGCCTCCCCCACCCCGGCCGAATTGCAGGTTGGCCGCCTGAAAATGCGTTACTTGCTCGAAACCGAGGAGCGCGCCGGCTATCTCTGCCTGGCCCTCGCGCGCATCACCGAGATCACCGCCGACAAGCGTGTCGTGTTGGACGAGCGCTGGATGCCGCCGGCGCTGGTATGTTCTGCCGTCACACCGTTGTCCGGGCTGGTCGCCGAGCTGTCCGGCATGTTGAACCAGCGCGGTGAGGCGCTGGCCGCGCGCATGACCGCGCCCGGCCAGGCCGGCGTGGCGCAGGTCGCGGACTTCCTGCTGCTGCAATCGATCAACGGCTGGCAGAACGTGCTGGCGCATTGGGCGGACGCCGCCAACGTGCATCCGGAGTCGCTGTACACCGCGCTGGTGCAGATGGCCGGTGAGTTCGCCACCTTCCTCGACACGCGGCGCCCGACCTCGTACCCGGCCTATCGTCACGACGACCTGCAGCGCAGCTTCGCGCCGGTGGTGGCGGATCTGCGGCGCGCCTTGTCCGCGGTGCTGGAGGCGACGGCGATCTCGATCCCGCTGCGCGAGGCGCGGCATGGCGTGCGGGTCGGCCCGATCACCGACCGCGGCGTGCTGCGCGCGGCGAATTTCGTGCTGACCGTGCAGTGCGACGTCCCGGCAGAGACGCTGCGGCGGGTGTTCCCGGCGCAGGTGAAGATCGGCGCGGTGGAGAACATCCGCGAGCTGGTCAACGTGGCGCTGCCCGGCATCGCGGTGCGGCCGCTGCCGGTCGCGCCGCGGCAACTGCCGTTCTACGCGGGTGCGACGTATTTCGAGCTGGATCGCGGCAGCCCGCATTGGCAGCAGATGCAGAACTCCGGCGGGTTCGCAATCCACGTGTCGGGCGATTTCCCCAATCTGCGGCTCGAACTGTGGGCGATCCGGGGATGAGCGCGCAATTAAGACCCTCAACCGAATCAGCTGCAGTTGCGTCCTACTCCCCTGTGTCATGGCCGGCGAAGGCCGGCCACCCACGACTTTGCTGTGTGGCACGATGGAAAAGACGTGGGTGGCCGGCCTTCGCCGGCCATGACACGGAATTTCGTCGCGTGGCAGTCGAGGCACTTATTTGCCCGCAGGTACTTAGTTCGTGAGGACCATCGCATGAGCGACGACCCCTTCTCCGAACCCGACGATTCCGAGCGCACGGTCATCCGGCCGGTGCCTGGCGGACGGCGACCGGCAGCGACTCCGGCACCGCAGCCCGCGGCACCCTCGCCGTTCGCGTCGCGGCCGGCGGCACCGCCGGTGCAGCCCATGGCACCCATGACCGCCGCCGCACCGATGGCGGCGGAGGGGGCGGAGACCATCAGCTTCGGTCTCAACCCGCTAGTCTCCGCCGCGGCGCCACTGCTGCAATTGCTTGGCCGGCTGCGCACCACCTACTCGCAGCCGAACGTGGACGATCTGCGCGAGCGCACCATCGCGCAGGTTCGCACCTTCGAGAGGCAGGCTCGCGACACCGGCGTGCCGCTGGAGCAATTGCGCCCGGCACATTACGCGCTGTGCGCAAGCATCGACGACGTGGTGCTGAACACGCCCTGGGGCAGCAGCGGAAGCTGGGGCGCGCGCTCGCTGGTTTCCAGCTTCCACCAGGAGGTGCGCTCCGGCGAGCGCTTCTTCCAACTGCTGAACCAGATGAAGGAGAATCCGGGCAACTTCCTGCCGGTGCTGGAGCTGATGTACATGTGCATCAGCCTCGGCTTCCAGGGGCAGTACCGGCTGTCGCCGCGTGGCCCCGGCGAGCTGGAGCGGCTGCGCGAGGACCTCTACACGATCATCGTTCGCCAGCGGCAGGCGCTGGAGCCGGCGCTGTCGCCGCACTGGCAGGGCGTCAACGCTCCCTACAAGCCAGCGCGCGCCGTGGTGCCGAGCTGGGTGATGGGTGCCGCCGCGCTGGTCATTGTCGGCGGGTTGTTCATCTGGTTCTCGACGGGGCTGAATGCCGCGTCCGACGACACGTTCGGTCACATGATTTCGGCGCCGCTGTCGCACATGCCGAACATCCAGCGCGCCGCCCCGGTGCGGCCGCCGCCACCGCCGCCGGTGGTGCAACCGGAGCCGCTGTATGTGTTCCTCAAGCCGGAGATCGACCAGGGGCTGGTTACCGTGCTCGGCGATCATTCGATGCCGATCGTGCGCATCCACAACACCGGCCTGTTCCCCTCGGGGAGCGCCACCGTCTCGCCGAACTACATCCACCTGCTGCAACGCATCGGCGAGGCGCTGAAGGCGGAAAAAGGCCCGGTCGAGGTGGTCGGCTACACCGACAACCAGCCGATCCATACCGTGCAGTTCCCGTCCAACTTCCAATTGTCCAAGGCGCGGGCCGAGGCGGCACGCGACATCATCGTGCGCGCGCTTGGCGATCCCGGCCGGGTCAGCGCGGAGGGACGGGCCGACGCCGATCCGCTCCAGCCGAACACCACGCCGGAGGGACGCGAGCAAAACCGCCGGATCGAAGTGACGCTGCGGAGGCAGGGATGATGAACGTGTCAGCCGCGGGAGAAGGTGAAGGAAGAAACCTCTCCCGCTTCGCGGGAGAAGTCGAGGTGCGAAGCACCGAGGGTGAGGGTGCCGCCAACCGCACGGTCTACCTCCGTGCCAGCAGCACCTTGCGTTTCGCACCTAACAGCACCGTGCGGTTCGCGGCACCCTCACCCGGCGCTGCGCGCCGACCTCTCCCACTGCGTGGGAGAGGTTAATTACCATGCGCTTCTTTGTCTCCCGCTGGTTCCTGAGCTTCATCGGCGTCGTCCTTCTGTCGCTGCTGGTGTGGTGGTTCGGACCGTTCCTGTCGTTCCTCGAATCCTGGATCACCCGCGCCATCGTCATCGCGGTGATGGTGCTGATCTGGGCCGTGGTGAATTTCCTGCTCGACCGGCGCCGCAAGAAGAACGACGCCGCGCTGGTGGAAGGCATCGCCGCCGGCCCCAAGGAGGATCCGACCGCCGCCGCCTCCGCCGAGGAAGTGGCGGCGATGCGCGAGAAGCTCACCACCGCGCTGAACCTGCTGAAGAAAGCCTCCGGCGCCCGCGGCTATCTGTACGAACAGCCGTGGTACGCCATCATCGGTCCACCCGGCGCCGGCAAGACGACCGCCCTGCTGAATGCCGGCCTGAAATTCCCGCTCGCCGCCGAAATGGGCCAGAGCGCGGTGGCCGGCGTCGGCGGCACCCGCATGTGCGACTGGTGGTTCACCGAGGATGCGGTGCTGATCGACACCGCCGGCCGCTACACCACGCAGGACTCCGACGCCGCGGTGGACAAAGCCGGGTGGGACGCCTTCCTCAACCTGCTGAAGCGCACCCGCGCGCGCCAGCCGCTGAACGGCGTCATGGTCGCCATCGCGCTGTCCGACATCGCCGCCGCGCCGCAACATGAACGCCTTGCCCACGCCCGCGCCATCCGCCGCCGGGTGAAGGAACTGTCCGACCAGCTCGGCGTGAAGGTGCCGGTCTATGCGCTGTTCACCAAGGCCGACCTCGTCTCCGGCTTCATGGAGTTCTACGACGACCTGGATCGCGAGAAGCGCGGCCAAGTCTGGGGCATGACCTTCCCGCTGAACAAGTCGGAGGGCGGCACCGCCGGCGCCTTCAACACCGAATTCGCCCTGCTGGTGCAACGCCTGAACGAGCGCTTGCTCGACCGTCTTCAGGCCGAGCGCAGCCCCGACAAGCGCACCGCCATCGCCGGCTTCCCGGCCCAGGTCGCCAGCCTCCAGGCGCCGCTGGCAGAATTCGTCGGCGAAGCATTCGGCGGCTCGCGGCTCGATCCGGCACCGTTCCTGCGCGGTGTCTATCTGACGTCCGGCACCCAGGAAGGTTCGCCGATCGACCGGCTGACCGGCGCGATGGCGCGCAGCTTCGGCATCGACGCCCAGCGGGCGCCGACACTGCGACCGGAGGCGGGACGCAGCTACTTCCTGACGCGGCTGCTGAAGGATGTGGTGTTCGGCGAGGCAACCCTGGTCTCGCGCGACCCGGGCGCGGTGAAGCGCAACCGGCTGGCCTATATCGGCGTGGCCGCGATCGCGGCGCTGGTTGCGGTGCTGGGCGCCGGCGCGCTGATCCAGACCCGATCGGTGAACAGCACCGCGGTCGCGCAGTCCGACACTGCACTCGCCGCTTACACGGCGGCAGCGAAGGCACTGCCGCTCGATCCGGTGGCCGAAGCCAACCTGCCGGCCGTCGCACCCGTGCTGGACATGGCGCGGGCGCTGCCGTTCGGCGTCGATGCCGGACCGACGCCGTGGCAGTTCTTCCCCGGGCTCGACCAGACCGGCAAGCTTGGCGAGGGCGCGAAGCAGGTTTACGCCCACGCGCTCGATAATATCCTGTTCCCGCGGCTGATCTTCCGGCTGGAAGGCCAGATGCGGCAGAACTTCAACAACCCCGCCTTCCTGTATCAGGCGACCAAGGTCTACCTGATGCTCGGCTCGCTGGGGCCGCTGGACCGCAACGCGGTCAAGGCGTGGATGCACTTCGATTGGCAGGCCGCCTACCCTGGCCCCGCCGCCCAGCCGATCCGTGACTCGCTGGAAAAGCATCTGGCCGCCATGCTCGACCAGCCGTTGCCGCACGTGACGTTGGACGGCGCCCTGGTCGAGGACGCGCGGCGCACCTTCAGCCGGGTGACGCTGGCTGACCGGGTGTATTCCGCGATCCAGAGTTCGCCCCAGGCGACGGCGCTGCCACCCTGGCGGCCGTCGGATCCGCTCGGCGCCACCGGTGTGGGCGTGTTCGTCCGCCGCTCCGGCGCGCCGATGACCGACGGCATTCCCGGGTTCTTCACGGTGGACGGGTTCTACCATGTCCTGCTGCCGCAACTGCCGACCGCAACCAGGCAGGTGGCCTCGGAAAGCTGGGTGCTGGGGAAGCAGTCGGAGGTCGATCCCAACAGCCCGCAGGTGCTCAACCTGCAAAACGACGTGGTGAAGCTTTACACCAACGACTACGCCAAGCAGTGGGATGCGCTGCTGAACGATCTCGATGTCCAGCCGCTGACCAGCCTGCCGCAAGCGGTGCAAGCGCTGTACGTGCTGTCGTCGCCGCAATCGCCGATGCGCGACCTGCTGGCGGGCATCACCCGCCAGCTCAAACTGACGCAGGCGCCGCCGCCGGCACCGGGTGTTGCGGGCCTGGCGGCGGGCGCGACGCAGGCCGCCACGGCTGCCGCGTCGAGCGCGGCGAACAGTGCCGCAAGTTCGCTGCAGGGGCTGTTCGGCCAGACCAACGGACCAGCCCCGGAACCGCCCGGCAAGGCGATCGAGACCCGTTACGCCCCGCTGATCGCCTTCGTCGGCAGTGGCCCCGGTGCACCGATCGACGGCGCGCTGAAGCTGCTGAACGACCTGCAGCAGCAGCTCGCGCAGGTGGCGAATGCCGGACCGGGTGGAGCAGCCCCACCGCCGGCCGGCGGCGCCGACCCGGCGCAGTTGCTGCAGGCCGAGGCGGCGCGTGATCCGCAACCGGCGCAACGCTGGCTGGTGGCCCTGGCGTTCAGCGGCAATTCGCAACGCAGCGCCGGATCGAAGAAGGCCGCGGCGGCCGCGTTCAACGCGCCCGGCGGCCCGGCCTCACTGTGCAGCCAGGCCGTCAACGGGCGATATCCGTTCACGGCCAGCGCGCCGAATGGCATTCCGCTGGACGATTTCGGCCGGCTGTTCGGGCCGAACGGCATGATCAATCAGTTCTTCAATGCGCAGCTTCGGCCGTTCGTCGATACCTCCGGCTCGATCTGGAAGGCACAGCCGGTTGCGGGCGTGGCGCCGCCGGTCACCCCGGGCGACCTGGCGCAGTTCCAACGCGCGGCGGCCATCGGCGAGCTGTTCTTCGCCGGCGGCGGCGCCCAGCCGAGCGTGCGGTTCGACATCACGCCGGAGACGCTGGATGCCGGTGCCAAGCAGGTGACGCTGGAACTCGGCGGGCAGTCCATCACCTACGCGCACGGCCCGCAGCGGGCGATCTCGGTCGCCTGGCCGGGAGCGGCCGGCATGGACAGCGCCCGGCTGGTGTTCGATCCGCCCCCGTCGGGTGGGCCACCCGTGCTGTCGGCGACCGGGCCGTGGGCGTTGTTCCGGCTGTTCGACCAGGGCACGCTGCAACAGTCCAGCTCGTCCGAGCGCTACACGCTGACCTTCCATGTCGGCGACCGCTCGGCCAGCTTCGACATCCGCGCCGGGTCGGTGTTGAATCCGTTTGCCCCCGGCATGTTGCACGATTTCAAATGCCCCAATTTGTGAGGCACGCACAGCCTTTCCCCCTCCCGCGCTTGGCGGGAGGGGCCAGCGGAGGGTGCAGCGGGGCGCACGCATCCCCCTCCCCTAACCCCTCCCGCCAAGCGCGGGAGGGGGACGAATGAGCAGGGTGATCGCCGGGTTCTACGGCAAGCTGCCGGCACGCGGCGATTTCGTGCGCGGGGCGCTGCCGCGCGACTTCACCGACCGCTGGGACGCGTGGCTCGCCCCGGCGATCGCCGGCAGCCGCGCCGCCATGGGCGAGGACTGGCTGCCCGCGTTCCTGGAAGCGCCGGTCTGGCGCTTCGCCTTTTCCGCCGGCTTGTGCGGCAGTCGCGCGGCGATTGGCCTGATGCTGCCCAGTGTGGACCGGGCCGGCCGCTATTTCCCGTTGACCTTCGCGGCGTTGTACAGCGACGGTGACGCGCCTGGGGATGATCCGGTCTGGCTGGATGGCTGCGAGGCCGCCGGCCGTGCTGCCCTCGAACAGGATGCCGGTCCGGAACAGCTCGGGGCAATGCTCGGCGTGCCGGAAGCGGCTTCAGGCGAAGCGGGACGAACGGAAACCGGAATGATGCAGAGCGTCTGGTGGACTGAGGGTGCGCCACGAGTGCCGGCAACGCGTTTCGTTTTGCCGGGGCTGCCGGATGCCTCGGTTTATGCCACGATGCTCGGGGGCGGCATGCCCGAGGTCGCGCTGCCAGGGGTCACGGTCCCAGGGGTCACGGAGCCCGGGGTCACGGAGCCCGGGGTCACAAAGCATGGGCTCACGACGCCTGGGGCCGTACTGCCCGGCGCACCAGAAGAAATGATGCCGGAGGCGCCAGCAGAGACGGCGCCGGCGGCACCAACGGGGGGAGAGTCATGGGAGTCACCGTCATGAGCGCGGTTCATCTCCGCTCCTGGGCGACGTCGCATCCGGGCATGAAGCGCAAGCACAACGAAGATGCCTATGTCGATCGCCCGGACCTTGGTCTCTGGGCGGTGGCCGACGGCGCCGGTGGGCACCATGCCGGCGAGGTCGCCTCCGGCATGATCCGCGAATCGCTGGAAGCCATCCCGCCCGGCCTGTCCGCCTCCGAATTGCTTTCGGAAGTGCGCACGCGGATCGAGCTGACCCATGAGGCATTGCGTGCCGAGGCGGAGCGGCGCGGCCCGGATGTCATCATCGCCTCGACCGTGGTGGTGATGCTGGCGCGGAACGATCATTTCGCCTGCCTGTGGGCCGGCGATTCGCGCGCCTACCTGCTGCGCGACGGCGCGTTGCAGCAGATCACGCGCGACCACAGCCTCGTGCAGGAACTGGTCGAGTCGGGCGTGATCCGTCCGGACGAGGCCGAGCACCATCCGCGTGCCAACGTCATTACGCGCGCGGTCGGTGCCGACCTGGACGAGTTCGCGTTGGACAAGGTGAGCGGGCGCATCCAGATCGGCGATCGGTTCCTGTTATGCAGCGACGGATTGTGCAAGACCGTCCCGGAAGACGAGTTGGCAAACCTGTTGTCCGACAATGCCGGCACGACGCCGCCGGATACGCTGGTTGCCGCTGCCCTGGCGCTGAACGCGACCGACAACGTCACCGCGGTCGCGGTCGAAGCGACGGGGTGAGTATCAGACTCCCCCTCCCCTTGAGGGAGGGGGTTGGGGGGAGGGGTTCGTGCGGCACAAACCCCTCCCCCCAACCCCCTCCCACAAGGGGAGGGGGAGTGTCACATGCGTACGCAAAAAAGCGCCGGAGAGGCGAACCCCTCCGGCGCTTTTTGCTGGAACCCCGTAAGGGTTCACATCTTCTTCTGCTGTGTCATGTCCCAGCCCACCACGTCGGGCTTGGCGCTGGTCTTCGCATCGAGCACGCTGTACTTCCAGCTCACCTTCGAGAAGTTCAACGACAGGGTCTCATCCGGTGCGTTGTCGCCGCCCGAGCTGACGCTGTAGCCGCTCAGCCCGGTATCGGTGAACGTGTACTCGAGGAAGGTTTCCACCTTGTCCTTGGTCGTGGAGGTAAAGGCGATGGTGACCGAGGAGCTGAAATCGCCACCGACCGCATCCTGCCACAGCTTGGTCGAGGACTTCTCCATACGCTTCGTCACCACGACTTCGCTGACCGACGGCTCGGAACCCTCGCGGGTGTCTTCCGCTCCGTGCGGGATGCTAACGCCGCGGCCGACACCCCACTGGAACGAGTTGACCTGGATCCAGTCCTTGAACCCATCAGTGGTGGTAGATCCCGCGATGCTACCGTACTTCATATAGATTGCCACGCTGACGCTCCCTTTGCTGTCATACCGAACACAAACTCAGCCGATGCTGTACTGGAACGAGCCTTCCGTGTCCACGCCCACGGTGATGGCCTCGATTGTTCCGCCCTCGGCGAGGCGGGCCAATACTTCTCCAGACAACTCCGGAAGCAACGTTCGCGAGAGGATCTTCTCGACATTGCGTGCTCCCGATGACGTCTCTGTACACCGGTCGGCGATTGTCTGCACTACCGAATCATCCCAGACAAATTTCGCCCCATATGACTCCAGAACGCGCCGGCGAATGCGGTTGAGCTGCAGCCCGACGATCTTCTTGATGACGTCCGGCGACAGCGGGAAGTATGGCACCAGCGTGACACGTCCCAGAAAGGCCGGCTTGAACACCTTCATCAATTCCGGCATCAGCGCCTCGGCCAGGCCGGCCGCGTCGGGCGTCGTCTCCGGGTCCGCGCAGAGCTGGGTGATCAGGTCGGTGCCGGCATTCGATGTCATGATGATGACAGCGTTTTTGAAGTCGATGTCGCGGCCTTCGCCGTCCTTCATGTTCCCCTTGTCGAACACCTGAAAGAAGATGTCCTGCACGCCCGGATGGGCCTTCTCCATCTCGTCGAGCAGGATCACCGAATACGGCCGGCGGCGCACCGCTTCGGTCAGGACGCCGCCCTCGCCGTAGCCGACATAGCCAGGCGGGCTGCCCATCAGCAGGCTGACCTTATGTTCTTCCTTGAACTCGGTCATGTTGATGGTCGTCATATTTTGCTCGCCGCCATACAGCAGATCGGCGAGCGTCAGCGCGGTTTCCGTCTTGCCGGTGCCGGAGGTGCCGACCATCAGGAACACACCGATCGGCTTGCGCGGATCGGTCAATCCGGCGCGGCTGGTGCGAATGGCTTCCGCCACCGCCTCCAGCGCGTGCGACTGGCCGACGATGCGTTGCTCCATCGTCTCCTTCAGATGCAGCACGGTGCGGATTTCGTTGGACTGCATGCGGCCGGTCGGGATGCCGGTCCAGCCGGCCACCACCTCGCCCACCGCCTGGCCATCGACCACCGGATGGATCAGCGGCTCCTCGCCTTGCAGCGCATGCAGCTTCGCGGTGGCCTCCGACAGTGTGGTGCGCAGCGCGTCCTTGTCGAGCGTGCAGTCGCCGCCTTCGATCTGCCCCCTGATCTCCTGCATCTCCCCGACCAGCGTCTTCTCCTGCTCGAAGCGCTCCTGCAGCGCCGCGAGCTCGGCGGTCTTTTCCTCGCGCTCCGTCAGCAGGGCCTCGCGCCGGGCTTGGTGCTTCTCGCCGCCGGCGATCTCGCGGTCCACGATGGCGAGTTCGGTGTCGATCAGGTCGATGCGGCGCGTCCGGTCCTCGATCGGCGCGGGCACCGCGGCCTGGCTCATCGCCACGCGCGCGCAGGCGGTGTCGATCAGGCTGACCGCCTTGTCCGGCAACTGACGCGACGGAATGTAGCGCGCCGACAGACGCACTGCCTCGCTGACCGCCTGGTCCAGGATGCGAACGTTGTGGTGCTTCTCCAACGTGCCGACCAGGCCGCGGATCATCGCTGTGGCAACCGGCTCGGTGGGTTCCTCGACTTTCACGACCTGGAAGCGGCGGGTCAGGGCCGCGTCCTTTTCGAAGTATTTCTTATATTCCGCCCAGGTGGTCGCCGCGATGGTGCGCAACTCGCCACGTGCCAGTGCCGGCTTCAACAGGTTGGCGGCATCGCCCTGGCCCTGCGAGCCGCCCGCGCCGATCAACTGGTGCGCCTCGTCGATGAACACGATGATCGGCTTGGGGCTGGCCTTCACCTCGTCGATAACGCCGCGCAAACGATTTTCGAATTCGCCCTTCACCCCGGCGCCGGCCTGCAGCAGGCCGAGGTCCAGTGTGCGCAGCGTGACGCCCTGCAGGCCCGGCGGCACATCGCCGGACGCGAGCCGCAGTGCGAAACCTTCGACCACCGCGGTCTTGCCGACGCCGGCCTCACCGGTGAGGATTGGATTGTTTTGCCGGCGGCGCGTCAGGATGTCGATCATCTGGCGGATTTCGGTATCGCGCCCGAGGATCGGATCGATTTTTCCCGCTTTTGCCTGGGCTGTGAGATCCGTGGTGAACTGGTCGAGCGCGCCGCCGCCGCCGCGCGGCATCGGGGGACCGCCCTCGCCCGCCGCGCCGCCTTCCGCGGCAGCCGCCGCGGCGGCGCCAGCCTCCTGCGCTTCGGCGCTGTTGCCGGTGATCGCCACGAAGTCGCGCTTCAAAAGGTCAGGCGCGATTTTAAGCAACTGGCTGGATGCGTCGCGCGCATGCTGCGCAAGCGTCTCATCCGCCAGCAGCGCCCACAGCAGATGGCCGGAGCGCACCTTGTAAGCATTCTGTTCGAGCGAGGCGAACAGCCAGGCCTGCTTGACCAGCTCCACGATTTCCGGCGCGAGCGAGGGTGCGCGGCCATTGCCGGTCTTCATCTTTTCCAGCGACCGGTTGAGGTCGGTGGCGAAGCGCCCGGCTTCTATCTCGTAGTGCTTCAGGATGACGCTTATGTCGCTATCGGGCCGCTCGGACAGCCTGACCAGCCAGTGCTCGATTTCGACATTATAATGCGTGCGTGACAGTGTCAGGCCCGCGGCAGCCTCCAGCGTGCGCCGGCATGTGTCATTGAGGTGCCCGACGAGCTGTTTCAGGTCGATTGCGGCCATCGTATTTCCTGCCCGGTTGTCGATGCGTCGGAGCCGGGGGACCATCCCCCTTTCCGCGGATCAACTGTATGTGTTACGCGGAACCGTTGTCCAGCTTTTGAGCAGGTGCGCAAGTGGCTTTGCCGGACGGATTCGATCTCGAGGCGCTGCTGGCGCCGATTCCAGGTGACGCTCCCCAGGGAACCGACATCCGGGAGGACTATACGGCACAATCGCCGTACAATCGCCTGCGCGATGCGCGCTCGGAGGCGCGTGACGCGGAAAAGGGCCAGGAGGCCGGCAGCGAGGATGCGCGCGATCCCACCCCGCTGTGGCGCTCGGTGCGCGACCTCGGCCTGAAGACGATCACGGAGACCGCGAAGGATCTCGAGGTCGCCGCCTGGGTCACCGAGGCCTTTGTACGCAGCCACGGGCTGGCCGGTCTCGCGGCCGGTGCCAAGTTGATTGCCGGGCTGGCCGAACATTACTGGGACGGCGTGTTTCCGTTGCCGGACGATTACGGCGTGGAAACCCGCGTCGCGCCGGTGACCGGGCTGAACGGACGCGAAGGCAACGGCTCGCTGATCCAGCCGCTGCACAAGCTGCCGCTGTTCACCCGCGGCGACGGCAGCCCGGTTGCCCTTTATCAGTACGACGGCTCGGCGCTGCTTGGGACGCTGGCGGCAGATGCGCGGTCGGCGCGCATCGCCGCGGGCGCCATCCCGTTCGAGGATATAGAAAAGGAGGCGCGCGCCCAGACCCGCCTTTTTGCGAAATTGCGCGACGATGCGCGCGAGGCGCTGGCGGCCTGGCAGGAGATGTCCACGATCCTCGACGAGAAGGCCAGCGAGGATCCGCCGTCCACCAGCACCGTCCGTGACATGGTCGGCCATGTCGTCGAGATCGCCAACCGCTATGCTCCGGCGGAGGAGGGTGCGCCGGCGGCCGAGGGCGGGAGCGAAGGCGCCGTCTCCGCGGATGGGACGCCGGGCGTGGCGATGGGCGGCGGGGTCGCCGGCGGGATCAGTGTGCCGGCCGGGCAGGTCGTCTCCCGCGAGGACGCGCTGCGCGCCCTGGAAAATCTCGCGACATTCTTTAAAAAGACTGAACCGGTGTCCCCGCTCGCCTACACGCTGGAGGACGCGGTGCGCCGCAGCCGGCTCACCTGGCCGGAACTGCTGGAAGAGATCGTTACTGATCGGGACAGCCGGAATGCGATCCTCACCGCGCTGGGCATTCGGCCGCCGCCGCCACCCCCGGAAGAGTAGCGACGGGCGGAAGCGTAGCGAGCGGCGGACGAGTAGCGAGGGGCGGAAGAGTTGCCCGGGCGAAATCCGCCGCTTGGCTGGGCGCTTTAAAGGAAAAACTTGGCGTGAGGGTGTGAACCATGTCATATCCGGCGCGAGGTTGTTGACCCTATTCGTCCCTGCCGACTACTATTCGGTCAGGGTGGCGAGACAGCCAACGGCTCAGGCAGGCAATGTCGGCACGGCCGACCACAGCGATGGGGAAGCGGGCACATGAGTGCAAGCATACATGACAAACTCAACCGCGTGCGTAAGCCGCGTGTCCACATCACCTACGAGGTCGAGACGGAAGGCGCGCAGATCGTGCGCGAATTGCCGTTTGTCGTCGGGGTGATGGGCGACTTCTCCGGCGATCCCACCTCGCCGCTGCGTCCGATGGGCGATCGCAAGTTCATCCAGATCGACCGCGACAACTTCAACGACGTGATGGCCAGCATGAACCCTGGCCTGAAGCTGAAGGTTGACAACACGCTGTCGGAAGCCGGCGGCCAGATGTCGGTGGACCTGAAGTTCAACTCGCTCGACGACTTCGAGCCGGCGCGGGTTGCCCAGCAGGTGCCGGCGCTGCGCGCGCTGATGGAGACCCGGGCCAAGCTGCGCGACCTGATGAGCAAGGTCGACCGGTCCGAGGAACTGGAGAACCTGCTTGAGCAGGTCTTGAAGAATGAGGGCGAGCTGAAGTCGCTGCAGGACCAGCTCGGCCTCGGCAAGCAGGAGGGCTAATCCATGTCAGGCGCACAGACTGCCACCGGGGCAGCCGAAGCTACGACGACCGAGGGCGTATCGTTCCTCGACCAGGTGATCGGCGCGACCAAGCAGACCGCCCCCGACCAGACCACGGCGTTGATGAAGAACCTGGTCGAGCAGGCGATGGCCGGCACGGTCACGTTCGACAAGAACCTGCAGCGCACGTTCGAGCGGGCGATTGACGCGATCGACCAGAAGCTGTCCACCCAGCTCAACCAGATCATGCACGACCCGAAGTTCACCAAGCTCGAGGGGACGTGGCGCGGCCTGAACTACCTGGTGATGAACACCGAGACCGGCACCAGCCTGAAGATCCGGGTGCTGAACGCCTCCAAGCGCGACCTCAGCCGTGACCTGCAGCGCGCGGTCGAGTTCGACCAGAGCCAGTTGTTCAAGAAGATCTACGAGAACGAGTTCGGCACCCCGGGCGGCGAGCCCTATGGCGCGCTGATCGGCGACTACGAGTGGACGCAGCATCCGGACGACGTCGAGACGCTGCGGCTGATCTCCAACGTGGCCGCCGGCGCGTTCGCACCGTTCATCTCCGCGGCCGGCCCCGGCATGTTCGGCTTCGACTCCTACACCGAACTGGCCAAGCCGCGCGATCTGGCGAAGATCTTCGAGACCTCGGACTACATGAAGTGGCGCAGCTTCCGCGACAGCGAGGACGCCCGCTTCGTCAGCTTGGTGATGCCGCGGACCCTGGCGCGCCTGCCCTACGGCGCCATGACCAAGGCGGTTGACGAGTTCGGCTACGAAGAAGCGCCGTTCGACCCGGCGACCGGCGCCGCCAAGGCGATGGAGCATGACCACTACTGCTGGATGAACGCCGCCTATGCGATGGGCACCAAGCTCACCGACGCGTTCGCCAAGTACGGCTTCTGCACCGCGATCCGCGGCGCCGAGGGCGGCGGCAAGGTGGAGGGTCTGCCGACCCACGTGTTCACCTCGGACGATGGCGACATGGACGCCAAGTGCCCGACCGAACTGGCCATCACCGACCGGCGCGAGTTCGAACTGTCCAACCTCGGCTTCCTGCCGCTGTGCCACTACAAGAACACCGACTACTCGGTCTTCTTCGGCGCGCAGACGGTGCAGAAGCCGAAGAAGTACGACCGGCCGGAAGCCACCGCCAACGCGGCGATCTCGGCCCGCCTGCCCTACATCATGGCGTCCAGCCGTTTCGCCCACTACCTGAAGGTCATGGCGCGCGACAAGATCGGCAGCTTCATGGAAGCCGGCGATGTCGAGCGCTGGTTGAACCGCTGGATCACCAACTACGTCAACGGCAACGAAAACGCTGGCCAGGAGATGAAGGCCCGCTATCCGCTGCGCGAGGCAAAGGTGGAGGTTCGCGAAATCCCGGGGCGTCCGGGTTCCTACAACGCCGTCGCCTATCTGCGTCCGTGGCTGCAGATGGAAGAGCTCACCACGAGCCTTCGCATGGTGGCGCGTATTCCGGCCAATACGGGCTAACCGCCCGGGTCCGCCTGACCGGGGCAGCACTGTGAACGACACCGACCTGCTACCCAGCGCGTCCGCCAATGTCCTGGCGGACGCTGCTGCTTCGGCCCCCTCGACCATCGCGTCACCGCCACTGCGCGACGCGATGCTGACGGGCCGCTTTGTCGGCACCCGCGACACCGCCCTGGAAGACTCCCTGTCCGACTTCCTGCTGAGCGACGGTGGCGAGGCCGTCGAACGATGGTTTGGCGCTGACGCCGGGCGCCGGCTGCTGTTCGATCCCGACGCGTTGCGGGGTGCGCTCGACCGCGATATCGCCGCGATCGATACGATGCTGTCGGACCAGCTGGACGCGATCCTGCACGACCTGCGGCTGCGCCGCCTGGAAGGCACTTGGCGGGGCATTGCCTGGCTGGTGGATGGAACCGACCAGAGCACAAGGCTCAAGATCAAGCTGTTCAACGCTGCCTGGCACGAGATCTGCCGCGACCTGGAACGTGCCATCGAGTTCGACCAAAGCCATCTTTTCCGCAAGGTGTACGAGGAGGAGTTCGGCACCCCCGGCGGCGAGCCGTATGGCTTGCTGGTGGTGGATCACGAGGTGCGCCACCGTCCCGCGCCCAACGCGCGAACCGACGATGTCACCGCGCTCACCGCCTTGTCCGGTGTTGCGGCGGCGGCGTTTTGCCCGTGCATCCTCGGCGCGTCGCCGACCCTGCTGGAAGTCGACAATTTCGGCGACCTGGCCAGCGTCATCGACATCGCCGCACCGCTGCGCAACGCCGACCACACCCGCTGGCGCGGCCTTTCGACACGCTCGGACATGCGCTTCATCGGCATCGCATTGCCGCGTTTGCTCGCCCGCCCGCCCTGGGAGGATGACGGCACGCGAGCCGACGCTTTCCGCTACGCCGAATATGCGCCCACCGCCGAGCAACGGGTTTGGATGAGCGCCGGCTACGCGTTCGCCAGCGTGGTGGCGCGCGCGTTCGCCAACTACGCCTGGCCGGCCGACGTGCGCGGCGTGGAAACCGATCGGGTCGGTGGCGGCCTGGTTGACGGCGTGCCGCTGGAGCCGTTCCGCACCGATCCGGATTTCGTGTGGACGCGCTCCTCGGTAGAGATCGTCTGGAACGACCACCAGGAGCGCTCATTGCTCGATGCCGGGCTGATGCCGCTGTCCGCCGTGCCGGCGAGCGACGAACTGGTGTTCGGCGCGGTGCGCAGCCTGCTGGTGCCGCAGAAATACACCGGTGCAACCGCGGCAGCCGCCGACGCCAATGCCCGGCTGTCGTCGCAGATCAATTCGATCCTGTGCGCGTCGCGTTTCGCGCACCACCTGAAGATGAAGGGCCGGCAGATGGTCGGCTCGTTCAAGACCGCCGATGAGATCGAGCGCTTGTTGCAGGAGTGGTTGACGACATACGTGAACGCGAATGTCAGCTCCACCGGTGATTCCCGCGCGCGCTTCCCGCTGGTCGGCGGCCGGGTCAGGGTACAGGAACTGACCGGCAAGCCCGGGCACTTCGGCTGCGTGGTGCAGTTGCAGCCGCACTACCAGCTTGACGACGTATCGGCGACGTTCCAACTCGTCACCGATCTGGGCGGCCGCTAATGATGGCGTGTCACCAGCACCCCACGGTCATTGCGGGGAGCGCAGCGACGAAGCAATCACCCGCCTGACGAGCCGACCGTCGCTCGTCAGGCGGGTGATTGCTTCGTCGCTGCGCTCCCCGCAATGACCGTGGGGTGCTGGTGGCCAAACAATTCGGGGGATCTATGAGCACGACCGACCAGACCGCTGCCACCTTGTTCCGCGCCGGCCAGTTGACTGACGCCATCGCCGCGGCGCAGGCCGCGCTGCGCAAGGCACCCACCGACCTGGGTGCCCGCATCCTGCTGGCGGAACTGCTGGCCTTCTCGGGCAATCTCGAGCGCGCCGACGTCATCCTCGACGCGGCCTCGACGATCGACCCGTCGGCCGCCATGGTTGTCGCGGAGTTCCGGCAGCTCGTGCGTGCCGACATGGCGCGGCGCCAGCTCTTCCGCGACGGCCGGGTGCCGGAGTTCCTGGGGGAGCCGACCGAAACCCAACGCCTGCAACTCGCGGCGCTGGTGGCCTTGCGCGCCGGCGACGTCGCGGAAGCCGCGCGCGAAGCCGCGGGCGCCGAGGCCGTGCGTCCGCATACGCCCGGCACCCACAACGGCACCGCGTTCGATGACCTGCGCGATGTGGACGACCTGCTGGCCGGCAGCATCGAAGTGCTGACCACGACCGGCAAGTACTATTGGGTTCCCACCGAGCGCGTGATCAGCGTCGAACTGCATGCGCCGAAGCGCCCGCGCGACCTGCTATGGCGCCGCGCGTCGATGTCGGTGGATCAGGGACCCGACGGCGACGTTTACATTCCGGTGGTCTACGCCGGCGACGATGCGCTGTCGGAACTGCAACGCCTTGGCCGCGAGACCGACTGGCGGCAGGCCGAGGGCGGCCCGGTGCGCGGCGTCGGCCAGCGCGTGTTCCTGGTGGGTGAGGACGACGTCGCGATCATGGAACTCGGCACCCTGACGTTCACCGGGGTTGGCGCCGCATGAGCGGACGCGCCGGCACGCGCGGGACCGCGGTACGCATCCAGGCACCGCTGCTGGACCGGCTGATCGACGAAGCACCGGACCAGGCGCGCGACCCGACAGTGTCGGTGGCCGACACCATGGCCGGGCTGCGCCAATCGGTGCGGCGCGACCTGGAGTCGCTGCTGAATGCGCGGCGGCGGTGGCGCTCCTGGCCGAAATCGCTGACCGAACTGGCCACCTCGCCGATCGGCTACGGCATTCCGGATTTCGCGTCGGGTGCGTTCAACGATGCGCGCCGGCGCGAGGAGCTGCGGCTGGAGATCGAGGACACGATCCGCCGCTTCGAGCCGCGGTTCCTGTCGGTGCGGGTGCATCTGGTGGATACGCACGACCAACTGGAGGCCACGCTGCGTCTCCGCATCGATGCGGTGATGCACGCCGACCCGGCGCCGGAGGCAGTGACGTTCGACACGGTGGTGGATCCGACGACCGACGATGTGCTGGTACGTGCGAAAGATTCGTAACAATACGACTAAACCTCTCCCGCCTCGCGGAAGAGGTCGCGGTGCGACAGCACCGAGGGTGAGGGTGATCGGGTCACGCCGAAGCAGGGACTGCGTGCCGACCCGATCACCCTCACCCTCGATGCTTCGCACCATCGACCTCTCCCGCGCGTAGCGCGGGAGAGGTAAGGAACCAAAATGTCCGATACCCTCCTTCCATATTACAATCGCGAACTCGACGCCATCAAACGGCTGGCCGCGGAATTCGCCGAGACCCAGCCGAAGATCGCCGGGCGCCTGCGCCTGTCCGCCGACGCGGTTGACGACCCTCACGTCGCGCGCCTGCTGGAAGGCGTGGCCTTCCTCGCCGGGCGCGTCCACCACCGTCTCGACGACGAGTTCCCGGAACTCACCGACTCGTTGCTTGGGTTGCTCTACCCGCACTACCTGGCGCCCGTCCCCTCATGCATGGTCGCGCAACTCGACTGCCAGCCTGACCTGATGATCCCCGCCAGGCTGGCCGCCGGCGTGGTGCTCGACACCGAGCCGGTGCATGGCGAGACGCTGCGCTACCGTTCCACCAGCGCGGTGACGCTCTGGCCGATCGACGTGGAGAGCATCCGCCTGTCCGGCCTGCCGATCGTCGCGCCGCCCAATCCCGCCGCCAGCGGCGCCGCCGGCGTGCTGCGCATCACGCTGAAATGCCTGTCGCCCGATGCGACCTTCAGCCAGCTCGGCGTCGATCGCCTGCGCTTCTTCCTGCGCGGCCCCACCAACCAGACGCTGCCGCTGTACGAGCTGCTGTGCGGCCACGCGATCTCCGTCGCCTACGCCGACTCCGCGGTCGATACGTCGCCGGTGGTGGTGCCCGGCAGCAGCATCGAACCTGCCGGCTTCGCCCCGGAGGAAGCGCTGCTGCCATGGTCCGCGCGCGGCTTTTCCGGCTTCCGCCTGCTCACCGAATACTTCGCCTTTCCAGAGAAGTTCCTGTTCCTGGATTTCACCAGGATCGACACCAAGACCATGGTGTCCGGCGGCAACAAACTGGAGATCTTCGTCTATCTCGACCGCGCCGCGCCGGACCTGGAACGCAGCATCGGCCAGCAAGCGCTGGCGCTCGGCTGCACGCCCCTGGTGAACCTGTTCCCGCAGCGCTGCGAACCGATCCGGCTGACCCACACCGACACCGAATACCGCGTGGTGCCGGACGCAAGACGCCCGCGCGCCGCGGAAGTCTGGAGCGTTGAGCGCGTGCGCGAGACCATGCCGGACGGCTCGTTCCGGCCCTGGCGCCCATTTTATCGCCTGAGCGAAACCGAGGGTGCGTCCAACGCGTCCGGTCAGGCCCGGTCGCCGTCCGGGGCGGGAGGCAACAACGCGCCAGGCGGCTTCTATCACGTCGCTCGCCGGCCCGCCGCGCCGGGCGTCCCGGGCACGGAGGTCTTCATCGCCCCGCACGACCCGGCCTTCGATCCGGACAAACCCGCCGATACCGTGCTGTCTGTGGACGCACTCTGCCTGAGCCGCGACCTGCCTACCGACCTGCCGTTCGGTGGCGGCCACCCGACCCTGCGCCTCGTCGAGGGCGCCGCCGCCGTCGCCGCGATCCGCGCGGTGACGCCACCGTCCACCACGCTGCGCCCTCCCCTGCGCGAGCGTGGCTTCTGGCGCCTGGTGTCGCACCTGTCGCTCGGCCACCTCGCCGTTACCGGCGGCGCCGATGGGGCGAACGCGCTGAAAGAAGTGCTGCGGCTGTACGACCTGCGGGAGACCGCGGAAACCCACAGCGCCATCGAGGCGATCACCAACATCACCGCCCGCCCCGGCACCGCGCGGGCGCCAGGACGCCGCGGGGCGTTCTGCCGCGGGCTCGACGTCACGCTCGAGTTCGACCCGCGCACCTGGCAGGCCAGCGGCCTCTATCTGCTGGCCTCGGTGCTGGAACACTTCCTGGCGCTGCACGGCACGATCAACAGCTTCACCCGCACCACCGTCACGCTGCGCGGCCGCCCCGGCACCGCCGCCGCCTGGCCGGCCCGTAGCGGCACCCGCGTGCTCGTATGACCGGCGTAGGTGCGGTTGGGAAGAAGACGGCCAAGGGGGCTTTGCCCCCCTGGACCCCCCACCAGGGGACAGTCATCCCCTGGACCCCTTTCACTTGGTGCGGTGCGGGAGGGAGGGGGCACATGCGCGGAATCATGCGGCGCGAACGCGCTCCGCATGATTCCGCGCGTGTGCCCCCTCCCTCCCACACCGCACCAAACGGATGGGTTCCAAGGGGCATCGCCCCTTGGTGGGGGGTCCAGGGGGGCAAAGCCCCTTTGGCCTTCTTCCCCAACCACACTCAAGCCTGGCCACGCGCATGAAGGCGCGCTCTTTGCTGGCGGGGCTGGCGGCGACGCCGCGGCGGTTTCGGTTCGATGCCGCGGTCCGGGTATTGACCCGGGCCAGGCGGTCGGCCGATCCGGCCGAGGTCATGCGGTTTCGCACGCCGACCGGCATGGTGTTTCCGCCGGCCGATGTCCTGGAGGTTGATGCGCGGGGCGCCCAGCCGGAGGTGATGGTCGGGCTGATGGGGCTGACCGGGCCGTCCGGCGTTTTACCGCGCTCGTATACCGAAATCGTTACTCAGACGCGGCGCGGGCGATCGACCGCGATGCACGAATTCCTCGACATGCTGGCACATCGCTTTGTCGCGTTCTTTGCGCGGGCGGCAATGAAGTACCGCCCCGCGCGGGCGGCCGAAACGGCGGCGATACTGGGGCCGGGCGCGACGGACGCGCTGACCCAGACGCTGCTGGCACTGACTGGCTACGGCACGGCGCACCTGACACCGCGGCTGCTGGCCGGGGCCGACCCGGTCCTGCACTACGCCGGATTGTTCGCCATGCGGCCGCGTTCGGCGGACCGGTTGGGAACGATGTTGTCCGACTGGCTGGGCATGCGCGTGGAGGTGGAGGAATTCGCCGGCGCATGGCTGGGATTGCCGGTGGATCAGCGGACCCGGATCGGAGTGCTCGGCCAGTTCAACCGGCTGGCGACGGATGCGGCGATTGGCGTGCGCGCGTGGGATCCGCAGGCGCGGTTCGTCCTGCGTGTCGGGCCGCTGAACCGGGGCGGCTTCGAGCGGCTGTTGCCGGACCGCCTCGCGCTGCATCAGCTTGTATCGTTGACCCGGGCCTATGTCGGCTTCGAGTTGGGATTTGCCGTCAATCCGGTGCTGGCGGCGCAAGAAGTGCCGCCGCTGCGGCTTGATTCGAATGCCGAGCCGCCGCCGCGCCTGGCGTGGAACACGTGGCTGCCCGGACCGCCGGGCTCGATCCTGCGGCGCGGCGACGCGGCGGATGCGGTGTTCGAGGCGGAAGTGATCGAGGCCCAGCGCATCGTGACGGGAGCAAAGGCGGCATGAGTACCTGGGGCAGCGGCTATGTGACCGACATCGCATACACGCCGGGATGGTATCGCCAGCAATCGCCCTCGATCATGTCGCTTGCCTGCCTGCTGGGCTGTGTCGCGTCACCCATGCCGGCCGGCGACGACGAGGTGCAATACCTCGAGCTGGGCTGCGGCTACGGCTACACCGCGATGCTGCTGGCGGCGTGCAATCCGGCATGGCGCGTCACCGCGGTGGACTACCACCCGACGCATATCGCAGCGGCGCGCGATTGCGCGGCGGAAGCCGGGCTGACCAACGTCACCTTCATCGAAGGGGACCTGACGACGCTGGCGGATGACGCCGCGGGGCGGCAGATTCCGGAGGCGGATTTCGTCTCGATGCACGGGGTCTGGTCATGGGTCCCCGAGACGGTGAAGGCCGGCATCGTGCGGTTGCTGCGCGACAAGGTCCGCCCCGGTGGCGCGGTGCATGTCAGCTATAATGCGCTGCCGGCCTGGAGCAGTGCGCTGGGGATGGCTCGGCTGCTGCGGACGGTGGGGCGGCAGCGGGCCGCGCGGAGCGATCGCCAGGCGGAGGATGGATTCAAATTCCTCCGCGAGCTGGCCGCCGCCGACGCGATGCACTTGAAGCGCTCGCATATTGCCAAGGTGCTGATGGAAAAGCTGGACGAGCTGCCCATCACGTACCTGGCCCATGAGTACATGAACGAGCACTGGGCGCCGTGCTACATGGCGGACGTGGCGGAGGCGCTGGGGGGTGCCAAGCTGGAATGGGTTGCCTCGGCGAACCTGATCGAGAATTTCTCCGAACTTACGCTGACCGAGACTCAACGGGCGCTGATGCACCGGTTCGACGATCCGCTGCTGCGGGAGCTGATCAAGGACCACTGCATCGAACGGCCGCTGCGGCACGACGTTTACGTGCGGGGTGCTCGGCGCATTTCGCCGTATCAGCGGGACGCCGCGCTGATGGATCTGTCGCTCAGCCTCAACGTGCCGGCGAAGGATCTGCCGCTGGAGGCGGAGATGCCCGCCGGACGGGCGGCATTGAACCCCAAATTCTATCGTCCGATTGCGGACGCCCTGGAGCCTGCGCCACGCCGGGTCGGCGACCTGCTGCATTTGCCGGAGATCGAGGGCAAGCGCGACAATCCATCGGAACTGGTCGGCATCCTGTTGGGTTCGGAGCTGGCCGAACTGGCCGCGCGCCCAGGCGCGCCGCCGTCCGCCGTGGCCCAGCGGTTCAATCAGGCGATGTCACGACGGATGATGCAGACCGAGCCGATGACCCGGCCGGTCGGCGTTGCCACCGTCCGCCTGGGCACGCCGACGCCGGCCTCGGTGCTTGACATGGTGGTGCTGGACCGGACGCTGGACGGCGAGGGCAGCATCGAGGACCTGGTGCGTTTCTTCCACAGTACGATCACGATCACCGACGAGGCCCGGCTGCGCACCGTGCTGACGGGCTGCCTCGAGAATCGGATGCCTCGGCTGCGGGCGGCCGGGGTCTTGTGAACGGGCCGGGCCGGGTCCGAAAGTACCCGGTGTCTATTCCTTGTCGCAATGGGTCGTTTCCGTGCTATATGAATCGCATGTTGGAATGTTGGAGGAGACTACCGTGCGCAGCGTTATTGCACCGCTGATACTGGCACCGCTGATCCTGGCGCCGCTGTTGATCACTGCCACTCCGGTCTTTGCGCAGGGCAACCCGTCGGCAGACCAGATCATTAACTCGTTGAAACCTAGTGGCAATCTGACGGCGGGCGGTACCCGCGGCATTCGCCTTGCTGCGCCGTCCTCCGATGGAGCGGCGCCGGCCCAGGCTGGATCGTCCGGTCAGGCGCAATCGTCGCCGGTGGTGCCGGCAGCGACCATCCACACGCGTGTGGCCGCGGCGAAGCCGATGGCACCGGCCACCCCGCCAGCCGACGCCGCAGGCCCGTCGGTCAACCTGACCGTCAACTTCCCCAACGGCTCGGCGGACCTGACGCCCGAGGCGATGGCGACGCTTGACGCGCTGGGCAAGGCGCTGTCCAGCGCCGACCTGGCGAACTACCGGTTCCGTATCGAGGGACACACCGACACCGTCGGCTCCAAGGAGTACAACCGCGAGTTGTCCGAGCGCCGGGCCGAGGCGGTGGTGAGCTATATCGTCACCAAGTTCGGCGTCCAGGCGTCGCGGTTGCAGGCGGTCGGCATGGGCGAGCAAGGCCTGCTGGTGTCCACCCCGGAGCAAACGCCCGAACCGCGCAATCGCCGGGTGCAGGTGATCAACCTCGGAGCCTGATGACATCGGCGTGCCGTAGAGGCGCAAGTGATGCGCTCCGACCCGGGCGCCGACGACACTGTCAGACTGGTCCGGCCACTGCCGTCCGTGCGCGGGCGCAGCGTGCCGGCGCCACAGCAACCGCGTGGCGCTGTGGCGCCAGCGCAGCCACGTGGGCCCTGGCAGTGGGTGGTCGTCGGCGCGGCCATTGCCGTTCTCGCTATGGGGCTTGTCGGCTGGCTGGTGTGGCCGCGCCAGGCGCCGGCACCCGTATCGATGCAGCGGCTCGCCGGGCAACCGGCGCCGGCGCAGCGGCCGATGCCGGCGCAGCAACCGGCGCCCGCCGCGCCGGCACCCGTGACGCAGGGACCGTCCCGATCGGTTGTCATCCAACCGGCGCCCACGCTCCAGGCGCCGGCCGAACCGTCAGCCGCACCCGCGCCATCGCAGGCTCCCGTTGCCACGTCGGCGCCGTTCCCGATCGAGACCGCGGACGAGGCGGAAATCCTGGCGCACGTCGCAACCGGGCTGACGGTGTTCCGTTTCGCCGCCAATCCGTCGATTATTGTGCTGGATTTCGCCTCGTTGCATCAGCAGGGGATGATGCTGAACCGGATCGCCGCGCTGGTCGAAAAGGGCGCCATGCCGCGCGACCGGGTGTTGAACGACACGGAACTCGATGCGGCGATCAGTGCCGGCGGCGACACGATCGAGACGTTCTATTATGGACACGATTATAGCGCCGCCGCGATGGCTCGCTTTTTCGCGCTGGCGGCAAGACAAAACATCCTGCTCAATCCCGAGGAGGAGAAGCTGCACCAGTTGCTGGCTCAGCTCGGCTGGCTTGCGCCGGACGTGCATGGCGGCCTGATCTCGGTGCCCAAGGTCGGTGCCGACGCGGAGGTCACCCCGGCGGCGCGCCGAGCGATCCTGCGGCACGAACTATCGCATGGCGAGTATTTCAGCGACCCCGCCTACGCGGCGTACGTGCATCAGTTCTGGGTGCACGACCTGACGCAAACCGAGCGGGATGGCTTTCGCGGCTTCCTCGCGTCGGAGGAATACGACACGAAGATCGAGGAGCTGGTCGAGAACGAGATGCAGGCCTACCTGATGTTCACGCGCGACCCGGCGTTCTTTGCCCCATCGAAAATCGGCATGAGAGCAGAACGTCTCGCCGAGCTGCAGGTGGCGTTCCAGCGTCACATGCCGCGCGGGTGGCTGCGCGACGTGCTGGGGCAAACACTGCCGGCTGTGGGGTCCCCGTATTGAACTAATGCCAGTCCGCGTTGTCATTGACTCTCGGCGACATGCCACGCGCCCTTGTGTCATGGCCGGCGGAGGCCGGCCACCCACGACTTTGCCGCGTGCAACAAAGGAAAGTCGTGGGTGGCCGGCCTTCGCCGGCCATGACACTGAAGGCGCGTGCTACGTTGTCCGTACGTCAGTAGTTTCGCGGCTTGGTATAGCCTCTCCCGCGCGAGCCGGAGAGGTCGATCGCGCGCTTGCGCCGAGGGTGAGGGTGATCGGGCCCCCCGCTGCCCCTATCGCACCGCCGAGGGATGCTTCGGGCCGAGCTTGCGGGTCACGACGCGAGATAATGCGTGCCGACCGCCATCAACGCGGTTGCAATCGCCAGTGCCAAATCGATTTGGTCACCGCGGCTCATTCCGGCGACCAGGCCTACAGGTTTGGTTGCGCCACGACGCTGACATGCCCTTGCCCGCGCGAATGCGGCGTGGCGGGCTTCACGACGATCACGACATCCTGGCCGAGCAAGGTGAGGAAGTGGATCAGCCGCTCAGTCGAGAAGCCGGATAGCTGACCGTGCAGCAGGCGGGAGATTTTCGGCTGATCGATGCCGAACAACGCCGCGGCCTTGGCTTGCGTCAACCGGCGGGCACGGATGCTTTCGGTGATCTGCATGGCGAGATCAGCTTTCGTCAGCCGTTCCTCGGGATTGGGAAGACCGAGGTCGGCGAAAACATTGCCGCTGCCTTCCTCAATTTTGAAATCGTCACTCATCCTTCGATCCTTTCTTCCGCTTCGCCGCGGCGGCATGCATTTCCCTGAGCCGCTTGAGGCGAGCGTCGATCAGGTTGATTTCGGCCTTCGGCGTCTTGATCCCTGACTTCGACTTCTTTTGAAACACGTGCAGGACATACAACTGGTCCCGCCACTTCGTGGTATAAACCACCCGGAACGTGTTGCCGGCATAGTCCACCACGATTTCCAGCACGCTCGCATCGCCGTAGCCGCTGAGGGGCTTGGCGCTCGCATGTTTGCCGCCCTTCTGGGCCTCAAAGAGGGCCTGGCCGACCGCATCCCTCACATCCTCATCGAGGGCGGAAAGGTCCTCTTTGGTGCTGCCAACCCACGAGACCGGCTTGATGGGCTGACCAACCGCTCCTATATTATGCTTAAATTGGCATAAGAAACAAGAGGCTTGATGCCACGGTGCTCGGGCGCATCAAAAGGTCGCGGCTCGCCGTGCGCGCGCGCCAGGAACTGGTATTGCCTCCCCTGCCTTTTTCGTGCGTGCCGAGCCAACCAGCGTCTGCGCTGCGCGACTCAATTCCGCACCCCGCGCGAGCGACGTTCACAATGCCCCCGCCAGGAACGTCTCCAGCGCCCGCACGTACGCCAGATCCCCGAACGCACCGGCCTTCCCGCGTGCCACCGCCTGCCGCACCTCCGCGCGCCACGCCGCATCGAGCCCCAGCCGGGCCGCGATCGCCACGTATTCGTCCACCGACCCGGCGATCGTCGCCTCGCAGCCGATCCGCCGCAGGATCGCCGCGGTATGCCGCCCGCGCATGAAGCGTCCGGGCAGCGTCACGATCGCCGGGTCCTGGGCGAGGCAATCCAGCGTGGATTTTCCCCCCGACCATCCCGGCGTGTCCAACACAACGTCCGCCACCCCCACCGCGGCGGCGAAGTGCTCTGGCGACATCGGTGGCAGCACCACGCAATATTGCTCCGCGTCCATGCCGAACGCAGCGAATGCCGCGACCAGCCGCTCGCGGAATGCCGCCGTCACAGCGCGGCTCTTGGCGAAGCCGATGAACACAAACTGGCACGCGCCGACGGCTGCCGCGATGCGCGGAAACACCGCGTCATACTCTGGGCGATATTTGTACAGCGCCTGCCCCGACCAATAGACCGGCCCCACCGGCGCAAGCCCCAGTCCCGCGCGATCCAGGCGAACCGGGGGCAAGTCGTCCGGCCGGTAGCACAACCCAAGGTGCGGCAGCCGCACCAATTGCTCTGTGTAGTGCGCCGCGCCGTCCGGCGGCTCCATCAGGTCGCTCGACAGGAAATAGTCGAGCGTCGGCATGCCCGTGGTCTCGGGATGCCCCCACGCCACGCACTGCACCGGCGCCAGCCGTTGCGCAGCCAGCCGCCCGGCGAGCGGGTCCATGCCGACCTCCGGATACAGCAGCACATGCGGCGCTGCGGCCGATACGCCCTCCCGCCACGCCGCCGCCGAAGGCAGCCCTTGCACGAACCGGTCGCACCACCCGGCGGCGCGCGCGGTCTGCGCGTCCGACGTGCGGCCGGTATGGAAGCCGATCACCTCGAACCGGCCGCGATCGAGCGAGGTCAGCCATCCCTCCAGGAACAGCTTGAAGATCGTGTGCCGGCAGAAGAACCCGCTGACGATCCCCAGCCGGATCCGCTCCCCCGGCGCCGGCCGCGCCGCCAACCGAACCGCCGGCTCGGTCGCCGCGAGCACTTGGCAGGCCAGCCGCCCATACGCAGCCTGTAGCGTCCGGTCGTCCTGCCCCTGGTACGGCAGGAAGAACGGCTGCGCTGTCCCGATCGCCGCCGCAAGTGAACGCACCGCGGCGGGCGCCCGCAACGCTCCCGCCAGGCCATCGAGCGCCGCCGCATAACGTTTCCGCCGGACAGCGATCTCCGTTTCGGACCGGTACAGGACGGGAAGTTGCGCCATGCACAGACCAAGCCGGGCGGCGCCGCACTGCGGATCGGCGGCGATCGCGGCCTCCTGGCAGGCCGCCGCCTCATCGGTGCGGCCTTGCTCCAGCAGCAGGCAGCCAAGGTTGTAATGCGCAATGGCAAAGCGCGGAGCCAGCGCGAGCGTGCGCCGGTAGCACGCCGCCGCCTCCTCCGTCCGCCCTTGCTCTTGCAGCGCGATGCCAAGATTGTTCCAGGTCGGCGCCTGCAAGGGCTCCAGCCGGGCGGCGTCGGCGAGCTGCGACTCGGCATCGGCCCAGCGGGCCTGCGTCATCAGCCAGCGGCCGTAATTGCCGTGCGCGTTGGTGAAGTCCGGCTTCAGCGCGACGGCGCGGACGAAACACGCTTCCACCTCGGCGGGACTGCCTTGCTCGCCGAGCGCGTTGGCCAGATTGTACCAGATCTCCGCAACCCCCGGGGCATGTTCCGCGGCCTGGCGATAATGCGCCACCGCCTCCGCATCCCGCCCAAGGTCACGCAACGTGGTTGCCAGGTTGTTATGGATCTCGGCCGACCGGGGACGCAGCGTGACGGCGGCGCGGTACTCGCGCACGGCATCCTCGGCGCGGCCAAGCAATCGGTAGGACAGGGCAAGGTTGTTGTGGTACGGCGCGCGCCCGGGGCAGAGCACCATCGCGCGCTGGATCAGCGCCGCCCCCGCCGCCGGGTCGCCTTGCTCTGCCGTGATGAGGCCGAGCAAATGCAGGCTGTCGGCATCGTCCGGATCCTGCGCCAGGATGTCGCGGTAGAGTGCCTGCGCCTGGCCAAGCCGGCCCGCCTCGTGGTGCTGAAGTGCCTCGCTCAATGTGACCTCTCTCACCGTCTGCTCCGCCCGGGACGCGGCGCGGCAGCGGCGGGATGGGTGTCATCGGCTCCACCGGTGCCGGTGCACATGCGGCGATCATCACACCGGCCATCGGGGGGATGCGCTTGACGGGATGTTCCCATGCCGATGCCGTTCTGTTCCGTTCCGGCGGTTGCCGGACACGCAGTCGTCCTCGCAGGGGAAGGAAATAGCAGCGATAGGTTGACGATGTGTTGATAGGGCGGCCGGCAGGCAGGCGGCGGCCGACGGCGATTGGCCGCAGGGCTGGCGCAATAATCGCCCCAGCGGGCAACGCGTGCTGTCCTAAGGCCGGTTGGTTGCCAGATCAGGACGTCGACTTTCCGGCTGATGCATCGGTGCGGCGCTGCTGCCTGGCGCATGCGTCGCGCGGCAACCGTTGCCGATCCACATTGGTCTTCCGCGCGGAATGTCCTGTTACCATTCGCCACAACCCGACCAGTCACGACACTTACGTTGCTGCGTGCGATCGGGTATGGGGTTACGCACCCACCACCGCGAGGATGAGAACCCGCATGGCGTCCTTGAGAACCGCGACCGCCGCCCTCACCGCTTTGCTGTTGCTCGAGGGATGTGTCCAACAGCCGCTGGGACCCAGCGTTCAGGTGATGCCTGCTCCGGGCAAGCCGTTCGACGCATTCGAGCAGGACCAGGCACAGTGCAAGCAATACGCCGACCAGCAGACCGCGGGCGGCGCGCAGCAGGCCAACAACCAGCAACTGCTGACGGCGGGCGTCGGCACGGTTCTGGGCGCGGGACTTGGCGCGGCGATCGGTGGCGGCCGAGGTGCGGCGATCGGCGCCGGCGCGGGTGCCGTCACCGGCACGGCCTATGGCGCCGGTCCGTCCCAGTATGCCCAGATGAGCCTGCAGCAGCGCTACGATTCAGCCTATTCGCAATGCATGTACGCCCATGGCGACCAGGTGCCGGGCTATTACCCGCCTCCGCCGCCGGGCTACGCACCGCCGCCTCCCGGCTACGCGTCGCCGCCTCCCGGCTATGCACCGCCGCCTCCTGGATACGAACCGCCGCCTCCGGGTTACCCGCCGCCGCGGTAACGCGCCGCCGTCCCGTCACGCTGTACGGGCAGCGTGCCTATCGGTGTTTGACTTGGTGTTTGACCCCGGGGCATGCCTCCCCGCGCAAACTGCGGGACAGGCAGGAAGCGTGCGCCAGAGCATTTTCACCGTGCCTGGAAAGGCCACAGGTACCACCGTCATTACGAGGAGCGTGGCGACGAAGCAGGCTCCCGCCTGACGCGCCGCCGGGGTTCATCAGGCAGGGGATTGCTTCGTCGCTACGCTCCTCGCAATGACAGGAGGCTCACGATTCCGGTCAGGGTAAAATCGCTCTATCCCAGGGCGACCGCCACCGCGATGCCGCCGGCTGCCAGCACTGTCAGCGCGGCGACCGGCCCAGCCAGCCGGCGGCCACCGGAATACGCCGCCGCATACACCGCCTTCAGCACGTTGTTCGACGACGTCGCCAGCAGGATGGCGATGACGTCCGCGTGGCTCGAAACCTCCCCGGCCCCGTGCTGGGCAAGGCTGAGCACGAACGGATCGATATCCGAGACGCCGACGATCACGGCCAGCGCATAGATGCCGGCGGTGCCGAACTGCTGGACCGCCCAGGAAGACGCCACCGACGTTGCTATGAACAGCGCAGCGAACGTAATCGCGGCACTCAGTTCCAGCGGGTTGGCCGGCGCCGTCGCTTCGGCCGCAGCATGCTGGCGTGAGCCTGCAAGCCAGTACCATCCCGCGGCCATCAGCAAGCCTGTGACGGACAGCCCCAGCAGAGCCGGTGCGATCGCGAATGCCAGCCCCCGGTTGAATATCGCGATAACGATCAAGAGCCGCAAATACATCACGGTGGTGGCCAGGATGATACCGGTCTGCGTCTGGCGCGACGTCACTTGCTCGATGCGGGCCCGCCGCGCCAGCACCACCGTGGTGGCGGTGGAGGAGTACAGGCCGCCCAGCACGGCGGTCACCAGCCCGGCACTGGATGGCGCGACGTAGCGCCGCAGCAGATAGCTGACATACGACACGGTGCAGACCGCGACGACCGCGAGCCACACCTGATGCGGGGTGATGCTGGTGAGGCTGGTCACCGGCGTGTCCGGCAGCAGCGGCAGGACGAAGCCGGTCACCAGCAGGAAGCGGCCGGCATTGACGATCTCGCCCAGTTCGATCCGGCGGGCGAAGCCGTGCAGGACGTCGCGCGCGGTCAGCAGCATGACGGTGACGACGGTCGCGCCGACGGCGACCCAGGCCGGCTCGGCGAGTGCCACCGGCCCAAGCACATAGGCGAGGATGTTGCAGATCGGCACGATCAGGCCGACATTCGGAAAGCCTTCGACGTCGGTCTCGCCGATATGCCGCCAATAATAGCAGGCCAGCAACGCGGTGAGTGCGAGCAACCCGACGCTCAACGGCACGCAGCGGGCGGGGTCCAGCAGATACAGCAGGGCACCGATGAGGGCGAGCAACGGAAACGTGCGGATACCGCCGGGCCGCTTCTGGTTGGCCCGGGCGTAGAAATCCTCGAAGGCCAGGCCAAGGAAGAAACCAAGCCCGATGGCCAGCAACAATCGCAGGATGGAAGGCGGCATCGTCATTGGCGCGGCGTCCGGCCGGGTCCAGGTTCGGGCTGAGCCGGCAATAACCGCTGGCGGCTCGCAGGGCCAGTGCCGGGGCCCTCGGTGGCTCCCGGCCTGCATCGTGCTAAACCGCTGGCTTGCCGCATTTCGCCGTTATCGCGGACCTTTCCCCGCGTTGCGTCGATTTGATCGAGGTCAATGCGAAGCCTGAACCGGAGCAAGCATTCTATGCCTATGCCACACGTCCCAGCACAGCAGACC
The DNA here is from genome assembly GCA_035486135.1 of Acetobacteraceae bacterium. Lineage (GTDB taxonomy): Bacteria > Pseudomonadota > Alphaproteobacteria > Acetobacterales > Acetobacteraceae > JASHVB01. Next base: position 84,728 of record DATHNI010000015.1, read on the forward strand.
CGAGACCTCATCAAGCGGCTGCGAGAGAGCGGCCACCGCGCGGAGGCCGATCGGCTCGAGCGCCAATTGACCGCCCATGCCGTGGAACGCGGCTTGCTGTTCGCCCTGCGCGAAACCTGCGAGACCATCCTGACCGCGATCGAGGCAATCGATCCCGTCACGCAAACGATGATCGAGGAGCTGCGCCTGGAGGTCGAAAAACGACTCAGGCTGTCGGACAAAAAGAAAGACGCCTAGCGCTGGTGGGATGGGCCTCACGCTTCGACCCGGGACGCTGCCAGTCCGCAAGTCAGATTCACCACAAAGGCACGAAGGCACAAAGTTCATTGAACCTTCGTGCCTGCGTGCCTTTGTGGTGAACCTGACTTGCGGACTGTCGCATCGCGATGGTCTTTCGAGGGTGGCAGAACGCTGTCGAAGCGTCAGGATCACAACACTGGCCCCAGCCGAACCCGCTGGATGCGGTGGTGCAGCGCTACCAGGGCGGCGGCTTCGTCAGCATCGACTGCACGCCGGAAAACCGGCGGTCGGCTGGTTTGCATGGCCAGTAGCCTGAACCAGTGAAGCGCGAGACGGCAGACCCTTGTCGTGTTGTCATTGCGAGGCGTGTAGCGCCGCAGCAATCCCCCGCCTGACGAACGGAGGTGCGCTCGGTCAGGCGGGGGATTGCTGCAGCGCTATGCGCCTCGCAACGACATGTGGGACCGGCGTGACTCGCGCTTCACCGATAGCGGGTACTAGTACACCGATTCCTTGAAACCGCACCTATTGTCCAGTCTCTGTGCAGGGCGGTCGCATGTCGGGCGGGAAGTCGGCAGAGTGTGCCGGCAACCGGCCATTGGCTTTGTCGTGACGGAAAAGCAAGCAATCAAGATTCACCACAGATTTGCGGATAGAAGATTAAACTACAGATTTTACAGAAATCGTCCTGCGGGGCTCGATCTTTCGAAGTCTGGGTGGTGGAAGGATTTATTTCTCGATACAATCTGTGGCTTAACCTTCAATCCGTAAAATCTGTGCTGATTCTTGATTGCTTGTTCGGCCGCGAGTTCCCGTCTGCTACGGCGCGATGGCAGGCAGGCTGGCGCCTGGTCAATTGAGATTGCCCTGGGTCTCTGCGCGAGTCCTGTTGCCGGGGACGGGCTCACCCGATGGGAGTTGTTCCATGGAAGCGCTGTACTAGTCCAGGCACGCCCCAACAGTCCCCGTTTCGTCTATGGCATGGCGTGAGCGGATGCATTTCGGCGATCCCGGCTGATGGCGAAAAATGCCGGGGATTTTTCGGCGAACAAACCCGGGGCATTTCACCCGAAACCAGACGCATTCTCCGTCGGCGTTCGGGCACCGCATTCCCGGTTGTGCGCGTCTTCAGAATATTTAAATTGGCGATACGGCGGAAGCGCCGGACCCGCCCATGGATATGGGCGACAGGCAATTTGGTGGAGGCGATGATGCGGATTCTGACGAGCCATGGCGCAGGCGCGCGGCGATTGATGGCGGGATGCGCGATGCTCGGCATGGCGGCGATCGGCGTCACAGCGGCGCCCCAGCAGGCGCATGCGTGGTGGCGCGGCGACGGCTGGTGCTGCAGCGTCGGCATTGTGCTGCCGCCGGTGGTCGTCGCTCCTCCCCCGGTTTACGCGCCGGCCCCGGTTTACGCGCCGGCCCCGGTTTATGCCCCGCCGCCGCCCTACTACGCGCCCGGCTATGCTTATGCTCCGGCACCGCAACGGGTTTGGATTCCCGCGCATTGGGTGGGCGGTGTGTGGGTGCAGGGCCACTGGCGCTGAGCCGGGACCATTGGCGCGAATCCACCGCGCCGAACTGATCGTCATGGCGGGCGACGGCCCGCCATCCACGGGTTTGCCCGCAGCACCAAGATAGTCGTGGACACCGGCCGGAGCCGGCCACCGGGCGCTTGACCTGGTGGCCGGCATGACGGGTGCGACGCTATGGGGCCGGAGGGAGATGACTGCTTCAACTAGCCCCGCCGCAAAGCCCTGTGTCATGACCGTCCCCGGGCTTGACCCGGGGATCAGCCCGGCCACCTACGTCTTCTCTTGCTGCCAGCAGCAACGTCGTGGGTGGCCGGGCTGATCCCCGGGTCAAGCCCGGGGACGGCCATGACACACAGAGAGCTGTGACCCGCCCCAGTTGATTCGATTGTTCCCGAACGGACCCTATCCGTGCGCCACTCGTTGCGCGCCCGCTATCAGCCGCCCTGCGTACTGCTCCGCCGCGCCTCATAAGCCATCAGGTGAGCATAGGCGATGCGCAGCAGGGCGTGCGGATTCGCCGCCTGATCGCCGCGCCGCAGCAGGTCGCCGAGGACATGCTCTACCTCGGTACGCGCGCCTCGCTCCACGTCGCGCAGCATCGAGGCAGTGAACCCGGAACCCGCGGCTGTGAACATCGCCCGGTTGCGCTGCATCGCCGCCTCCCTGGGCGGAAAGCCTTGCTGCCCTGCGATGGCGGCACATTCGTCGAGCAGCGACGTTGCGAGATCGGCAGCCCCCGCCGCCACGATGTCTCCGACGCTGGCGCGCATCAGGCAGGTGATGCCGGCGGCGGTGGCGATGAACACCCACTTCTCCCACATCTCTTGCAAGATCGCGTCAACGGCGCGCGTCTCGAATTTGGCCCCCGCGAACGCCGCGCCAATCGCCCCGACCCGTTCGGTGCGGGTTCCGTCGCGCTCGCCGAATGACAGGGTTTGCATGGGGGCGAGATGCAGCACCCGCCCATCCGGATCGAGCGTCGTCGAGATCGCGCACCAGCCGCCGAGCACCGCGCCGGCGCCGAAGCGTTCCTCCAGCAGATCGAGATGCCGCATGCCGTTGAGCAACGGCAGGATCGCGGTGTTCCGCCCAACCGCGGGCGCGAAGGATTGCATCGCATCCGCCAGGTCGAACGCCTTGCAGCTCAGCAGGATCAGGTCGAATGGTTCGCGCAAATCGTCGGCCAACACAGTCGGCGCCGGCTGATCGATGTCACCGGCCGGGCTGCTGATCGACAGTCCGGTGCGCGCGAGTTGCTCGGCACGCCGCGGGCGCACGAGAAACGTCACGTCGCCGCCGGCTTCGAGCAATCGGCCACCGAAGTAGCCGCCGATCGAGCCGGCGCCGACGACAAGAATGCGCATGGTTGCCTCCATCCTGGTTAGGCTGCGTCCTGGTTGGGCTGCGGTGACCGATCGTCCGGCCATCAGGCCGTGTAGCGCGCGGCCGGGTGAACCTGGCGGAAGTTGGGCAGCATGGTCTGGCGCGCGGCCGAAAAACTCTCCCACTGGCCGACATCGTGCAAGGATGGGATGGTGATCGGCTCGCGCCGGTCGAACCCGACCAGCGCCGCATCCACCATTTCGCCGACTTCCATGACGGCCGGGATGGCGTCGATGTCGCGGCCGGAGCGTTGCCAGATCTCGGTACGAGTTGCCGCGGGCAACACGGCCTGGACGTAGATGCCGCGCCCGCCAAGCTCGCCTTGCAGCGACTGTGAGAAGGTCAGCACGAACGCCTTGGTCGCCGGATAGATGCCGGGAAACAGCTCGGGGGCAACCGCCAGGACCGAGGCCAGGTTGATGATCGCGCCGCTGCCCGAGGCCAGGAAGCGCGGCACCACCGCACCGGCCAAGCGCGTCACCGCAGTGATGTTCAGCCGGATGAGCTGGTCCTGTGCATCGAGGTCCGGTGCCGCGAACCCGCCTTGTCCCGCTGCGCCGGCATTGTTGACCAGCAGACCGATGCGCGCGTCCTCGCGCAGCCGTGCCTCCACCGCCTGGAGATCGGCCGCTGCCGTGAGATCGGCCGGCAGGATGTCGATGGCGACGCCGGTCTCCTCGCGCAGGCGCGCCGCGATGGCTTCCATGCGCGCCTTGTCGCGCGCCACCAGCACAAGGTCGTGGCCGCGGCGGGCCAGGCGATCCGCATAGGTCGCGCCGATGCCGGACGAGGCGCCGGTGATCAGCGCCGAGCCGAAGGTCTGGTCAGTCATGTCACTTCTCCGCCTGTTGGTACCGTGGTTTATAGATGACGATTGTCATGATTGCGCTTATATGATAGCCGTCATCAAAAGCGTCAAGCACGAAATTGCGCGGCAGGAGGCACCGATGCGGGTCACCCGGGAACAGGCGGCCGAAAACCACGAAAGGATTGTCGAAGCTGCGTCGCGGCTGTTCCGGCAGCACGGCTTCGACGGGGTCAGCGTGGATGCGATCATGCAGGATGCCGGACTGACGCATGGCGGCTTCTACGGGCATTTCAAGTCGAAGGAGGACCTCGCCGTCCAGGCCCTGCTGCACGCCCTGGAACGGGCCGCGGAGCGTCAGGGCAAGCACACCGGCATCGCCAGCCTGGTGTCGAACTATCTGTCGCCGCGGCACTGCGAGGACCGCCGGAATGGGTGTGCCATCGCAGCCCTCGGTGCCGACATCGCGCGCGAGGGCAAAGGGATTCGCCACGGCCTCACCACCCATATCCGTTCCGAATTGGATCGCTTCGCCCGCTTGCTAACCGGCGGCACAACGGCGAACCGGCGCAAGCGCGCAATCGCAACGCTCGCGGGCATGGTGGGCGCGCTGACGTTGGCGCGTGCCGTTGACGACCCGGCGCTGTCGAAGGAGATCCTCGCAGCGTCCCGCGATATTTTCGGGAACCTCACGGAACCTCCATGACCCCGGCGTGCGGGAACCGCCATTGCCGCTCGCTGGCCCTCGTTCCAGAGCATTTTCGCCCTGACTGGAAATGCACGAGCCCCCCTGTCATTGCGAGGAGCGCAGCGGTCCCGGGCTTGACCCGGGGAAGCAAGCCCCCGCCTGACGAGCCCAGCGCCGCTGCCCAAACGGGAGCTTGCTTCGTAGGTGCGCGCCTCGCAATGACGGGGAATGACACGGTATTCTCGTTGCAGCCCCGCAAGACCGTTGATCTGGCGTCGCGCACACCGCACAGTCTTCCCGCCAGCGGGACGATCCGCCGGAACAGGGGAGGCCGGATGATGAGTTGGGGCAAAACATCATGCGCCATGATTTTGGCGACAGGATTGCTGACGG
>DATHNI010000016.1:0-26433 GCA_035486135.1 Acetobacteraceae bacterium
TTGGTCTCGCGCGCGACGGCGGAAAAGGAGCCGGTCTCGGTCACGCGGATAAAGCTGCGGAGTGCCTGGAGGAGGTCCATGCTTCGCCGTTTCCATGCACAAATGCCGTGTTCGCTGACCAGACTATCAGGGCCTTGGCAAAAGGTCATGTGGCGGCCCGAAAACGGGGCTGTGGGCACGAAGGCCCAAAGGTTCAACGAACTTCGTGCCTTCGTGCCTTTGTGGTGAATCTGCTTGCGGACCGACGCATCACGATGGCTTTTCACGTGTGGCCGAAACGGTATCGAAGCGTCGGGATCACAACCCTAGATCACGCCGTCCTTTTGTAATGCGGCGACCTCGGCTTCCGGCAAGCCCAGCCAGCCGTGATAGATCTCCATGTTGTGCTGCCCCAGCGACGGGCTCGGCACCGGCTTCACCCGCTCCGCGCCATGCAGCCGCAACGGCGAGTTGGGCGTGACGATCGATCCCAGCGACGGGTGCTCGATCCGCTCCAGCATTCCGCGTTCGTGCATGTGCGGGTCGTTCATCACCTCCACCGCGTTGCGCACCGGCGCGCACGGGATGCGGTAGCGCTTCGCTGCCGCGACGACCTCCATCTTTGGCAGCGTGCCGGCCCAGGCGCTGACCACGGCCTCGGTCTCCGCCATGTGCGCGGTGCGGTCGGTGTTGGTGCGGAAGCGGGGATCGTCGTTCAGGTCCTCGCGGCCCATCGCCTTCAAGAGGTTCGTCCAGTGGCCTTCGGTGACGACGTGGATCGCCACCCAGCCATCCGTGGTGGCGAAGGTGTTGTACGGCGCGCTGGACAGCCCGGCCTGCCGGTTGCCGGCGCGCGGCGGGATGTTGCCGGTGCGATGGTGGTAGTCGTAGCTGGCGGCCAGCGAGGAATACACCGCCTCCTGCATCGCCACTTCGACAAGCTGGCCCTCGCCGGTGTGGTCGCGCTGATACAGCGCGGTGATCACCGCGGCGTAGAGGTGGATGCCGCCCATGAAATCCACCAGAGTCGGGCCGGCCTTCATCGGCGGCCCGTCCGCCGCGCCGGTCACGCTCATGATCCCCGACGCGGCCTGAATGGTGAAGTCCATCGCCAGGTTGTCGCGATCCGGCCCGGTGATGCCGAAGCCGGTGCCGGTGGCATAGACCAGCCTCGGGTTGACCTTGCGCAGCACGTCGTAGCCGACACCCAGCCCGTCCATCGTGCCGGGCGAGAAATTCTCCAGCAGCACGTCGGCGCGGGCCGCCATCTGGCACAGCAGGTAGCGGCCACGCTCCGTCTTCAGGTTCAGCGTGATCGCCTGCTTGTTGGCATTGAGCATGGCGATCGGCAGCGTGGTGTCGCCCTTGCCGGTCGCGAGCACACGGCGGCGCAGCGGCTCGCCACCCGGCGGCTCGATCTTGATGACGTGGGCGCCGCCCTTGGCCATCAGCAGGGTGGCATAGGGGCCTTGGTAGATCTGGCCGAAATCGAGCACGGTGATGCCGGCAAGCGGCGTGGTCATGGGGGGCGGTCTCCGGGGCGGTTGGCGCCAGCATACAGGCCGGCGGGTCCGGCTGGTAACCGGCCCGAGGCCGCCTCCTTCGAAGTCGCTAGATCCGGCGAGCGTGGCCGCGGCGCCACAATTGGCGCAGCGACAGGGCGTGCAGCATGATCGCACTTGGCACCGCAAAGGCCGGGATCAGCACCACAGGATAGGCCCCGCCGGTCGCGCTCGCGAAACCCGTATCGATCACATGCAGCGAAATGGCGATGCCGATCGAAAGGGCGATCGCAAAATCGGCAAGGCCGAACACATTCCACGCGATCGCCGCCCGATGTGCGTCCTGGCTTCCCGATGCCAGCGAGATCGAGACCGGCACTGCGAACAAGCCGGTCAGCAGATCGCCGATGCCGGCGGGCAGAGCGAACACCCCCGGCACGACGCCATGCGCCCAGCCCACCAGAAACGTGCTGCCAAGGATACGGAACACTTGCAGCGCGACGAGCCAACTGGCGGGCATTGCATCCAGAACCTGCCCGATCCGCACCGAGCGCAGCAGAATGGGAGCGCCGATGATCACGGGCCCGAGTGCCGCGATCGGCACCACCGGTATCGCACCGCCGGGCTTGAAGAAACCATTGATCGCGGCGCTCCAGACGACCGCGAGCCACAGCGTCAGGGGGATCATCACCGCCAACCAGACATTGCGTCGTTGCGACGGCGTCAACTCCGCGCGCTCGAGCCCCAACCACAGCCCCAGCGCGATCACCACGTGGATCGCGACCCGGGACGTGACGGTCGGCACGCCGCTCGCCCCCAGCGCCGGGAAAGCGAGATTGACGGCGACCCACAGGGCCGCCAACGGCGCCAGCCAGATCAGGGAATGCCATCCCCGACGGCCGGAAGGGCTTTCGACAGAGAGGGTACCTGCACTCATGGTTCCTACTCCTGGTCAGGTTAGTCCGAAATTCATAGCACCTATAGAAATAGGAGTCACTATGAATCTGGCCGGGATAGCGTTACCGTCCCCGGATGAACGATCCGCCCCCCGTCCTCGCGCTGTTCCAGTGTCCGATTGCCCGATCGCTCGAGATCATCGGCGAGCGCTGGACCATCCTCATCCTGCGCGAGCTGGTGCGCTTCGGACCGCGCAAGTTTCAGGAGATCGAGCGCAGCCTGCCCGGGATCAGCCCCAACACCCTGTCGGCGCGACTCAAGCGGCTGGAGGAGGCAGGGATTGTCGAGCGGCGCTTCTACGAGCAGCACCCGCCGCGCGCCGAATATGTACTGACCGAGAAGGGCCGCGAATTGCGCCCGGTGCTCAAGGCGCTGTTCGAGTGGGGGCAGCGCCACACGACATACGAGCCGGCCGAACGATAGTCCTCTGTTGGGGCGGGCCTGCAGTCGTCAAACTCCCTCGCGCCGAGCGGCGACGGCCTGCACTCGGCGCTATCTCGCCATTGGCACGCTTACCGGCGAAAACCGTGCAAGGGGAATGGAACCACCGATGCACACCGATGGGTCGGGCACGCCGCGGAGCGACGGCGACTCGGGCGAGATAATTGCCCGGTTCGATCACGCGGTCGTCCTCGGGTCGCACATATTCGGCGACAACCCGTGCCGTCCATCAACGCCCGTCCTCACATCGCAACCGCATCGCCATGAGCCCCACCCGTCCTGCCGAGATAGGCAACCACCGGCCCTGTCAGCGCCATGCCCTTCAGATCGCTCGGCGATGCCAGCACCGCCGCCGTGACCTCCCGGTTGTCGAGCAGCAGGTCGGGAAGCCGGTCGAGTCGCAGTTCGAAGAAATGCACCTGGTCCCGCCGGCCGTCCCAGACCCCGCAGGCGACGCCCGCCGGACATAGCGCGGGCGCCTCCAGGCCGATCTCCTCGACCAGCTCGCGCCGCGCCGCCGCTTCCGGGGTCTCGCCGCGCCGGATGCTGCCGCCCGGAAAGTTCCACGCGGTCCGGTACGACGAGCGCAGCAGCAACAGCGCACCACCAACGTGGATCGCTACCACGGCCCCGGTGTGAGGCGGCCGCCGCACTGCCCACCAGGTACGGGCGAGCGGGAACCCCAGGCGGAACATCGTCCGCCAGGCAGCATCCAGCAGCGTGGTAGACCGAGCGCGCCCAACACCGGACATGATTTGACCTGTAGCCCGCTTTCCCGGCCGGCGGGAGGGCGCTTGCCCCGGGGCCGGCCCGAGGGGGGGCGAAAAGCGAAACGGTCCTGCAGGCATTTCAGTTTACACTTCGGTGCCGCAAGACGATTCCTGGGAGGTCACCATGAGGCGGATTTCGTTCTTCCTGCGCAACGCCGCCATGACGCCGCCGCCCGCCGAGCGGCGACTGGAGGTCTACGACTCGTCCTTGATCCGCGACCGGCTGAACCGCACGATGCGGCGGCGGCTGTCGGACGACCTGGAGACCCTGATCCGCAAGTCGTGTTTGGTCGGCCATCCGGATACCGCGGAAGAGCTCCTCACCGTCCTGCGCAATTTGCTCCTCATTGAAAGCGAGCGCTTTGGGCGCGACCGTCGCATCGCCGACGGCGTCCTCGAAAAATTGGAGTTCGAGATAGCGGCCGCCAGGTCGCGCAAGCTGGCGGCCTGAGGAACGCCACATCCTGCTGCCGGCCTGAGGGACGGCACACCAAGCCGCTGGCCCCGGGCGCATGACCGCGGTCGCACGCTCTGCCGAACCCGCACCTGCTCAGCCGGCTCCCGGACCGGCCGGCATCGCCGAGGATTACCCGGCCGGCTCCTTTGCCGGCAGCTTCCTCATGAACGCTCCGACCAGCCGGGGCGGCACCAGGGCGCCGATGCGCGCCGCGAGGCCCATCCACCACGGAAAAACCAACCGGATCCGTCCGGCCGCCACCGCGCGCAGGATGATCCGGGCGGCGCGGTCGGCGTCCATGAGCCCCGGCATCGGGAACCGGTTGCGCGCGGTCATCGCGGTGCGGATATAGCCGGGGCAGACGCTGGTCATCGCGATGCCCTGCCGCCGCAGGCCGAACGCCGTCGCCACCGCCCAGGAGTCCGCCGCCGCCTTGGACGCGCAGTAAGCCGGCGCGGACGACCCCGGGACGAAGGCGGCGATCGAGGCGACCACGGCGATCCGCCCCCGCCAGCCGTCCGCGCCGGCCGGCTGGGCTCGCATGGCCTGGATCGCCGGCAGGACGGTGTTCAGCACGCCGTCGAGGTTGGTGGCGAAGATGGCGCGGGTCTGTGCCGGGCTCTCCATCGCCTTTTCCCCGGCCCCGGCGGAGATGCCGGCGTTCGCCACCACCAGGTCGAGCACCCCGGCCGCCGCCACCCACGCCTCCATCGCCGCCTGGTCCGCTACATCGACGGTCTTGGTCAGCGCGGCCGCGCCGCGGGACTGGCAGGCGTCGCCAACCGCCTGCAGCCGGCCGGCATCGCGGCCGGACAGATGCAGCACCACGCCGGGCGCGGCGAGCGCCAGCGCGAGCGCCTCGCCGATCCCGGAGGAGGCGCCGGTGATCAGCACGGAGGGATACCGTGGCATGCCCGTCATCATAGCGTGGTTGCGGCGCGGCGGGCGGCTGATACAACGGCGCCATGACCGATCTCGCATCGATGACCGGGTTCGCCCGGGCTGAAGGGACTGCCGGCGGACTCGCCTGGGCCTGGGAACTGCGCAGCGTCAACGGCCGTGGGCTGGACCTGCGGTTCCGCCTGCCGCCGGGCTGGGACGCCTTGGAGCCGGCGTTGCGCGAGGCCGCGGGCAAGCGCCTGAAGCGTGGCAACGTCACCGCTGGCCTGACGGTGAAGCGGGAGTCCGAGGCGCGGCTGGCGCTCGACCCCGCAGCGCTGGAGCAGGCGCTGGCGATCGCGCTGGATCTGCACAGGCGGATTCCGGGCAGTCCGGTGCCTCGGGCAGAGGCGCTGCTGTCACTGCCCGGCGTGCTGCGTGCCGCCGCCGTCGATCCGGCGGAGGAGCGGGCGGCCGCCGCGGGGCCGGTGCAGGCGGGGTTCGCCGAGGCGCTGGCCGGGCTGGTGGCGTCGCGCGCGGCGGAGGGTGCGCGGCTGGCCACGGTGCTGACCGGCCAGTTGGTGGAGATCGCGGCGCTGCGGGAAACCGCGGCGGCGCAAGCCGCGGACCAGCCGGCAGCGCAGCGGGCGCGGGTGATGGAGAATCTCACGGCCCTGCTGCGCGAGGCGCCGTCATTGCCGCAGGAGCGCATCGCCCAGGAGGTCGCGCTGCTGGCCGCGCGGTCCGACGTGCGCGAGGAACTCGACCGCCTGGACAGCCACATAGCGGCGGCCCACGCGCTGATGGCGGAGGCAACCAATATCGGCCGGCGGTTCGACTTCCTGGTGCAGGAGTTCAACCGCGAGGCCAACACGCTGTGCAGCAAGTCGGCCTCCACGGCGCTGACCGCCACGGGCCTGAAGCTGAAGGCGACGATCGAGCAATTGCGCGAGCAAGTGCAGAACATCGAATGAGCAGCACCACGGCCGTTTCCACCAGCACCACGGCCGTTTCCACCAGCGCCGCGGCTGGTCCCACCAGGGCCACGGCTGCTCCCGCCAGCGCCGGAGTCCCTCCGCCATGGCCGGACCGGCACCCTCACTCCACCGTCATGGCCGGGCTTGACCCGGCCATCTGTCGCGGCACCGTGCGGCGGGAGATGGCCGGGTTAAGTGCCTGCGGACAAATAAGTGCGTCGACCGCCACGCGGCGAAATTCCGTGTCATGGCTGGCGCAGGCCGGCCACCCACGGCTGCTCCTTCGCGCCACACGGCGAAGTCGTGGGTGGCCGGCCTTCGCCGGCCATGACGCAGCGGAGTACGACGCGGCCGCAGTTGATTCGGTTGTTTCCCCGCGGGCCCTAAGCCCGGCCATGACGGTGGGGCAGGGGGCTGTCCACCGATGACATCCATCCCCCGGCGCGGCCTGTGCCTCGTGCTGTCGGCGCCGTCGGGGGCAGGGAAGAGCGCCATCGCCTCGGCGCTGCTGGCCAGCGACCAGGGGCTGCGTCTGTCGGTGAGCGTGACCACGCGAGCGCCGCGAGGGGGCGAGATCGACGGCGTGCATTACCACTTCCAGACGCAGGAGGCGTTCGACCGCCTGGTGGCGGCGGACGGCCTGCTGGAATGGGCCCGGGTGCTGGGCCGGCACTGCTATGGCACGCCGCGCGCCCCGGTGGAGGCGGCGCTGGCGGCCGGCCTCGACATGGTGTTCGACATCGACTGGCAGGGCCACCGGCAGTTGCGCGCCGCGCTGCCGGCCGACGTGGTGGGCGTGTTCATCCTGCCGCCGGATCTGCCGACGCTGGAGGCGCGGCTGCGCGGCCGCGCCGGAGACGCCGCCGCCGAGATCGCCCGCCGCATGCAGCTTGCCCATGCCGAGATCAGTCACTGGTCCGAGTTCGACCACGTGGTGGTCAACGACGACCTGCCGCGCGCGGTCGAGACCGTCCGCGCCATCCTGCACGCCGCGCGCACGACGACGACGCGGCAGACCGGGCTGGCAGCGTTCGTGGACGGGCTAGGGGGATAACCGCCGCCGCTTGTCGTGCCGGGTGCCTGTCGGCCTCCCTGTCATTGCAAGTTGCCCACCGACCGGCGGCGGCCAACCCGCCCTCCCACGTCATGGCGGGCCGCCAGGTCAAGTGCCCCGAGGGCAGGCTCCGGCCCGCCACGACGTGGGAGGGAGCGTCGCTGCGTCGAACCCGCCGTCATTGCTAGGCGCGCAGCGCCGAAGCAATCTCCTGCCTGACGAACTGCCGCCGGTGCGTCAGGCAGGAGATTGCTTCGGCGCGCGCGCCCCTCGCGATGACAGGCGGACATCGAGCGTTTCGGCTGACGATATTGCCAATCCCAGGAGGACGCCATGCGGTTCGGCTATTTCACGCTCAGCGACAATGCCTATCGTGAGAACACGCGCGCGCCTAACCAGTTCATCGCCGACATCATCGACGAAGCGGTCTTCGCCGACAAGATCGGCCTGCATTCCGCCTGGATCGGCGAGCACCACTTCAGCACTTTGGGTGTGCTGTCCTGTCCCGACATCGCGTTGACCTATATCGCGGCGCGCACGAAGCATATTCGCCTGGCACCCGCCGTCACCGTCCTGCCGCTGCATCACCCGATCCGCGTCGCCGAGCAATGGGCGACGCTCGATCTGCTGTCAGGCGGGCGCGTCGATTTCGCTACCGGCCGAGGCTACGACCGGCGGGAATACCTGCCGCTGGGCGTGTCGTTCGACGACAACCAGTCGATCTTCGAAGAGGGCATGGAGGTGGTGCGCCGGTTGTGGTCGGCCGACGGACCGATCTCGCATCGCGGCCGGCATTACGCGTTCGACGACGTGGCGATCACGCCGCAGCCTGTGCAGCGGCCGATCCCGGCTTATGTCGGCTCGTTCTCGCGCCCTTCGATCGAACTTGCGGCGAGGCTGGGTTGCGGGTTGATCGTGGCGCCGTTCGCCGCGGCGTTGAGCTTCGGCGGCCTGCGTCAGGTGGCCGAACTGTATCACGCGACCTGTGCGAAGCACGGCACCACGCCGGGGCGGCTGATGTGCAGCTACTTCATCCATTTCTCTGACACGCCGGCCGAGGAAGCAGCCGCGCGGGCGCGCCAGGTCCGCTACTACCGCGAATGCGTGATTCCGGCCTTTCCCGGCGATCCCGCCACCGCGCCGCCAAGCTATCGCTACTTCATCGACATGGTCGCACGGTTGCAGACCGTGAAGCCGGAAGACCTGACCGAGAACTCCGTGCTGCTGGGCTCACCGGCCCGCATCACCGAGGTGTTGCAGCAGGTCGAAGCGGCGGGGTTCGACGAGGTGATCCTCTATTTCAACGTTGGCCTGAAGCCGCACGAGCAGGTCAAAGACGAGATGGCCCGGTTCATGACGGAAGTGGCGCCGGCGTTTGCGTGACGCTTCGCACGCGCGCTTATCGCACTGTCCGTTCCAACGTCATGGCCGGGCTTGACCCGGCCATCTGTGCAGGCACCCTTCGCGATAGTGTGCCGCGACAGATGGCCGGGTCAGGCCCGGCCATGACGGTTGGAACGGACAGTGCGACGAGGTTCGTGACGCGATGACGATCGACGCAACGACGTTTCTAGTGAAATGAACATCGTGCCCCGTGCGGCACGCATTCGATGACCAGGGGGAAACCACGATGAAGACGCCGCAGTTCCTGGCGATCGCGATCACGCTCGCGGCGTTCAGCCTCGCCGCGATGACGCCGTCGACCGCACTGGCCAAGGTCACCCAGCTCGAGATCACATCGAAACAACCCGACGGCTCCTTCCAGGCGGGCGACTACGTCCGCTGGGAGGGCCGCATCCACGGCGAGCTTTCCCCGACATCGGAGACGATCCCCGATCTCGACAAGCCGGCACGCAACGCCAAGGGCATGGTCGAGTACGCGGCGCGGATCATCCTGTTGATGCCGGTCAATCCCGCCGGCGGCAATGGCGCGCTGCTGGTGGACATTCCAAACCGAGGCCACGCCTATGCCCGCGCGCTCTACAACAGCCCGCGCGGCCTGCCCTTCCAGTCCGGCAATCTCGACCAGGGCACCGGCTTTCTTGAAAACCACGGCTTCTCTGTCGCCGAGGTCTATTGGGAACTGGGGCAGGGCGCGGACCTGCCGTCCTTCACCGGTCCCGACGGCAAGCAGCGCTTCGTCGAGGGCGTTGGCTTCGCCATCGTCCGTGACGCCGCCGATTTCCTGGCGCACGACGCCGCCGACGCAACCGGCACGCCCAACCCGCTCGCGGGCAAAATCAGCCACGTGCTGGCCAGCGGCAAATCGCAGACCGGTCGTTTCCTGAAAACCTTCTTGCTCGATGGCTTCAACCAGGTCGATGGCCACCGGGTGATCGACGGCATGCACGTGTTCGTCTCGGGGGCCGGTCTGCTGCCGATCATGCGTTCCGGCACCGGTCCGCAATCGAGCGCCGACGGTGCGCCAACCTTCGATGATCCGGAATTTCCCGGCGTGCATGACGGCGTGCTGACGATCGGCGAGATCATCGCCAAGGTGCAGGCGCGCGGCGAGATCCCGCCGAAGATGCTGATGATCAATTCGACTGTGGACTATTTTTCCATCCGCGCCTCGCTCGGCCGCACGGGTGCGAAGGGAACCACCGATCTGCCGTTGCCGGCGAATGTGCGCATGTACGACATCGCCGGTGGCGCGCATGCGACCGTTGAGAAGGCCCCGTCATGCAAGCTGGCGCCGGGCCGGCTCGACTGGACGCCGGTGTCGCGCGCCACGCTGCTGCGGCTCGATGCATGGGTCAGTGCCAATGCCGAGCCGCCGCCGACCCGCCTGATGCCGTTGCAGCCCGCCAACGGCGATCCGACGGTGTTGCGCGCACCGAGGAACCTGCCCGACGCGGTGATTCAAGAGCCGCAGCGCGACGCCGACGGCAACCCGATGGGCGGCGTGCGCCTGCCGGACCTGGCCGTGCCGCTGGGCGTGCACGGCGCGCAGAACGAGCCGTTGACGTTCACCTGCATGCTGGTGGGCGCCTATCTCCCGTTCGCCGCGACCCGCGACGCGCGCGAGGCGGCGCACGACAATCGCCCGTCGCTGGCCGAGCGCTACAAAGATCAGAACGACTACGTGAACCGCATCCGCACCGCTGCCGGCACGGCGCAGAGCGAAGGCTTCCTGCTGCCGGAAGATGCCGCGATCATCGAGAACTCCGTCGCTGCGGCGCCGATTTTCGCGCAGGGGGAGCCTACGGCTCCGCCGCGGTGAGGAACCGGCCGTCGCATTTGCGTTCCCATGTCAGAATGGCCGGACGATCACCATGATCACGATGATGACCATCAGCACCGTGGGGACTTCGTTGGCGATCCGGTAGAAGCGCTGCGGCCTGTGACGCTGGTCGTTCGCAAACTCCCGCCGCCAGCGGGACAGCATGCCGTGGAACCCGGAGAGCAGCAGCACGCAGGTGAGCTTCACGTGCCACCAATGGGCAGACCAGTCGATGACGCCTGGCGTCAACACCAGCAGGATGCCGAACGTCCAGGTGGCGATCATCGCCGGGTTCGTGATCTGCCTGAGCAATCGGTATTCCATCACCTTGAAGCGCTCGCTTTCCACGGACCCCGGCAGTGTGTCGCAGTGATAGACGTAGAGCCGCGGCAAATAGAGCATGCCGGCCATCCAGGCGATCAGCGAAATCACGTGCAGAGCCTTGGTCCAGGGGTAGAACCAGGCCAGGAATCCGATGGTCATCCGGTAGCCTCGATCGGGTGCGAACGCCGACTGTATCAGGCGTTGGTGAGACTGACACCAGGCGCCGTGAACAATGACTCTCGAGTGCGTCGCACGGGCCGCGCCAACCGTCATGCCGACGAAGGTCGGCATCCACGATTTTCCTACCCGAACCGAGAACAGAACAGTCGTGGATGCCGACCTTCGTCGGCATGACGAGGACAGAGACCGGCTCTCGGACCCATCGCACCATTCCCGTCCGCCCCGGTATCGGCGACACTCGCCCCAACAGGAGAGGAAGCGGACATGTCCGCCAGCGACCAAGCCATCGCCACGCCCGCGCCAGCCGGCATCGGCATCGCCGCGCGCCTCGACCGCGTCATCGGCACGGCACTGGAACTCGTGACGGCGTCGCTGGTCGCAGTGGAGATCGTCATCCTGTTCGTCGGCATCGTCGCCCGCTACGTGTTTCACAGCCCGCTGATCTGGTCGGACGAGTTGGCCTCGATGCTCTGCCTGTGGCTCGCCATGCTGGGTGGCGCGCTGGCGTTGCGCCGCAAGGAACACATGCGGATGACCGCCTTCGCCACCCGCGCGCCCGCCCATCTGCGCCCGTTCTTCGAGCATCTGTCGCTGTTCGCCTTCACCTTCTTCCTGCTCGCATTGCTGCTGCCAGCCATTGCCTATGTGGAGAACGAATCGATCGTGTCGCTGATGTCGCTCGACATCTCGATGAGCTGGCGAGCCTCCGCGATGCCGGTCGGAGTCGGCCTGATGATCGTCACCGCCGTTCTCCGCATCGATCCACGCGAGAAGCCCTCAGCGCTTGCCGCCCTGCTTCTGGTCATCGCGCTGTTCGGAGGTTTCTGGCTGCTGCACCCGGTGTTTCCTACGCTGGGCCGGCTGAACCTGCTGATCTTCTTCTTCGGCGTGGTCGCTGCGACGGTCTTCGCCGGTATCCCGATCGCCGTTGCGTTCGGCCTGTCCACGCTCGGCTACCTCGCGCTAACAACTCATGTGCCGCTGTCCGTGCTGGTGGCGCGCATGGACACCGGCATGTCGAATCCGGTGCTGCTGTCGGTGCCGCTATTCGTGTTCCTCGGATTGCTGATCGAAATGACCGGCATGGCGCGCGTCATGGTGCGCTTCCTTGCCAACCTGATCGGGCATCTGCGCGGCGGCATGTCCTTCGTGCTGGTCGCCGCGATGTACCTGGTGTCCGGCATCTCCGGTTCGAAAGCCGCCGACATGGCCGCAGTGGCGCCGGTACTGTTTCCGGAAATGGAAGCGCGCGGCGCGCAACGCGGCGAGATGGTGGCGCTGCTGGCCGCCACCGGCGCGCAGACCGAGACCATCCCACCGAGCCTCATCCTGATCACCATTGGCTCGGTCACCAACATCTCGATCGCCGCGCTGTTCACCGGCGGCCTGATGCCTGGCTTCGTCGTCGGGCTGATCCTGTGCTTCATGGTGTGGATGCGCGCGCGGCACGACACCACCACGGCGCCGCGCGCCTCGGCGCGTGCGATCGGCCGCAGCCTGGTGATCGCCGTGCCGGCCCTGGTGCTGCCGTTCCTGATCCGCGGCGCCGTGGTAGGCGGCGTGGCGACCGCGACCGAGGTCTCCACGATCGGCATCGTCTATTCCGCACTCGCCGGCCTGCTGGTGTATCGCGAGTTCGACTGGCGCCGCCTGGTGCCGATGCTGGTGCGCACCGCCGCGCTGACCGGCGCGATTCTGCTGATCGTCGGCGCCGCCACCGCGATGGCCTGGGCAATCACCAGCTCCGGCTTTTCCAACGTGGTCGCCGGCTGGATCAAGGGAATGCCGGGCGGCGCGGTGTCGTTCATGGCGATCTCCATCGTATTGTTCACCGTGCTCGGCAGCATCCTGGAAGGCATACCGGCAATGGTGTTGTTCGGGCCGCTGCTGTTCCCGATCGCCCACCAACTCGGCATCCACGAGGTGCACTACGCAATGGTAGCGATCCTCTCGATGGGCGTCGGGTTGTTCGCGCCACCGTTCGGCGTCGGCTACTACGTCGCCTGCGCTGTCGGAGGCTGCACGCCGGACGCGGCGTTCCGTCACATCTGGCGCTATCTGCTGGCGCTGATGGTCGGGCTGGCGATCGTCGCCGCGGTGCCATGGATCTCGGTGGGATTCCTGTGAGGATGCGCGCGGCGGCCGGCCCGCCGGCGGCGGCTCTGGACAAGCGCCGTCGAGGTCAGCACGCTTCTCCCCGCCCAGCATAACGCGAAACGCATCGCACGCTGCGAGGAGGAGGTACAGAGATGCCATTCTATGAAAAGGGTGACGTTCGCATCCGCTATGAAGAGGTGGGCAGCGGTTTTCCGCTGCTGGTGACACCGGGAGGCGGCCTGAACTCGCGTATGAGCAACTGGCCCACCGCGGTATTCAACGCGATGGAGGAGTTCAAGCACGACTTCCGCTGTATCACCATGGACCAGCGCAATGCCAATGGTGGCGAGTCGAGCGGGCCGATCCCGACCGGCGACGCTTGGGGCGCGTTCGCCGACGATCAGCTCGGGCTGATGGACCATCTCGGCATTCGCGAGTTCTTCTACATGGGCTACTGCATCGGCGGCTGCTTCGCGATGAAGCTGGTCGAGCGGGCGCCGGAGCGCGTCCTGGCGGCGGTGCTGTGCCAGACGGTCGGACACACCGACGCCGACCCCGACTACATGTATCGCTCCGGCAAGGAGGTCTGGGCGCCCGAATTGCTCAAGCGCCGGCCCGACCTGACCATGGGGATGGTGGGGCAATACCTGCACAATCTCTATCGGGTACGGCCGGACTTCGTTTACAGCGTGTCTCGCGAATTCGCACGGTCCTGCCAGACGCCGCTGCTGGTGCTGCCGGACAACATCATCGCGCATCCCTACCAGTCGTCGGTGGACGTCGCCTCGCTGTGCCCGAATGCCGAGGTGACGGTATTCCCCTGGAAGGAGCCGGCGGAACTGAAGGCCCGCACCATTGATCGAGTGCGCCGTTTCCTGCGCGCACACGTGCCGATGGCAAAGGCCGCCTGAGTGTCGTGACGGGGTGGGCGGGAACGGTCCCGCCCACCCCGTGCGCCATACCGGCCATTCGGCAACCCTCTCCCTTTGACGGGACGGAGGGTCTAAAAGCGCTGCGATCCACGGGAAGGAAACGCCAAGCATGTCCACCACCCGCCGCACCGTCCTGCGCGCCGGCACCGCCGTGCTCGCCGCGCCGCTGCTGCCGCGCTATGCCAGGGCGGCCGAATACTCCTGGAAGTTCGCCCACACCGCGCCCACCACATTCCCGCTGCACATCCGTCTGGCCGAGGCTGCTGCCGCGATCAGCAAGGAATCCAACGGGCGCATGGAGCTGCAGATCTTCCCCGACGGTCAGCTCGGCGGTGACAACGACCTGCTGTCGCAGGCGCGCAGCGGTGCGATCGAATTCTGCCAGCCGACCGGGCAGATCCTGGCGACGATCCTGCCGGTGACGGCGATCAACGCGCTCGGTTTTGCGTGGTCCGGCTATGACAAGCTGTGGGCCGCAATGGACGGCGATTTGGGAAAATACGTCCGCACGCAGATCGCCGCGAAGACCGGGCTGGTGGCGATGGATCGCATGTGGGACCTGGGGTTTCGTAACATCACCACCAGCACCAAGCCAATTCGCAACGCCGACGACCTGGCCGGGTTGAAAATCCGCACGCCGGTCGCGCCCAGCCTGGTGACGCTGTTCAAGACTCTGAAGGCGGCGCCGCTGGCGTTGCAGTTCACCGAGCTCTACTCGGCATTGCAGACGCATATCGCCGACGCGCAGGAGAACCCGCTGACGCTGATCAAGGTGACCAAGCTTTATGAGGTGCAGAAATATTGCTCCATTACCAACCACGTGTGGGATGGCCACTGGTTCGTTTGCAATGCCGCTGCGTGGCAGGGTCTGCCGGACGATCTGAAGGCAATCGTCGCGCGCAACCTGAACGCGTCGGCGCTGCGTGAGCGCGACGACATGGCGGCGGGCGAGAAGACCGCGCAGGCGGATCTCGAGAAGCTCGGCCTGGTATTCAATGTCGCGGAGACGCAGAGCTTTCGCGACGGATTGAAGAACGGCGGGTTTTATAAGGATTGGCGTGGCAGACTGGGCGAGGAACCGTTCGAGATCCTGGAGCGCTATTCCGGCCCGCTCGGGTGAGGCAAGGAAAGGCCAGGGCTCTGCCCTGGACCCGTCAGGGGGCTTTGCCCCCCTTGGTCCGCTTTGCGGCCCAAGCCCCAGCAAAGGCAGCGCCTTTGCAATCCATTCGTTGGAGAGGTTGGACGGGCGGGGGGACGAGGACGGCGTCATGGTCGCTGCCTGGCCGACGATCGTCGGTCAGGCAGCGACCATGACGCCGTCCTCCCCCCGCCCGTCCAACCTCTCCAGTAAAGGGTTCCAAGGGCTCCGCCCTTGGCGGGGATCAAAGGGGCAGAGCCCCTTGGTGGGGTCCAGGGGCAAAGCCCCTGGCCTTGGCTTGCTACACCGAAGCCGGTGCCAGACGAGCGCGCGCGGTCCAGTGCCAGGCGATCAGCGAAACTGCGACAATGACCGGCGGCACCACAGTCAAATTCAGCGCCGCCCAACCGGCCGTGGCCTGCACCGCGCCGGACGTGAAAGCGGTGCACGCCACCGTTCCGAACACGATGAAGTCGTTCGTCGCCTGCACGCGTACCCGCTCAGCCGGCGCATAGGCAGTGGTCAGCAGGGTGGTGCCCCCGACAAACATGAAATTCCAACCCACCCCAAGCAGCATCAGCGCCACCAGGAACGTCGCATAGCTGGGGCTGAACGCCACGTTGACCGCCACGCACAGCAGCGTCAGCGCCCCACCCGCGAAGATGATCCGATGCACGCCCAGCCGCTGGATCAGCCGCCCGGTTACGAACCCCGGCAGGAACATCGCGATCGAGTGTGCGCGGATCACATCCGCACTCGCGCCGATGCCAAACCCGCAGAACATCATCTGCAACGGCGTCGAGGCCATTACCAGGTTCATCGTGCCGTAGCCGACCATGCTGCACACCACGGCCGCAATGAAATTCGGCCGCGACAGGATGGTGCGGAACGGCACCGGAGCGCCCTCGGCGCGCATCGCCTGCGGCATGCTGGTGAACAGCAGCAGGATCGCGGCGAGCACTGGCAACACCGTCAGGCACGCATAGGTGCCGAGGAAAGCCAGCGGCGGGATCAGCATGTTGGTCCGCTTCACCAACTCCGGCCCGACAATGGCGGCCAGCACGCCGCCGGTCATCACCAGCGAGATGGCGCGCGGACGCGACGCCGGCGCGGCGACCTCGGCGGCCGCGAAACGCAAGTGCTGCGCGATGCCCCAGCCCAGCCCGGCTGGCACCGCGCCCAGGCAGTACAGCGGGAAGCTGCCGTACCAAATGCCGAGCATGAAGGTGACGCTGCCAGCCAGCGATCCCAGGCAGCCGAGCCAGAACCCGGGTTTCCGCCCAAGCCGCGCGAACACCATGCTGGCCGGGATCGAGGCGCACATCATCGCCGTCATCTGGATCGCCATCGGCAGCGTGTTGAGCGTCTTGTCCACCGCCAGCGAATGGCCGATCAACGCGGCCATCACCGTCTGGCCGGACATGATGGCGTTCATCAGCGCCTGACAGCAGAATAGCAGCCAGACGTTCTTGTTCATTGGTCCTTGCCGGCTAAAAGTGGCTCCACCCACCCTTGGCGAGAGAAAGTGGTTTCCCGTCGGGGCCGTGCACCATGACACCCGGCGGGCCGGCACGGAAGCGGCCGATGCGGGTGACTGGTATGCCGGCCTCGCGTGCGGCATCGTGCAACGCGGCCTCGCGATCGGACGGGACGGCAAGCAAAAGTTCGTAGTCGTCGCCGCCGGTCAGGATGGTGGACAGCGATCCGGCGCCGGCCTGTCGCGCAGCCGGTGAGAGCGGCAGCAGCGCGGCGTCGATATCCGCGGCCAGGTCGCCGGCGCGGCAGAGATGGCCGAGGTCCTGCACCAGCCCGTCCGACACGTCCATGCCGGCAGTGGCCACGCCGGCAATCTTCAGGCCCACGCGTGGTTGCGGTAGAAGATAGCGGCGGTGCAGGTGGCCGGTGGGATCGGTCAGTTTCCCCTGTGCCACCGCAAGACCGAGTGCGCCGTCGCCGATCGTCCCGGTGACCCATACGCCGTCGCCCGGCTGCGCACCGGTGCGTCGCACCATCGTTCCTGGCGCGACATGGCCGATGATGGTCAGCGACAACGCGATCGGTCCCGGCGTCGAGGTGGTGTCGCCGCCGAGCAAGGCAACAGCAAATTCCAGTTGGTCTTGCGCGAGGCCCGCGGCGAAGGCGGCGAACCACGCGTCCGGTGTGTCGCGCGGTGCCGCAACGGTCATGAGGTAGCCGAGTGGCGTGGCACCTTTGGCCGCCAGGTCCGACAGGTTCACGCGCAGCAGCTTGCGTCCGATCAGGTCCGGCGGATCGTCGGGCAGGAAATGCACGCCGCCGATCATCGCGTCCACGGTCAGCACGAGTTCGCGTCCCGATGGCGGTGCGAGCAAGGCCGCGTCGTCACGCAGGTCGAGCGCACCCGGTCCGGCAAGCGGTCGGAAATGCCGCGCGATCAATGCGAACTCGGCGGGCAGAGGTGAGTCAGTCATGGCCTTCATATTCGATTTAGTTTTGTTGGATAGAGCAAGTCATGTCTGCACGAAACCGATCCAACATGCAATTGTATGGAGAGTATTGTGCCCGATTCACCACTTGAACGTCCGCTGGTGGGCCCTACGATCGCGGCATGGAACAAAGAGTTTCCCGGCTGGAAGACGCGATGCGCGACAACACCGCGGCGATCGCGAGGATCGACGTTGCCGTGGCGGAGATCCGCGCCACCTTGCCGAGCATGGCGACTAAGGTGGAGGTTGCTGAACTCCGGGTGGATATCGCTGCGCTGAACGCCAAGATCGATCACCAAACCGAGACTATGCACCGTTACCTGGCGACCAAGGAAGACATCGGCGAACTGCGCGGTAATGCGAGGGCCCTGCCGACCACCTGGGTCATGGTGACCGCCATCGTCGCCGGCCAGATCGGCATAACCGGAGTCATCGCAGGCGCTTTGCTCGCCGCGGCACGAATGTTCGTGCACACCTGATCCGCAGGCCTTACGCCTCGCCCGCGCCCGGTGGCAGCCCGAGCAACAGGCGTCCATACGGCAACAACGTCGCTAACGGACTGAACGCCTGATGCGTGGCGATTGTCAGAACATCTCGCAGCATCGGCTGCAACGGATCCGCATCCTGCACCGCGCGTGAACCGCACAGCTCCCACAAACTTTGCACCGCATCACGAATCTGCCGCATGCCGAAGGTCAGGTCGCGGCGGTTGCGCAACACTTCCTCCAGCGTGATCGGCCGCCCTGACGCCACCGCTTCCAGGCTCTGCTCGCGCCGGGTTTCCAGCAGCAGCGACGCCACCTCGATCGAGGCCGCTGCTTCCGCCAGGCGCAACTGCACCACCTCCGACTCCGCCATCCGCGTCGTGCCGCGCGACAGCCGCCCGGACAGTGAAGCGGCGGCGGTCGCCAGCGCGCGGCGGCCCAAGGCGAACGCCACGGGAGGCAGCGAAAACACCACCAGGTAGCCGCGTGGCGCGCGCACGATGTCGTAGTCGGGATGCACCTGAACGCCGGGCGGCGTGCCGTCCAGCAACGCGCGCAGCAGCACCGTGCGATGCACCGGCACGAACACGTCGCGCAACAACAACGTGCGGCTGCCGGTCCCGCGCAATCCGAGCACGTGCCAGTCGTCGATGATCTCGATCTCGCGCATCGGCACCAGCAGGTAGCGCGTCGCGACGTTGCCGGCCGCATCCTCGCAGCGCGCGCCGATGATCGCCCATTGCGCATGGGTGCAGCCACTGGAAAACGGGAACCGCCCGGATAGCCGCCAGCCGCCGTCGCAGCGTGTCGCGGTCTCGCGCGGGGCCAGCGAGGACGACGCCACCGCCGACGGATCGTCACCCCAGATGTCGATCTGCCCCTGTTCCGGCAGCGAAGCGATGATCCATTGGTGCTCTGCCAGCACCGCATAGACCCAGGCGCTGGACGCGCAGCCTTCGGTCAGGATCTCGATGCTGCGCGAGAACACGCCGAAGGATTGCTGCAAGCCCCCGAAGCGGCGCGGCTGCAACACGCGCAGCAGGCCGGCGGCATGGAATGCGGCCACCGTCTCGGCCGGCACGTCGCGCGCGGCGTTCGTTGCGGCCTCGCGCTCAGCCAGCAGCGGGACCAGCGCGCTGGCATGCGCCAGCAATTGCTCTGCCTCCGATGGCCCCGCGTCGAGCATCGAGCGCTTGTCAGGCCAGATCGACAGCGAAGCGCTTGAGATCTTCCAGGGTGCACCAGCGCAGCGCGCCAGCCTCGGTGGCGCGCAGGACGACGTGCGGCGCGAAACCGGCCTCCAGTGCCTCCTGCCAGCGAGGCGCGCACAGGCACCAGCGGTCGCCGCCCTTCAGCCCATCGAAGCCGAATTCCGGGCGAGGGGTGGACAGGTCGTTGCCGGTGCGCTTGCTGAACGCGAGGAAGTCGTCGGTCATCAGGGCACAGACCGTGTGGCTGCCGTAATCCTCCGGCGACGTGTCGCAGCAGCCGTTGCGGAAAAAGCCGGTCAGGGGGCGGACCGAGCAACTTTCCAGCACGCCGCCAAGTACGTTGCGGGATGGGCGGCGTCCCGGGCGACCTCCGGTTTCGTCGAACGGCATGGCTTTCCTCCGGTTTGAGGCTCAGGGAGCAACCGGATTCTACCCGGGGCGGGGAATTACTGCCATGCCCTGTTCGCATGCCTATTGGCCGGCGTGAGTCTGCGTCCGGAGTTGGGCGACGCAGCTTTGCCGGCCACCGCTCGCGGTCCGGCGGTGCCGCGATCTGGTGCACCGCCCGAAAAAGCCCGGATCCGCCCCGCTTTCGGGCTCCGGGCAAAAAAATGGCGACCCTTGTGGGGCCGCCAAGTTTAGGGAGGAAACGTCCAAGAAAGCAGACAGCGCGGCCAGGGGCCGCATTGCTGCGACGCGGAAACTAGGCGATCGGTCATTCGTGTGCAAGCGATATTTTGCAATGCAGCATAGAAAAAAACTGGACACTCCCGCTACCGGCTGGTAGCAAACCGCGACCGCAAGTTTAGGTCCGAGGAACGTCGACGCGCCCCGCCGTCTCAAGGTGGGGCGTTGTCGTTTCGGGGTGTTCCGGTTGAGTCTGCTGGTTGCTGCCTACCGCAGCATCCGGAGGTTCCTGAGACAATAAGTCAGGTAAGACATTGTAACACGGATTGGCACGGAACGCAGCTTAAGCCACGGATTCGCACGGAAAGAATAAATCCACCGAGCAGCGAGAATCGTGCGTACCCGCTTGAACTTCTACGGTCCGTGCTAATCCGTGGCTTAAACTTCTTTCCGTGCTAATCCGTGTCAAAATGCGGTGCCGCCCGCACCCGCCTGCGACGCAAGGAATGTCGCCAAGCGCCAATCAAGGCAGGACCAGCGCACCGGCCCCGTCGCGGCTAACCCGGCAACGGCAGCGAACCCAACGCCCCCAGCCACGGCGCGTAGGAGCGCCATCGTCCGGCCGACCGCCGGTGCACCGCCTCGCGAGCCTGATAGACGCTGGCAGTATGCACCGGCCGTGGGTTCGCCTCCGGACGCAGGCACGCGTCGTTCCAATCCAGTCCACAAAACGCAACAAGCTGCCGCGCGGCCCCTGCGGGATCGGCAACGATTGCCTCGTAGTCGATCTCGAGCAAGCGCTGTGACGGCAGCACCGCGCGCCAGTGCTGCATGAGCCGCAGATACTGCCGATAGAACAACGCAAGGTCGTCGCGATTGGCGGCCCACGCGTTGCCGCCACTGAACAGCGTCATATACGCCGAGAGGCAAACATCCCGAGGATCGCGCCGGCAATGGATGATCGTGGCGTTCGGCAACACAAGGCGGATCAGCCCGAGCCAGGCGAAATTGAACGGATTCTTGTCGGTCACCCTGGCAGAGGTTGCACAGACCCGGTCCAGAACCTGTGCATACTCCGCCCGAATCGTGGCTGGGTCGGCCGGCCCCTGCGCAAGCCAGCGTGTCCCCCATTGTCCCCAGAACGCCATCTCGCCGCCCGCCGCGACATCCGGATGACAGGACAGGATTTGCTCGACCAGCGTCGTCCCGGATCGCGGCATGCCGACGATGATGATGGCTCGGCCGGCGTCCGCGTGATGCGGCGTTGTGCCGGGAAACGCAACGATGATGCGGTCCACGTCGGTGGTGAAACCGATGCGGTCGAACGGCGACAGCCGCGCCCGGATCGCGTTGGCACGGTCGAAGGCGCGCATGGCATTGGCCGGTTCGCCCAGATCGTCGTACGCCTTGCCCAGCGCGAAGCCCAGCAACACCTGATGTCGCGGCGACGCATCAAGCTGCGCCAGGTCGCGTTCGATCCGATCCACCAGGTCGCGGTCAGCCTCGGCGATTCTGCCGGACCGCACGAAGTCCAGCACCGCCGACGCGTCGCGCGGTTTGCTCTCCATGGCGCGACGAAACGCCGCACGCGCCTGGTCCATCGCACCCGCGACCGACAGCGTATTGCCGAGCAAGCGCCATGCCTCGGCGTGGTCGGGAAACTGCGACAACACGGCGCGCAACACGGCGGCGGCCGCATCGTGGCGCTCCAACAGACCGAGGGCACGCGCGCGGCATATTCCGGCTTCCGCTGGATTGGACAGTGCGGCGGCGGCAGCGGCGCTGAGCAAACAGTTCGCCGCGCCGTGCCGATCGCCGAAACTCAGCAGCAGTGCCGACGCGTGGATCGCTGCATCGGTACTGCCCGGCACCAGTTCCAGGACGCGCAGAAATGCTGCAAGCGCCGCGCGGGCATTGCCTTGCCGTTCCAGCGCCAGCCCCAGCAGGTGATGCGCACCGGCATGAGTTGGCGTGTTGGCAATTGCGCCGGTGAGAAATCGGACCGCATCTGCGATCCGGCCGGCGACCAGCGCGGCGTGGCCACGGGCGAGGAGGTTGGCCAACGCATCGGCCGGCGGAGACGGCACGTTCGTCGTCAAGTTTGCAATTCCATGGCCTGCAAATTGGGGTGCGCGCCTGGCGCTGCAATCTGCCGCGAGGCTGCCTCCTCTCGTGTCATCGCTGGCGCCGGGTCAAGTGGCTGAAGCCGGGCTCCCCGGGGGCCATCCGCGAATTTGCTGTGCGGAACGACGGAAAGTCGTGGGTAGCCGGCCTTCGCCGGCTATGACGCGGGGCGGGGCGCGGGGCTTGGGTGAGGGGCGGCCACCCCATCACGCGGGGCAGGGCCCGGGGCTTGGGTGGGGGACGGCCACCCCATCACGATACGTCTTCGAAACGCGCTCCCGACTGCTCCAACGCCCGGCGCAGGCTGGCCGCATAGCTGGCCGGCCCGGCGATATCGTAGGTGGGCGCCGCATCGATCTGCCAGATCTGCACGCCGATATGCGCGGCGATCGTCGATGCGGCGTGGCCCGGGCGCATGGCGCGTGGATGCAGATCGAGCGGTACACAGCGTGCGAGGACATCGCGGGCCGACATGCCCGACACCCGGACCACCACGCGCCCACCGCTGAGATCGATCACCAACGCGTGTCCGTGCAGAGCCTCAACCAGGCGCTGCGTCGCCTCGGGATCGCCGGCCACCAGGAACTGCCCGGGTGCGGACCACACCAGCGCCAGGGTGTCGTCGCCGACCCAGCGGCCCGGCTCCGGCGGAGCCAGCCCGGCATGCTCGTGCAGCACCCGCGCCAATTCCGGCGCCCCGCCGCGCCGCACGGCGACCGAGGCCATGCCAAGGCTGAGCCGCCACCGGGCGCTCGTTGCCGGGGTTTCAGACACGCAGGCGCGCTCCGTCCGGATCGACCTGGCAGGGCGCGACGACCTGCACTTCGACATCCTCCCCCCGCAACGGATCGGCGGCGCGGACGCGGTCCCCGGCCCGCGCCATGCCGCCGGCGAGGAAGCCGAGCCCGATCCAGTGGCCCAGCGTGGGAGAGAAGGCAGCGGAACTCACCCAGCCCTGGTCGTGCGCGATCGTTGCCGCGGCGCCGAGCGGAATGAAATGCGCCCCCGCGCGCAACCGGCTGGTCCGGTCCGCCGGCCGCAGACCCACCAGCGACAGCCGGTCCGGCGCCAGCAGCGCGGGACGCTGCGCCAGCACCCGGCCGATATAGTCCTTGCGCCGCGACATCATATGCTCCAGCCCGAGGTCGCGGGCCGTCGTCTGGCCATTCAGCTCGCCGCCCGCCGGATGGCCCTTCTCGACGCGCAGGATCGCCATCGCCTCGGTGCCGTAGGGCCGGATGCCGAACGTCTCGCCCGCCGCGATCAGCGCCCGGACAACGGCGTCGCCATGCTCTGCCGGCACCGCGATTTCATAGGCCAGTTCACCGGAAAACGAGATGCGGAACAGCCGCGCCTCGACGCCGTGGAGTACGCTGGCGGTGCACGCAGCCATGAATGGAAACGCCGCATTGGAAACGTCGCAGCCGGGATCGAGCACCGCCGCCAGCACGTCCCGCGCGCGCGGTCCGGCCAGGGCGAACTGCGCCCAGCGATCGGTGACGGAAACGAAATGCAGGTCGAGCTCGGGCCACAGCACCTGGTGGCAGAACTCCATATGTGACAGCACCGCCGCCGCATTGCCGGTCGTCGTGCTGATGACGAACCGATCCTGCGCGAGTCGCGCCACGGTGCCGTCATCCAGCACCAGCCCGTCCTCGCGCAGCATCACGCCGTAACGCGCGCGCGCCACCGGCAGCGTGGACATCGTGTTGATGTAGAGGCGATCGAGGAAGCTGCCGCAATCCGGCCCGGCCATCTCGATCTTTCCCAGCGTCGAGACGTCGCACACACCGACGGATTGCCGCACTGCCAGGGCCTCGCAGCTTGCCGCGGCCAGCCAGTCGGCGTCGCCGGATTCGGGGAAATGCGAGGCGCGCAGCCAGGCGCCCGCCTCGGTGAAGACCGCGCCCTGCGCTACGGCCCAGTCATGCGCCGGCGTCAGGCGGGTGGGGCGGAAGTCGCGCCCCCGGTCGTGGCCGGCGAGCGCTCCGATCGCCACCGGCGTGTAGGGCGGTCGCAGGCGGGTCGTGCCGGTTTGCTCGATGCTTTGGCCGGTCAGCGCCGCCATGAGCGCCAGGCCGTTGACGTTGGCGGTGCGGCCCTGGTCGCCTGCCATGCCGAGCGTGGTGTAGCGCTTCAGGTGCTCCACTGACCGGAAGCCCTCGCGATGTGCCAGCGCCACGTCGTCGGCCGTGACGTCGTGCTGGAAATCGACGAAGCCCTTGCCGCCGGGTTGCGGGAGCCAGAGCGCGGAGGCGGCTTCCTCGCCAGGTTCGGCACGCAACGGGGGCGGTGGCGGACCGTCGAAGCCGCACGAGGCGGCGGCTGCCGAGCCCGCCTGCGCGCCATCCGCCAGCGCGGCGGCAAGACCGAATTTTCCCCCCGCCGCGCCGGCAACCAGCATCCGGGGCGGCAGGTCGCCCGGGATGAAGGCGGCGGCGCTCGCCTGCCAGATCGGTTTCCCGCCGAGATGCGTGGACAGCGCCAGCGCCGGGTTCCAGCCGCCGGCCATGGCGAGCAAATCGGCGCTGACCCGGTGCGCGGTTCCGGCCGCGTCGATGACCGTCACCGAGCGCACCCCGCGGGCTCCACGCACTGACGCGACGCAGCCGCCGGCAAACACGCGGGCACCCGCGCGCGCCGCCAGCGCCTGAAGCGATGCCGCAACGTCCGCGCGGCGATCGACGACGGCCGCCACGCGCAGCCCGTGACGCAGGCAGTCGGCCAGGGTGCGCCAGCCTTCGTCGCCCGATGTGGCGAGGACGATGTCACGCCCCGGGGCGACGGCGAAGCGGTTGAGGTAGGCGCGCACGGCACCAGCCAGCATCACCCCCGGCCGGTCATTGCCCGGAAACACCAGCGGACGCTCCGTGGCGCCTGCGGCCAGCACGGCGCGGCGGGCAATAATGTGCCAGCAGCGCTGGCGTGGCTGGTGTGGTGAGGCGGGTTGGGCGCGATGGTCGGCGACGCGTTCCAGCGCGCCATAGGTGCCGTGGTCGTAGGCGCCGAACACCGTCGTCCGGGGCAGGATGCGGACCTCCGGCAGCGTCGCCAGTTCCGCGATAGCGGATGCGGCCCACGCCGCGCCTGGCTGGCTTTCCACCGTTGCGTCCTCAGCCAGCAGGCGGCCGCCGGGCTGAAAGTCTTCGTCGCATAGCACCACGCGGGCGCCGCGCCGTCCGGCCGCCAGTGCGGCGGCGAGACCGGCGGGTCCGGCACCGATCACCAGCACGTCGCAGAACAGGGTGGCGCGTTCGTAAGTGTCAGGGTCTGGCAGGCCCGAGGCCCGGCCCAGGCCGGCGGCGCGACGGATCAGCGGCTCGTAGACCCGTTCCCAGAAGGCCGCCGGCCACATGAAGGTCTTGTAGTAGAAGCCGGCCTTGATCAGCGGCGCGACCACGCCGTTCACCGCGAGCAAGTCGAAGCGCAGGGACGGGAAGTGATTCTGGCTTTGCGCTTGCAGGCCGTAAAACAGTTCGATCATCGTTGCTGGTGTGTTGGGCTCGCGCCGTGCGCCGTCGCGCAATTCCACCAGCGCGTTCGGTTCTTCGGATCCCGCGGTGAGGATGCCGCGTGGGCGGTGGTATTTGAACGAGCGGCCGACCAGGCGGACTCCGTTGGCAAGCAAGGCGGAGGCGAGCGTGTCGCCTTGCAGGCCGGTCAGATCGCGGCCGTCGAAACGAAATGGCAGGGGTTGGCCGCGGTCGATCAGGCCGCCCGCTGTAAACCTCTCCCGCTGCGCGGGGTTGGGCCGCGAAGCGGACCAACGCGAGGTGCGAAGCACCGAAGGCGAGGGTGCCGCGGCACGCACGGTATTGTTCGTGAAGTCAGATTGTGCGGTGGGCGGCACCCTCACCCTCGCCGCTCCGGTAGGTTCGCTTCGCGACCCAACCGCGTTGGTCCGCTTCGCGGCCCAACCCCGCTCCGCGGGAGAGGTTTGTGCGCTGCATCCCACACATCAGCGATCGCGTGGCTGCGCGTGTCGCGCGTTACCACCAGCCACCGCCGGCAGCCATGCACGTGCTGCCACAACTCGCGATGCGCGCCGGCCGGATTGTCGCGAAGATAGACGTACTCGTGCCACGCCTGCATCGGCGCGTCCGGCGCGGGCCGCTGCGGATCCGCCGCGCCGAGATAGGAAAACTCCTCGCCGCCACGCTCGCCGCAATGCGGACAGGCAATGCGCATCGCGTGCCTCAGTGCCGGTTGGGGTAGGGTCCGGCGCCGTTCTCGTCGAGCAACGCCCCGGTGGCGAAACGGTCCAGCCGCATCGCGGCGTTCAGCGCATGCGGGGCGTCCTTCGCGATCGTGTGCGCGAAGCACCAGCCGGACGCCGGCGTCGCCTTGAACCCGCCATAGCACCAGCCGGTGTTGAGATAGAGCCCCTCGATCGGCGACCGGTCAATGATCGGCGAGCCATCCATCGACATGTCCATGATGCCGCCCCAGGACCGCAGCACGCGCAGCCGTCCGGCCATCGGCAGCATCGCCATGCACGCCTCCATCACGTTTTCCACCAGCGCCAGGCTGCCGCGTTGCGCGTAGGAGTTGTAGCCGTCGATGTCGCCGCCGAATACCAGGCCGCCCTTGTCGGACTGGCTGATATAGAAG